>JAFSQD010000024.1 GCA_017446765.1 Alloprevotella sp.
AACTGCAAATTCTCATCCACGACACAGGTGCCGGCAGGGCACGCTGCGGCCTGCGCAATGCCAAAGGCGTCAGGTTGACTCGCCGCGTCAGCCTTCCCAACGAAAACTATGTGCTACTCTACCTCGACCTACGCCATGCCAAGCCGCAACGCTTCACCATCTGCCTGGAGTTTGAAGGCGGCGAAAAGCGGGAATATCCCTACGAACTGCAAGAGCGAGAGCACGTGAAGCGCGGGACATGGGATGCCACCGACGTGGTCTACCTGCTCATGCCCGACCGCTTCGCAAACGGCGACACCAGCAACGACCACGTGGAGGGATTTCGCGAAGACGAAGAGCTCAACGGCCCCTACGACAGCCGACTTGGAGGCGACTTCCAGGGCATCATGCAGCACCTGGACTACCTCGACGACCTTGGCGTGACCACGTTGTGGCTCACGCCCGCCCTGCTCAACGACATGCCCAGCCACACCTACCACGGCTATGCCATCACCGACTATTTCACGATGGATCCACGCTATGGCGGCAACACAGCATACAAAGAAATGATTCGCGCAACGCACGCGCGCGGCATGAAAGTCATTCAGGACATGGTGTTCAACCATTGCGGCAGCCTCTGTCCCCTATTCACAGACATGCCAGACACAACATGGTTCAACCACGGAAACCACTATGTGCAAACGAACTACCGCACGACGGCCGCTACGGACCCCCACGCCTCGTCCGCAGACCTTGAGGCCGCCGTCAACGGCTGGTTTGTACGTTCCATGCCCGACTGGAACCAGCGCAATCCCGATGTGCTGAGATACCTGACGCAGACGAGCATCTTCTGGATTGAAGAGGCTGGCATCGACGGCATCCGCATGGACACCTATCCCTATGCCGACTTTGACGCAATGGCTGCCTGGTGCCAGGCTATAGACACCGAATATCCCGGATTCAACATCGTGGGCGAAACGTGGCTGGGCAGCAACGTGGGCATCTCCTATTGGCAGAAGGACAGCCGCCTTGCTGCACCGCGCAACTCCCACCTGCCCAGCGTCATGGACTTTCCCCTGATGGAACTCCTGCACACGGTGACCGCGGAGTCGGCCGAAAAGTATGGGCAGGGCATCGCGCGCCTCTACGAATACCTCACGCAGGATGGCGTCTACGCCGACCCTCTGCACCTGCTCACTTTCCTTGAAAACCACGACACCGACCGCTTCAATGCCACGGCCTCCGACACCCAGAACTTCCGCCGCTACCGCCAAGCCCTCGGCCTCCTGCTGACGCTTCGAGGCATCCCCCAGCTTTACTACGGCTCGGAAGTGGGCATGCATGGCAACAAGAGCGCGGGCGACGGCTTCCTGCGCCGTCCCTTCCCTGGCGGATTCCCCGACGATGCGCAAAGTGCTTTTTCTGCGTCCTCGCGCACACCACAGCAAGCACAATACCACGACCTCACGCGCCGTCTCCTCCAATGGCGCAAGCACTGTCCCGCCGCCCAGACGGGCACGCTGCACCACTACGCGCCTCGCGACGGAATCTACGTCTTCACCCGCAGTACTGACGACGGCCGCAGCCGCATCCTCGTGGCCGTCAACGGCACCGACACGCCTCGCTGCCTCGACCTCGCACCCTACCGGGAAGACATCAAGGCCAGCGAAGCCCTCGACGTGCTGAGCGGACGGCGCATCCGTCTGGGCGAAAGCCTGCAACTTGGCGTCCGCGACATCGTCGTTCTGGACTTTACCCTCTAAATACGCTCTGTTAACATCACTCCAACTTCAAATCTTATTTTTTCTCCGAACCTGAAATAATCATATAAACATCACCCTCTTCCACAAAGAAGTTCTTTTTGAACTCCATTTGACAGACAATTCATGATTTCCATCTACACCCTAACTTCTGAACTACACGACGAAAAGGCCGTCGACGCGACCACACGTCAATACCTACAAGGTCTCGGGCTGGAATACCGCTTCTGCGGTGGCGACTTCACGGACTACGGCACGGACAGCCTCAGCCTAATCTATGTACGTACGGGCGGCACGGAAGGCATATTCCTCCGCTTGTTGCCCACATTGCTAAAGCAGACTCCTACAAGCCCGTTCTATCTCTTGGCTTCCGACACAGCCAATTCGCTGGCGGCCTCTATGGAGATTCTCTCCTACCTACGCAGCCAGGGACTGGAGGGAGAAATCCTGCATGGCACGGATGTCTGCGTGGCATGCCGAGCGAAACAATTGGCACAGGCTGGAGAGGCAAGGCAGGCCCTCAAGGGTATGCGCCTGGGCATCATCGGCCAACCCTCCGACTGGCTCATTGCGAGCACGGCAGACCCCAACATGGTCAGAAACATCCTCGGCATTGAACTTGTGGACATTCCTATCGAGGAAGTGACTGAAACGACCAAGAAGCTGCCTCTCCATGAAAGCTGCGAGCACACGGAACGTGAAGAGATACGTCGTGCCCTTCCCAGGGCGGAACAGATATATCATGCCTTGCACAAAATCTTAGATGATCATTGTTTACAAGGATTTACACTCCGATGTTTCGACCTTCTGTCTTCGCTGCAAAACACCGGATGTCTGGCCTTGGCCCGCCTGAACGCCGAGGGCTACGTGGCAACCTGCGAGGGCGATGTGCCCGCCATGCTTTCGATGGCTGTGGCACGCGCCGCATGCGGCACATCGGGCTTCCAAGCCAACCCTGCACGCATTGATACCGAGACGGGCGAAATCCTCTTTGCCCACTGCACGATACCACTCAACATGGTCGAGCGCTACGAACTGGACACGCACTTCGAATCGGGTATCGGCGTGGGCATCCGCGGCTACATGCAACCGGGACCTGTCACAATCTTTAAACTGAGTGGAGATCTTCAGCGAAGCTTCATGGCTGAAGGAGAAATCCTCTGCTCGCAGGCGGCACCGAACCTTTGCCGCACGCAACTGCTCATCCGCCTCGCACAACGCGAGGACGCCTCCTATTTTCTCACCAACCCCATCGGCAACCATCACATCATCCTGCCCGGCCTCTGCGCCGACCTGCTGCGCGAAGTGCTCAAGATGACACCATGAAAACCTTCGTAAAACCTTTTTCTGTCCTCACGCCCGACGAACTCTACGAGATACTTCGCGCACGCGGCACCGTCTTTCTCCTTGAACAGCATATCCACTATCTGGACATGGACGGCACAGACCGCCAGGCGCTCCACGTATTCATGCGCGACGGCGAAGCGGTCGTGGCCTACGCCCGCATCTTCCCTGGAGATGCCGAGGGCGAAGTCCACATGGGGCGCGTGCTGACCACACGACGAGGCGAGGGACTGGGCAGAAAGGTTGTCGAGGCAGCTTTGGAGGCCGCCTTCGGAGAGATGAAGGCTCGCTTCGTCTCCTTAGACTCGCAAAGCTATGTGGCGGAGTTCTACAGACATCTCGGTTTCCATCAAGTCTCCGACGAGTTTGTGCTTGAAGGCATCCCCCATGTGCGGATGGAGATGGAGAAAGGGGAAAGTGCAAGTTAATCCAGCGGGTAGGCTGCGAGGAAAACATCGGCCTTGCGCAGCTGCTCGGCCTTCTGGACGAGTTCGCTCATGCAAACGTATCCTACAAGATAGTTGTTCGTAGCTGACGTGTAGGTCTCGTCCACATGCTCAAAAGTAAGCAGGTGGCGGTCGGCAGGGTTGGTATAGCGAAAATAGACGCGAAAGCTGAAGTCTGTCGTATAGGCAGGCTGACGGTCGCTACGTAGTTTCTTGTATTCGTAGCGGTAGCCATAGAGGCGCGCCGTGATGTCGCTGAGGACGGCAGAGCCTGTGGGGTGGCCGCCGGCACCACGCCCGAACATGAATTGCTTGTAGTAGAACAATCCCTTAATGACAACGCCGTTAAACTCGTCCTCGACGCTGTAGATATATTTCTGGCGTGAGATGAGGTGAGGCATCACGGAGAGCGAGAGATGCGAATCGTCGATTTTCTCGGCCGTCCCGACAAGCTTCACGCGCCGCTGCTTCTCGTTGGCAAACTGTATGTCGTAATCGTTCATGCGGGAGATGCCGTAGGTGAAGATGGCTTCCGGCGCCACGTAGATGCCGAAGGCATGCATCGTGACGATGATGAGTTTGTAGAGCGAGTCCCAGCCGTCAATGTCGAGCGAGGGATTGCTCTCGGCAAAGCCCAAATCTTGAGCCAGTTTCAGGGCTTCAGCATAGCCCATTCCCTCATTAAAGACCTTTGAGAGTATGAAATTTGATGAACCGTTGAGAATACCCTTGACGGATTGCAGGAGGTCGTTGTCGTAGTACTCCTCCAGATTACGGATGACAGGAATGCTGCCGCAGGCGGATGCGTCGTAGAGCAAGGCTGCCCCCGTCTCCTCCTGCAGGCAAATGAGCTCGGGCAGATGGCGTGCCAACATCTTCTTGTTGCCACTGACCACAGGGAGTCCGGCACGCAGTGCGCGGCAGACAATGTCGTAGGCGGCCACGTCGTCATCAATGAGCTCGACGATGAAATTCACCTTCTCGTCGTTGAATATATCGTCTGCACTGTCGGTAAAACAAACATCTGCATCCCGATGACGCTCAAGATGTTTTACGCACACACGACGTATCGATACGCGATCTGTATGGAGGCGTTGAAGCACGTCGTAGAGGCCGCGGCCTACCGTGCCGAAGCCGAAGAGACCGATGGAAAATGACACGTCCGTGCTTGTCGGCGTGGAGGAGTTGCTTATGTTGTTCATGCTGATTGATTATATCTATTAATGTGCTTCGCTCGCTGGTTGTCCGGAAGGGTTCAGCACCTCTCCATCTCGGCAAGGATGATGTCGTTGAGTTTGTCGGTTTCAACCAGGAAACCATCGTGGCCGAAGTCAGAGTTTATCTCCACATACTTTCCCCGCTGAACGCTGTCGGCGATGTACCTGACATCGGCCGGAGGAAAGAGTATGTCGCTGCTGATGGCCACGCAGAGACAAGGCGTTGCGATGCGCCCGAGGGCAGCCTCGATGCCACCGCGTCCGCGCCCCACGTTGTGGGAATCGAGCGCCTGCGTGATGCGGAAGTAACTGTAGGCGTTGAAACGGCGCATAAGCTTGTCGCCCTGATGCCGCTGATAACTGTTGACGCGGCGCCGGAAGAGTTCCTCGCCGTCGTCGGCCTGAGTGAGGTCATAGGCTTTGGGGCCGCGATAGCTCAGCAGGGCGACGCTTCGCGCCACGCCCATGCCGGCGAGTCCGGCCTCAGCGGAGGGTTGCCCATAGGTGGCATCGGCCTCAATGGCCATGCGTTGCGACTCGTTGAGGGCAGATATCCAAGGGGAAACACATGCCGACGTGGCAATGAGCACGGCCTGACGGGCGAAACGGGGTTCCATCGCCAGCCATTCCACGGCCTGAAACCCACCAATGCTGCTGCCCACGAGCATGCGCAAGCGGGAAATGCCGAGATGGCGCGCCAGCAACTGGTGGGCATGCACCATGTCGCGGATGGTAAAACACGGAAAGTCGCCATACCAGGGGCGTCCTGTTCCAGGGTTCACGCTCAAGGGTCCCGTCGTCCCATAGTGAGAGCCGATGAAGTTGGCACAAACCACAAAGTAGCGCGCGGGATCAAGAAAGCGTCCGGCCTCAACAGTATGAGGCCACCAGTCGGCCACGTCGGACGAAGCCGTCAGCGCATGACACACCCACACGGCATTGTCGCCAGCTTCATTCAGCGTGCCGTACGTGTGGTAGGCAATCTGAAGGCCGGGCAATGTCTCACCACACTCAAGGGCGAAAGGCTGAGAGGAGATGAAGTTCTGCTGCATTGTTACGAGTTGCAAAAATACGCGCTTTTACAATAACAACAAACTTCGCCCGTAAATTTTCGTTCTCAGGAGCCCTTCTTAGTTCCATTTTGTCGCACATTCTTCCATGCAAAAGGGCACATAAATGCTACGACAAGGCTTATTGTTCACAAACCACAGACGTGAAATGAGAAAACCACAGACGTGAAATATAAAAACCACAGACGTGGTTTATGAGTAGGAAGCCCCAAGAAAGGATGCGGAACAGGAAAAGATGGTGTAAGATGGGAGCAGAAAGGGCACTTCATCGCACCAACTCCTGACAGATGCGATCTTGCAATTCGCGCGCAAGGCGTGCGGCGGGTTGCCCCTGGCACATGATAGAGAAGCAGAGGCGGTGACCGCGGCCATCGGTGGCATATCCGCCCAAGGTGCTGACGCCTGTACACGTGCCTGTCTTGGCTTTTACGTTACCCGCTGCGGGGCCGGACACCATGCGGGTGCTGAGTGTGCCGTCACGCCCGGCCACGGGAAGTGTGGGAAGGAGCGCCTCGTAGATGTCGCCATGCTGCCATGCATAGCGAAGAAGGCGTACGATGAGCTCGGGCGACACGTAGTTGTAGAGTGAGACACCGCTACCGTCAGCAAAATAGTAGTCGGAAGGCACCAGACCCAGGCGAGCTACTAAATGCCCCATCGCCTTTGCGGCAGCTTCACGTCCGGAGAAATCGCCTCCTGAAGCGCTGGCTATCTGATAGAAAAGGCTTTCGGCCATAAGGTTGTCGCTCTGTTTCATCATGGGACGAAGCACCTCGCTCACGGGGCGCACCAAGACTATCTCGTATTGCGCACCTTCGCTGCGATAGGACTGGCTGGCATAGCCCCTCACGCGAATGTCCTCGCGAGCGAGGGCAAGGATGAGATTGTCCTCAAAGTTGGGCTTTCCATTGCAGAGCAAGGCGGCAAGCGTAGGATTCGTTTCGGCATCGTCGTCCCAACACCAGCCTTCGCCCCATTTCTTACTATCCTTGATGGACATGTCGAAACAGAGACCGCCCTCAATCTCTCGCACGCCAAGACGTGAGAGGTCTCGCGCCACTGACTCCAGATCCGAGCGCCCCAACAGGGGATCCATGCCCCCACGCACGAAGAGGCGATCGTGGAGCACCCCTAAAGAGTCTATGCGCGAGGTGTCAAGACTGAAGACGGTGCGATATTGATAGTCAACCCCCAGATAGTCCAGTGCCGTGATGGCCGTGACGAGCTTCATGTTTGAAGCCGGACGCATCCGTTGGCGCTCTCCTCGCACATAGACGAGACTGTCGGCCGTCAGGTCGTAGACACAGAGTCCCACCTGAATGCGACTCGTCAACGCTTCGCTGACCGCAAACAGGGAGTCAAGCCGCGTGCCCAAGGGCTGTGCCGCTACCTGCAAGGCATACAGCTGAATCCCAAAAGAAATGAGGAGGTAGCGAAGGGCGTGTTTCCGTGGCATCATGCAATGTTGAAAGAAATTAGAATACTGCAGTCGTAGCAATTACGACCAGGCTGATTTGGAGAAGGTGGTCTCAACACTGTTCTCCACATTGTCCGGCAAGTTGTGAAAGAAGTCGATGCCCGTTTTCTCTTCCAGCTCACGCACCGTCATGGCATAGTCGAAGGCGTCAAAAACAGGGTCGGCGTCGAGAGCCTCATGGTTAAAGCGGAAGGCGACGGCATTGTAGACTCCGTTTTTCACCTTCAGCAGAGCCACAAAATAGTACTTCGGCACCACCATCAGCAGCCCATTCGAGCTATACGACGTCCCGATGGTCTGACCCGATGCAATCGTACCGCCTTTTACAACGTAGAGGGTGTCGGCAAAGCGATTCTTGTAGTTGCTGCTGTTCTGAGAGTAACAGCGACGTCCCAGATTGCGCACAAAATCCTCGTGCTGCGCCCACAGTCCGGGGTTGAAGACTCCGTTCTGCGGAGACATGTTGCTGGTGTAGAACGTCTGTATGTTGGCAGCTACACTATATACACGGTCGGCACTTGGGCAGATGTGGCCGCGATTGTAATTGGAGAAATAGCCCGCGCCTATGCTTACTCCTGCTTTGGCAAGCTTGGGGTCGTCAGCCCATTCGTTTGTACGTCCTGTACCTATCTTCGACGTCACGCCGTCAAAGCGATAGGCCACCCATCGCGTATGGTTTGCCGTGCGGTCGTACTCGAAGCAATAGTTCATCACGCTGTCCTTGCCCTCCACCGTCCAATGGCTGATGAAGACATTTGAAGACTTTCTCGCGGGCACTTCAAGGCGCTTGTCGGCATCGCGCTCCTTCAGCGTGGAAGCCGAGGACGAGCCTCCCCCACCCTGCTTGCCGAGTTCGATGCCATCGTCGCTGCCTCCGCAAGCAGCGACGGTGAGAACCACCGCCGCTGCTGCGAGGATATATAGGATATGTTTCATACCGAACAATTTAGTTCACGCGTTCGTACAAGAAGGAAGCAAGTCCGCCGTCCTGCTGCTCGGCATAGCTGCCCCATGAGCCGTGCGTGGTGGAGAACTGAACAAACTTGCCTTGGGCTACGTTTGAAATGCGGAAGAGACCCATGACTGGGCCATTAGCATCCACCGTCCAGATGAAGCCTTCCGTGGGAGCGGCTGCTACCTGGAAGCTCGTGTGCGTGGCATCCATCCAGAGGAGTCGGCCGTCGGGCTGCTGAATCTTGTATCCACCCTCTTGGTATACGAAGGTGAAGGCATTGGCAGGATCGGCAGTGATGACCCCGTTTGAGGCCGTCACGGTGATCACCTTCAGATAGCCGTAGTTATAGTTTGACTGTACGGGCTGGGCAGCCTTCAGCGTGCCGTCATGGTCGGCCACGATGAGATACTGCTTGCCGCCCTGAACCTCTGTTGCAAGACGGAACTGTGCGGTCTGTGTCGTCGTGCCTGGCTCGGTGCCACTGCCGCCGTCAGCGAGTCCGCCGTCAGCGGTTGTGAGCGTGAAGTCGTCGATGAAAACGTCCTTCGCTTGATTGGAGGGGTTCATTACCACGAGGTTGACCACAGTCTGAGCCGCAAGCGTGAACTGATGCGAAACGAGCGTCCAGCCATCCTCGGTGGTATTGGTATAGTCACCATAGACATAGCTGCCCACCTTGCCATCGGCCACGGGGACATAGCCAGGACGCACCTGACCGCCACCCTTGGCGTAGAACTGCATGGTATAGGTACCAGCCTTCAGCGTAATCTCCTTGTATGCGAGGCGCTTGTTTGTGCTGGCTGTAGCCACCTTCACGCTGTACTGACCGCCATGAGCGTCCGTGCTCTGCGAAAGCGTAGCATTTCCTGCCGTTGTCGTACTCTTCCAGTGGTCGGGCTGTCCGCCAGTCCAACTTTCAAAGTCGCCATTCGTCAGGAGATTATCACCCGTAGCCGGTGTAGGCTCTTCACCTTCGCCGCCGGGTTGTTCGCCAGAGGGAGTCGTCACATCCTCGTCGGTCTCGCCTTCGAGCACGTAGAGTTCAGGATAGCAAGCATTCTGCTGCTCTTCAATATAGCAACCGAAAGATGTGTACTGCTTGGAGTATTGGAAGAAACGACCGATGTTGGCGCAGACAATGCGGAAGGAAGTGCCTTCCTCAATGCTGACAATCCATGCCTTTTCGCCCTCGGGATTTTCGGCTACATTGAAGTTCTTATAGTTCGCGCCTTCCTGTGCCCAAAGATAACGTCCGTCGCTCTGAATAATATTATAGAGTTCACCGATGCCAGCAATTTCTGTCGTCTGATCCTTTTCAAAAGTAAAGGCATTCGTCAGGCCGCTGACAACGATATAATTGTCCTTGATGCCCACCGGCTCCACGTTGAGGTAGCCATATGTGGCAGTACCTGTGATGGGCTTTGCCATCTTGCCATCGGCCACGATGAGATACTGCTTGCCGCTCTCCACGGTGGTAGCCTTGACAAACTTGTAGTGCTTCTGGTCGTCAACGGGTCCGGTACCGGCCTCGCCCTCGTCCATGCGGAAGTTCTGGAGTTCCCACGTCGTAGAACCCGTGGCGGGTGCGTAGAACCAGAAGGCTACGCGGAGATTCTCCTTACCCACGAACTCCTCGGGAATTTGAATTTCGCCGGAAGTGTAGGTTGTGAAGTCGCTATAGGGAGATTCCACGAGGTTCACCTCCAGGGGTGTCCACGTAGCGGCCGTCACGTCGGCACCATTGTAGTCGCCTGAGAGGTAGACTTTGCAGTGGTCCTTCCATGCTGCATCATTGTTGGTGTAGCGTACGAAATAGTCGAAGGACATCTTCAGTTTGTCCACGCCAGACGTATTGAAGGCGGGCGAGATGAGCCATCCCTCCACTTCCTTGTTTGATTTCTGGTCGGCGCCGTCCCATTTCTGGTAGCCGGTAGCCTGTGTGTAGGAAGTACCCTGACTCCAGGGCTGCAATTTGCCCTCAACGGGCTTCACGCTCCAACCCGACATGAGGTTGTTGCTCACGTAGTGGAAACCACTCGTCGTGCCGCCTTCTCCATCATTGATGCTATAAGGAGCGGGCACATCTTCGCACGCCGTGAACGCAAGAGCGGCAACGGCCGTTGCGAGGAAAGAAAAGATTTTTTTCATTGCTTTTGCTTGATATTTTGTGTTTGTTGTTTCAATTACGAAACCTTCTCCTTAATTCTCGGAGATGTCGTCCAAGGTGCGAAGCTGGATTTGCCAGCTGTCGTAGTAGGAAAGCACGCCAGTGTAGGAGCGTACATCCGTTGGGATGAGCGAGAAGGCGATGTCGTTCTCCGTAGAAGTGCGAAGAGCCACCTTTGAAGTGTTGCTCTGGAGCTTCAGAGTACGATCAACCCCATAGCCATCGTCGTGTAGTTGGTCGGGAGCCCATATCTTGTAGATTTCCTTCTCTGTCAGGTCGCCGGTAGCCTTCACGGGCCGACCGTTCACGAGCTCATAGAGGGGCTCCATCTGCCCTGTCACTTCTCCGACGTCAGCCGTGCGGCGGTTCCTCTCTTCCATTTCCTCTATGTTTCCACGCACTATGGCTAACTGCGGGCAGTTCTCGTAAGTGCGGTTTGCCGTAGCACGCAGCCATGCATCGCCGTCGGTACCGGTCATGTCAATGGGCACGAGTTCGGGCGCATTGGGGTTGGGCTTGCCCACGAGTTCGATGTGTGTCTTACAGAGTTCAAGGAGCATCGGACCGAGATTGTTGTTGCCGTGGCTGGTATAGTACGGCTGGCCGATGGAGGGCGTCTTGCTATAGATACCGACATATAGGCCGTTGAGATTGATCTTGATGCGCTGTCCCAATGCGAAGTAGGGATAAAGGCACGTATTCTTTATCTTCAGCTGGATGCACTGGTCGTTGGCCTTGTCGTACTCATCAATGGTATACTTGCCATCGCTGGCCACGGAGGCATCTTGAAGCTGACGGATGATAAGCGTCTGGTAGAGGTTGCCACTGAGGTCGTTGGCCACCACCACACCTTCGATGATGAGGTCTTCCTTCACCTTTGTGTAGTAGTTGCTGCTCGTGCGCATGTAGTCCACGCCTTCGCTGGAGGCACAGTAGCGTGCCTTGATGGCGCCGATGGTCGTATTCACCTCGCCCACAGACGTTGGACTCGTAACAAGAAAGTTCTCCACGTTCGGATCGTCGTGGTCGTCCATGCAGGAAGTAAACGTCAGGAGACCACAGAGCGAGAGGAGCATTAAGCTATACTTTTTCATATTCTTGATGTAGTGTCGTTAGAACTTGAAACCGATGTTGAGGAATGCGTTGAACGCATTGGCATAGTAGTACTTCGGATTGCGGGAGAATACGTAGGAACGTGCCACACCCGTGTTGTAGAAGTCGTCACGGTTCTGCTCGTAGCCGCCCGTGCGAAGGTTCGTGTTGTTGGTCACGTTGTTGAGCGAGAGGTTGATGCTGAGCGACTTGCCTTTCTTCAGGCGGATATAGCGACCGATAGAGAGGTCAAGCATGAAGCCGCCGTCGAACTTCTCCTGCTCGGCAGCGTAAGTGCGTACCACATCACCATTGGGAGCGACGAGCACACCGCCGTTCTTTTTCAGTTCCTGCTCTGTGGGCTCGAAGATGATGTGTCCTGTTGTGGCATCCGTGGTTCCCACATAGTTCTGAGCGACGTTGGAGAGGCGGCGATACTCGGAGAAGTCAAGGTATACACGGTCGTAGTAGTTGAGGTTTGCCTCGAAGAACCATCCGTTGACGTTGTAGTTCACACCAAGGCTCAGCGCCGTGAGCGGGGTGCCGCTCACGCGCATGCCGTCGGCCAGCACGCGCAGGGCCATGTCCTTGTTGGTGGCGGGATTCACCCACTTATTGAGCGTAGCGATAGTGGCGGCGTTCATACCCTCATAGTTCACCTGTGCGTAGGGATTGTTGACATATTTTGCCTCGCCCACATTGGCCAAGATGTTGAAGGAGAGCTGGGAGTTTACCTGATATACCAAGGCACCCTCAAAGCCGTAGTGTTCACGCTCCACACCTGTCATCGTCAGATAAGTAAAGCGCTCTTCCTGGTCATTGTAGAATGCGGTCTGCTCCACGCCGTCGTTGAATCGGTTGTAGTAGCCGGAAAGCCTACCGGTCAGTTCGCCAAAGCGGAAGCCGTAGGCCAGTTCGGCACCGTAGATTTTCTCGAGCTTCAGGTTGTCCACGAAGTTATTCTGCATGCGCGGAGCCACAAAAGCGTTGCGGGCGAGGGGTGCCGTAGCGTCGTAGTGAGCCGAAACCATGATGCGGTGGTAGCCACCGGGGCGGTAGACGAACTGAAGGCGTCCGCCACCACCGAGGAACTTGGCAGCGCCACTCTTTCCGTAGGAGTTCTGAGGAGCACGGCCGTTTTGCATCAGACCGTCGCGCTCAATGGTTGAGCCTTCCACGTGCGCGCCCACGAATATATTATAATGACTGCGCGTGTAGCCGTACTGCCCCCAGAGGTTGGCCTTGTTGACGAAGACGTTGTAGTCGTAGCCGAACTTGTCGTCCTTGCCAATCTTGCGGTTGGGGTTGCGCAGGTCGTTCTGAGCCTCCTCGCTGCCGATGCCGTAGTCGTTGGCGGCGAACTTGTCCACGTCGGTATAGAGCGTGCCGCCCAGCAGGTCGGCCATCGTCTTGTAATGCATACCCTTCGTGTGGTTGAGCTGCAAGCCCAGGGCCACCTTGTTGTGCGTGTCTATATTAAAGTTGTACGTAGAGCTCAGGGCCATCACCATCTGGTCGTTGTGGCGGCGCTCCTGGTAGTAGAGGGCTTCGCCGTTGCCGTAGAGCGCGTTCTGACGGTTCACGTAGTACATGCGATCCCAGTTTATCTGGCGGTTTGCCTTGGAGGCTCTCCAGAAGTCGAGCAACGTGTTGTACTGATCAAGCAGGAAGGGATAATTTTGAAACTCCTGTGGATTATTCCTATTTGCATCATACACATTGAAGATGCTGCTGGGCAAGTTCTTGTAATAGTCGGGGCGCGGGTCGTAGGCGTCGCCGTTCCACCCCAGTGCCGTCGAGGAATAGTTGCTGTAGCGGAAGCCAGCGCTGGAGGTGAGTTTCTGCCGGTCGTCAATCTTCCAGTCCCATGTCAGGATGGCTGTGGGCTCGAAGCTGTTGACGACGCGGCTATTGCGCTTCTTCCCATTCTGGTAACCCCAGTTCGGGTTATAGTAGTGGGAGTTTGCCAGCCAGTAGGCTTCCTCGGTCGAGGCTCCCTGCTGTCCGCGCTCTGTAGGCGTGCCGAAGGTGACAAGGCCGAGACTGTGGCCTCGGCCAAGAATTTTCTCGGCGGCAAGGAAGTAGCTGAAGGAATTGTAGAACGTACCTTCGATGACGCCTTCCTTAGCCCATCGGTAGCCTACGCTTCCGGCAAACGACCATCCGCTGGGCAGGATGCCTGTGGCGTGCGTGAACATGCCGCGCAGCACGTAGTTGCGGTTGGTGCCGGAGATGGCCAGTTTTGAACCCTGGGCGAACTGACTGGCTCGGGTGTTAATCTGTGTGGCACCGCCCACACCCTGCAGGCCGAAAGTGTTGTACTCGTAGCCATCCACGCCTTCGCGGTTGCGGGTAGCATCGTTCATGCCGCCAATCATACCATAGCTGAACGAGCCGCGCTCAAGGTCGTTAAGCATGAGGCCGTTCATGTAGGTCTGATTGTACTGGTTCTCGTAGGCGCGGACGCGAAATCGCATTCCGCTCCATCGGTAGCCCACCTCCGAAAGGTAGGGGTCCGCCTTCGCACTCGTCACGGAAGACACGGCCTGGCTGGCATCATGATCCTCGTCGAGCTGCGACTCTGTAAACGTGAAGTCCGCGTTGTCATCCTCCACGTGCAGTGTATCCTGCACCTGCGCCCATGCTGTTGGCGCGGAGAGACAGATTGCGGCCGTCAAGAGAGCGATTCTTTTCATTGAATGTATTAATTGATTAGTGTTTTTTCCAGTATGTTGTGTTGCTTACGCCACGAGAAAAGTCCAAGCGCACCGTTGGGAGTTTCGTGCACGACGCAGGTGGCAGCATTGAAGTTGCCGCCAGCTTTGCCCGTATGTTGCACCATAGGTCATTCCAAAGGGTGTAGGGAACTCATGGTATTTGATTTGACTTATACAGTCTCTGTCAGCGTCCTGCGTACATTCGCTCGTAGTAGGTCTGATAGTCGTCGCCGCTGACGGCCTGCACCCAGTCGCGATGCTCAAGGTTCCAGAGGATGGTCTTCTCTATGCCGACCTCAAAGGTAGTCTCGGGCTCCCATCCGAGGTCACGCTTAATCTTCGTGGGGTCGATGCCGTAGCGGAGGTCGTGGCCGAGGCGGTCCTTGACGTAGGTGATGAGGCTGTCGTCTATCCAGGAGATGTCCACCATGCCGTCGGCACCTTTGTCCTGACGATTCAGCAAGGCACGGAATTCGGGACGTTCCTCCATCAGGCGACGCACGGTGCGGATGATGGTCTTGACAATGTCGATGTTCTTGCGCTCGTTGTGCCCTCCCACATTGTAGATGCTGCCGTCTGCGCCGAGGCGTACAACCATGTCAATGGCTTTACAATGATCCTCAACGTAGAGCCAGTCGCGCACGTTTGTGCCCTGACCGTAGACGGGAAGCTTTTTGCCTTCCAGCACGTTGTTGATCATCAGCGGTATGAGTTTTTCGGGGAAATGGTATGGACCGTAGTTGTTGGAGCAACGTGTGATGCTGACAGGCATATGATAGGTGTCGCGATAGGCCATGACGACCAGGTCAGCACTTGTCTTCGAGGCGCTGTAGGGACTGTGGGGTTGCAGGGGAGTCTCCTCCGTGAAATACCCTGTCTCACCCAACGAGCCATAGACTTCGTCGGTCGATACTTGGTGATAGCGCACGCCTTGCTGCCACGTGGGATATCCCTGCTCGTCCTTACCTGTCACCCATGCACGGCGCGCACAGTCCAGGAGGTTCTGCGTGCCGAGGATGTTGGTTTGGAGAAACAGTTGCGGATTCTCAATCGAGCGATCCACGTGGCTCTCGGCGGCAAAATTCACCACAACGTCAAAACGATACTCTGCAAAAAGCCTGTCAACAAGTTCGCGGTCGCAAATGTCGCCACGCACAAAGAAGCAACGGTCGTTATCAATGTCTTCGCTGATAGTACCCAGATACCCCGCATAGGTCAGGGCATCAAGCACTACGATGCGTACGTCGGCGTGCTCCCGAAGCATGTATTTCAGGAAGTTCGAGCCTATGAAACCAGCAGCGCCGGTCACAAGATATGTGTTCATATAAAAAAGGGATTTGTAGTATTTTGGCGCAAATTTACTATTTTTTCCTTTCCGAGGCGCTTACAATCGTTTTTTTTCGTATTTTCGCTGCGGATTTTTCCGCATAACATTTAAAACTTTCTCAGAGAACTATGAAAAAGAAATTTGTCTGCACCGTTTGTGGATACGTACACGAAGGCAACGAGGCTCCCGAGCGTTGCCCCATCTGCAAGGCTCCCGCTTCCAAATTCAACGAGGTTGTTGAAGGTGAACTGAACTTCGTCGTGGAACATCAAATCGGCATTGCCAAGGACGTTGACGAGGAAATCAAGAAAGGCCTTCAGTCCCACTGGCTGGGCGAATGTTCCGAGGTGGGCCAATATCTGGCCATGGCACGTCAGGCCGACCGCGAGGGTTATCCCGAGATTGCAGCTGCCTTCCGCCAATATGCTTACGAAGAGGCCGACCACGCCAGCCGCTTCTGCGAAATGCTGGGCGATAACGTGTGGGACACAAAGACAAACCTCTACAAGCGCATGATTGCTGAGGCTGGCGCCTGCGAGGAGAAGAACAACATTGCCAAGCGCGCCAAGGAACTGGGGCACGACGCCATCCACGACAGCGTTCACGAGATGGCTCGCGACGAAGCCCGCCACGGACGCGGCTTCAAGGGTCTCTACGACCGCTTCTTCGGCGAATAACCTGCCTCACCCTTACACAGAACTAAGACAAAGGGCATTCCTCATGTGGGGGATGCCCTTGGCTTACCTAACTCAAATCTCGGGAGTTAAAGGGGAATAAGTATTGAAAAACTTTTTTTGCGCAAAAAACTGCTACCTCTGCTACCCCGACCTTGTATGCAGCTAATCTACAGCGTGTTGCAAGCGTCGGGTGGGTAGCAGTAGGTAGCAGTAGGGCGAAGGTAGATGGGGCCTAAGCATGCCACTTCCGCCTCATCCCCCTTGACGCGCGGGCGGAGCGCTTACGCCACATGTGACAATCTTTTGGCTTTCGGGATAATTCCAACGCCTTTGGAACTAATTCCGAAGGCGTTGGACAAATGCTCTCTGTGCCTGCAAGGGGGGAGTACAATTCCTACCCCAGCGTGGGCGTGCAGTAAGAGGGTCATAGGTTCTGAAGCAACACCATAAGCCACTTTTTACCTCAAAAACGACATGCTTAGCACGATGCTGGCGCAGTTATAAGAAGTTTTTCTGAGGCAACGAGGGAGGGTTTGAGCCTCCAAAACGGCATATTTCCCTTCCCAAGTGCATGGTGGCGACGCGCAAAGCACAGTTTTTCTAAATCCCCACTGCTACCTACTGCTACCCCGCAAGCGCTCATAACTTGCTGGAAATGTTCCATCTACGGATGTCAGGTAGCAGAGGTAGCAGTTTTTCCTTCAAAAAAACTGATACTTTTTCAGCGTATCGTCACATCTCCACGTAGTCATCGTACACGAAGTCCGTAACGTCGCCCCACGCGTTCGCGTACTTGGACTTGCAACCCTTCGGTACATAGATAGTACAAGAGCGCGGAACGCTTCCAAAGACACCATACTCAAGTGTCGGCGGCGTGGGGTTCAGGCTTGTGATTTTTTGCAAACTACCATTAGCATCAAAAGCTTGTTTCCGGATGTCCTTCAACTGCCCTGGAAGCGTGATTTCCGTCAAAGCCTTACAGTAATAGAAGGCATGCTGACCAATGTCCAACAGGGTTGAGGGGAACGTGACTTTGGACAATCGACGACAATCAATAAAAGCCATCATGTCAATCGTTGTAACGCCCTCTGGCAAAACAATCTGAGTAAGATTCACACAGGCACTAAAGGCTTGAAAACCAACCCTCACCAGGCTCTTCGGAAACTTGACGCTTCGCAGAATCTCATTGTCCACGATTTGTTCCTGCGTTTCGTCTAAGAGAGTAAAAGCACGGTCACCAATAGCCGTTACTTTGAAGGTGTAACCATCCACTTGTATTTCGTCTGCAACCACGACATTCACAGCCTTATTGAGATCCTCCGGGCCGACGAGCTCTGCTTCCGTGGTTGAAGTCACCCTGTATTTCAAGCCGTTGATAGTGACAACCTTGTCAACGGCCTCGCTCCCTATCTCCTTCACCGCGCCGTACTCAAATGGCCATGCGTTGATGTAGGCGTTGCGGCTGCCCACAGGCACATATACCGTGCAAGCTTTGTTGACATACGAAAAAGCGTCCTCTTCTACCGTCGGCGGCGTAGGGTTCAGGCTTGTTATCTTCGTGAGGTTTGAGCACGACAAAAAGGCCCAGTACTTAATGGTTGCGACACTGGCAGGAATCACAATCTCCGTAAGCCCGTTGCACTTGTGGAAAGCCCTCTCGCCGATTGTCTTTACGCCGTCCGGAATAACCGTGTTCTGACATCCCACCAGCAGACAATCATCTTTGGTCCTTATGACGGCGTTGCAGTTCTTGCGGGAATCAAAGACCGGATTGCCTTCCTGCACTACAATCTCCGTCAGTCCGCAACACAGGAAAGCATTGTCCATATCTGTCACCTCCTTGGGAATGAATATGGTTTTCAGAGCCCTACAATATAGACAAACGCTTTTCCCAATGCGCTTGACGCTGTGGGGGATGGTGAGGAATTCAAGCACATTGTTTTCGCTATAGGCGTTACTCTTCTTTTCGTAAAAACTGAATGCCTTGTCGGCAATGGCGGTCACGGCATAGCGCTCGCCGTCAATGTTTACGGCATGGGGTATCTCCGCACCACGGCAGGTTTCGGGACTTACGGGGTTCACGACTTCCACCTCGTGCTTCGATTTGTCCGTGATGCGGAACACGAGTACATCACTGCGGTAGAGGCCGTCCTCGGTCTCCGTGAGCACGGTCAGTCCTGTCACGTCGTCAACGGGAGGTTCGGGTTCGTCTGGTTCGTCACTACCTCCGCAAGCTGCGAAGGCTAATGGCATGAGCAGCAAGGCTGCCAGCATCCAAGCGGTTTGTAGGGTTTTCATGATAGTTTGGTAGCCCCTTCTCTCCCCTTCCCTGCCCTCTTCCGCCCCTCCGAGGGGGGGGACAAGGCACTTCGCATGGGGAGGAGTTCAGAGCGGAGCTAATGTTTATTGGTTATTAGATATTAGTTATAAGCTGTTAGTTGTTAGTTGTTGGTTCGCTGCCTGTCGCTTTCTATCAGGGCAAGCAGGTGCTCCACGGCTTCGGCCTCGGGGATGTTTTTCTCCACACATTCCTTGCCGCGATAGAGCGACACCTTGCCACGCGCTGCGCCGACATAGCCATAGTCGGCGTCGGCCATTTCGCCGGGACCGTTTACGATGCACCCCATAATGCCTATCTTAACACCCACAAGGTGAGCGGTGGCAGCCTTGATGCGGCGAATAGTGCCTGGAAGATCGTAAAGGGTACGTCCGCAACCGGGACATGAGATGTACTCGGTGCGTGTAAACTTGATGCGCGTGGCCTGGAGGATGCGGTCGATCAGGTCGGCGAGTACTTCTTCACTAAAATGGGGATTGACAATGACGAGGTGGTGAGCACGGCGGTCTATGAGCGGAGCAGCAGCAGCCATTGCGGCCTGCAACTGCAACGTTTCCAAGTCATCGTTATCCATGCGCAACGTCACGGTGTCGTCGGCAATGGTGGCCTCAGCCTCAGTTCTTAGGCGGCGACAGACGTCTATGCTCTCCACGAGGCGGCGCGCTACTGGAATTTCACATTCCGGCGGCTCGCTCAGGCTGACGCGGATGGTATCGCCCAGACCCTCGGTGAGCAGTGTGCCGATGCCGCATGCACTCTTGATGCGGCCGTCCTCGCCCTCGCCGGCTTCCGTCACGCCAAGGTGCAGGGGATAGTCCATGCCCTCGGCCTCCATACGGCGTGCCAGAATGCGCACACTCTCCACCATCACCAGCACGTTGCTGGCCTTGATGCTGATGACAACGTCCATGAAGGCTTCGCGCTGACAGATGCGGAGAAACTCCATGCAGCTTTCTACGATGCCAGCTGGCGTATCGCCATATCGAGACATGATGCGGTCGGAGAGCGAACCATGGTTCACGCCTATGCGAAGGGCCGTTCCATGCTCGCGACAAATGGCAAGTAGCCGGCAGAAGCGCTCGTCGAGGCGGCGCAACTCGGCCGCATACTCCTCCTCGGTATACTCGAGGTGCTTGAACTGGCGTGCGGGGTCGACATAGTTGCCGGGGTTGATGCGCACTTTCTCCACGACAGCCGCAGCCGCATCGGCCACGTTGGCGTTGAAATGGACGTCTGCCACAAGGGGGGTGTCATAGCCGAGGGAGCGTAGTCGGTTCCGGATCTCGCGCAAGCTCTCCACTTCGCGTATTCCTTGCGTAGTCAAGCGCACAAGGTCTGCGCCCGAATCAATTATCTTAATGCATTGTGACACACAGGATTCAACATCGTTTGTTGAAGCTGTTGTCATACTTTGCAGGCGAATGGGGTTTGTGCCGCCAAGCCGTAGGTTTCCGATTCTTACTTCGTGTGACATATCAAGGGATAAGTGACAAGGGACGAGTTAAACCTTATAGGCATACTCAATGGCAGCAAGTTCCTCATTGGCTTTCACTACCTTTTCCTTCAAGCGTTCCTTATAAGCAGCAAAGCGTTCGGACAGGGCCGCATCGCTTTGAGCCAGTATTTGTACGGCAAGTATGGCGGCATTTTGTGCGCCATTGACGCCCACCGTGGCGACGGGAATACCTGGAGGCATCTGCACCATGCTGAGCAGTGCGTCGAGGCCATCGAGCAGTCCCTTGATGGGAACGCCGATGACCGGTACGTTCGTACTGGCGGCAATGACACCCGGCAAGGCTGCAGCCATTCCGGCACCGGCAATAATGACACGCAATCCGCGCGACTGTGCCGTGCGGGCAAATTGTTCTACTTCGATGGGCGTGCGATGTGCACTGAGTGCGTTCATTTCGAAAGGCACCTGCATTTCTTCAAGCAGTTTGGCGGCTTTCTCCATGACGGGCAGGTCGCTGGTGCTGCCCATAATGATACTGACGAGGGGGGACATGGTTCTGTTGGGTGTTAGTGACGAGTGACAAGTGACGAGTGACAAGTGACGAGTGACAAGTGACGAGTGTTATACAAGATATATGCAGAAGAATCCACACAGGACGCCCACGAGGGTGCCGAGTCCCACGTCGCGCAGCTGGTGCTGCCTCAGGACGAGACGGGACGTGCTGACAAGGCCGCAAAGCAAGACACAGAGACAGAGCCAAGAGGTCGGGTCAAAATGGAATATGGCCGAAAAGGCGAGAAGCGCCCCGAGGCAACCTCCGGCGGCAGCTGCATGCGTACTGACCTTTACCCAGTTGTTGAGCAAAGCGCATGCGACCTGTATGGCAAGAGCTCCGAGAATGATACCAAGCGTAAACGACGGCATGTGGAATACATACATCAGGTAGAGCAGGGAGGCATAGCAGACGATAGAGATGAGGTATGGGAAAAAGCGGTTGGCACGCCTGCCGAGGTGATAGCGCGACCATCCGTTGAGCTTGCGGTAGGCAAAGATGGACAGGCGAGGCAGCATGATGGTGAACAGCCACACGATGACGAGCACTGCCACCTTGAACGCAAGCGGCAACAGACTCATATAGCTGAGAAACAGCAACAGGAAGAATGCCACCACCGGCATGTGGAAGGGAGAAAACAGCAGGGAAATGACTTGAGCTGTCAGTATGAGGTACTTGTTTTCCATTACGTATACGCTTTGTTACTGCCTGCGAAGGCGAGCGACCGGTATGCCCAGATGTTCGCGATACTTCACGACGGTGCGCCGAGAGATGGGCTGTCCCCTACGCTTCATCTCGGCCGCCAATGCCTCGTCGGGCATGGGATGTGCCTTGTCCTCGCCATCGATGATTTCCTTCAACAGGGCTTTAGCCTGCCGCGTGGAAAGTTCCTCGCCGCTTCCCGACGTGAACTGATAGGAGAAAAAGAACTTCAGGGGATAGATGCCCCAGTCGGTCTGTACATATTTGTTGGTTGCTGCGCGTGAAACTGTAGAGAGGTTGACCCCAGCACGCATGGCCACGTCTTTCAGTTTCATCGGAACGAGCAGGGAGTCGTCGTCGTCATTGACAAAGAAGTCGTGTTGAATCTGCACGATGGTGCGCATCACCGACAGGAGCGTGCGCTGACGGCGATGGCATAGTTCTATGAAATACTGCGCATCATTCACCTTCTTGCGTGCATAGATATACTCGTCGCGCTGCTGCCCCTTAAGTGTGTCACGCTGGGGCGTATAGGCACGAAGCGTATCGCGGAAAGCACGGCTGACACGCAGTTCGGGCACATCGCCGCGCACGAGACTCACACTGGGCATGCCGTTCTCCACATGGACACTGAAATCGGGCACTATCGATGGGGCTGATTCAGAAGACGCTTCTCCCAACGTGCTACCGGGACGCGGATTGAGACGGGTCAAAAGGCGGACAGCCGCATCAAGCTCCTTACGATCCACGTCGTAACGCTGCATGAGAATGTCCCAGTGATGGGCGGTGAAGTCGCGGAAGCTTTCTCCCAACAGTTTTCCTGCAAGAGGCTTGTGGGGAGAAGTGAAGTCTGGGTCGGCAAGCTGTATCTGAAGGCATTCCTGCAAATCGCGAGCCCCAATGCCGCGAGGTTCGAAGGTCTGCAACAACTTGATGAGGCGTTCCACCTCGGAGGTGGCGACATCCAGATTCTGGTAGATGGCCAGTTCGTCAGAGAGGATGTCTGCACTCTTGCGCAGATAGCCGTCGGCATCAAGGCTCCCTATGAGGTATTCCATGACATCGCGCTCGGTCGGCGTAAGGTCCTCCTCTCCCATCTGGCGATAGAGGTCGTCGTAGGAGGTCGTGTCGGACGAAAACTGAAACTCGCGCTCCTCGCGGGAATTCTGCTGCCGCAGAAGATAATCGGGGATATCGTCGGCCGTCAGGTAGTCGGCGGTCTCGTCGGTCAGGGCGTCATTATGGCCGTCCTCCCCCACCCCGTCGCCGTCGTCGACGTCTTCATCCGCTGCAAATTCCTCATCGGGCGCTTCTTCTATCCCCACCTCCTCGAGTGCCTCGTTGTCGTCCATCTCATTTTTCACACGCTCGCGGAAGTCCATGAGGGGAAGTTCGAGGATATTGGCCACAGCCACCTGCATGGCAATCTGTTGCTGTACCTGTTCCTCGCGCTGTATCTGTTCAATACTTTGTGTGGCCATAAGAACTACCTATAGTAAAAACTCAAGAAAGGAAGAAAATCACGATGAGCTGCACGATGATAACCCGCGCAAACATACAGAGTGGATAGACGGTCGTGTAGGCAATGCTGGTCTTTTCGTCAGGATAGGATTCGTTGACGTATTCCAAGGCGATAGGATTGGCCATGGCACCGCACAGCATGCCGGCCGTCGTGGAGAACGGCTTGCGGAAAAGACGCATCGACACCCATGCAAAGAGGACAACAGGAACAAAGGCCACCAGCAACCCATACCCTACCCAGCCAAGGGCGGCGGGGCGCATGACGGTTTCCACGAACTGAGGTCCGGCATCGAGGCCGAGACAGGCCAGATAGGTGGAGAGGCCAAGGCTGCGAATGAGACGGTTGGCAGAAGTCGTGACATAGGTGACCATATGGAAACGGGGGCCATAGGCACCGATGAGGATGCCGACGACTATGGGGCCGCCAGCCAGACCGAGGCGTATGGGGTCGCTCATGCCGGGTATGGCAATGGGCAGATAGCCCACGACAAGTCCGAGCACCATGCCCAAGAATATCGTTATCATGTTGGGCTCCTCCAAAGCTCCTGAGGCATTCCCCAACTCCTGAGCCACTTTCTTGCAACTTTCGGCATCACCGACAACGGTCAGGCGGTCACCAAAGCGAAGGATGAGGTCGGGCGTAGCTACGAGCTGGATGCCGGAACGCTTCACACGGCTGACATTGACGCCGAAGCGCTGACGCAGGTGCAAAGCTCCGAGGTGACGGCCATTCACTTCCTTTCGCGTGATGAGGATGCGCTCCGAAACGAGATGGGCATCAAGCGCGTTCCAATCGATGTCGCTCTTGTTCCAGTCCGTATTGTCGCGCTTGCCAAAAAAGTAGGTCAGTGCCTTCATCTGCTTGGGGTGGGTGATGACAAGGATGCGATCGTCCTCTTGCAACGTAGTGTCGGCGGTAGGAAGCAAGACCTTCCCTGCACGCCAGATGCGACTTGCCACAAAGTTCCCGCTACCGAGTTCGGCGGCCTCTTTGAGCGACTTGCCGAAGACGGCTGGATTTGTCACCTCAAAGGAAGCGATGAAAGCCTCGTCGTCTTCGCGTGTCTCATCCACACTCTTGTGGCGAAGCCATACCTTGACGGCTATGAGTGCAAAGATGACACCTACCATTCCGACGGGATAGGTGACGGCCAGTGAAAGGGCTGCCGAGATACCTTCGGCAGGGCGTCCCAACTGGGTGAGTTCCTGCTGTGCGGCGGCCAGGGCTGGCGTGTTGGTCGTAGCTCCACAGAGTATGCCCATTGATTCCCCCAACGTCAGGCCGCCCGTCCAGATGGGAACTAATGCCAGCAGTGTGCCAAAGAGAACAAGTCCCAGGCTGATAAGGCTCAGCGACGAACCGCCATGGCGGAAGGCACTGACAAAACCAGGACCGACCTGAAGGCCGAGTACATAGACGAAGATGATGAGGCCGAAGTCCTCGGCATAGATCAGCATGTCGTGATCAATCTCAAGACCGAGGCTTCCAGCAAGAATACCCACAAAGAATACAAACGCCACTCCAAGGCTGACACCACGGAAATGCAGTTTTCCCAAAGCAAGCCCAACGGCACACACAAGGCTAATCAGCATGACAGCCTTGATGGCGGGGATGCCCAGAAGTACGGTGTCTAACCAATGGATGAGTTCCATGCGGGATTATTTGAGTTTCCAGGTTGCACCATCGCGTGTGTCCTTCACTTCAAAGCCACACTCGGAGAGTCTGTCGCGAATGAGGTCGCTCGTCGCCCAGTCTTTTGCTGCCTTAGCCTTTGCGCGCACCTCAAGAAGGAGGTCTACGGCATGGCCGAAACTTTCCTCGCGGGCGGCATGCTCGTCGGCTCCTCCCCCACCCTGAGGCAAGAGGCCGAGGATGTCAAAAGCAAAGGTGTGGAAGACCTTTCGCAAAGCTTCCAAGCCTGCAGGCGTGATGGTTTGTTTATGGTCGTTCAGGCTGTTGATGGTGCGGCAAGCCTCAAAGAGATGGCCAATGACAATGGGCGAGTTGAGGTCGTCGTCCATAGCCTCGGTGCACTTTTCCTCCAAGGACTTTGCAAACGCTTCGTCTATCTCGCCATTTTCAACGGGCAGGATGCGCCCGAGCGTTGCCACGGCCTCCATCAGGCGTTCAAGGCCCTTCTGGCTGGCCTGCAGGGCTTCGTTGGAGAAGTCGACCGTGCTGCGATAGTGCGCCTGCAGGATGAAGAAGCGTATCGTCATGGGACTGTACGCTTGCTCGAGGTTTTTGTTCTCGCCCGTGAAGAATTCAAAGAGGGTGATGAAGTTGCCAAGGCTCTTGCCCATCTTCTGTCCGTTGATGGTAATCATGTTGTTGTGCATCCAATAGTTCACCATCGGCTCGCCTTGTGAAGCCACTGCCTGGGCGATTTCACATTCATGATGCGGGAATACGAGGTCCATGCCGCCGCCGTGGATATCGAAACGCTTGCCAAGATACTTGCGTCCCATGGCGGTGCACTCACAGTGCCAGCCGGGGAATCCGTCGCTCCACTCTGAGGGCCAGCGCATGATGTGTTCGGGCTTTGCCTTCTTCCACAGGGCGAAGTCCACCTGGCTATGCTTTTCCTCAGTGCCGGCCAGTTCGCGGCTTTGGTCGCGCACATCCTCGATGTTTCGGCCGGAAAGAATTCCGTAATGATGCTTCTTGTTGTAGGCTTCCACGTCGAAATATACGCTGCCGTCACTTTCGTAGGCGAAGCCGTTGTCGATGATTTCCTTCACGAGTTGCTCCTGCTCGATGATATGTCCCGTGGCATGGGGCTCGATGCTGGGCGGCAGCACGTTGAGGCGTGCCATGGCTTCGTGGTAGCGGTTTGTATAGTGCTGTGCCACTTCCATTGGTTCCAGTTCCTCGAGGCGTGCCTTCTTTGCTATCTTGTCATCGCCCTCGTCGGCATCGTGCTCCAGGTGCCCCACATCGGTGATATTGCGTACATAGCGCACCTTATAGCCGAGATGTTTCAGGTAGCGGAAAAGAAGATCGAAGGTGATGGCGGGAGGTGCATGTCCGAGATGTGGGTCGCCGTAGACGGTAGGGCCGCAGACATACATGCCTACACGGCCCTCGTGGATGGGGCGGAAGGGTTGTTTGGAACGGCTGAGCGTATTGTATATGTAAAGCATGGTGTGTTGTTAGCTAAAGAGTCCGAATAGTTGTGAGTCAATTTTGTCGGTCACACGACTGAAGTCCTCGGGATTGCTTTCAAACTTCGTGGTATCGCCGTCAACGATGATCAGCGGGCCGGCATAGGACGCAATCCACTCCTCGTAGCGATTGTTGAGTCCCTGGAGATAGTCGATGCGTATAGACTTCTCGAACTCGCGTCCGCGCTTCTGTATCTGCGAGACAATGTTGGGGATGGTGGAACGGATATAGATCATGAGGTCGGGCAGCTTCACGAGCGACATCATCAGGTCGAAGAGGTCGGTGTAGTTTTGGAAGTCGCGGTCACTCATCATACCCATCTCGTGGAGGTTGGGGGCGAAGATACGTGCATCCTCAAAGATGGTGCGGTCTTGGATGATATACTCGCTGCTCTTGCTGATTTCCACAACTTCCTTGAAGCGTTTGTTGAGGAAGTAGACCTGAAGGTTGAAGGACCAACGTTCCATGTCGGCATAGAAATCGTCGAGGTAGGGATTATGGTCTACGGGTTCAAAGCGCGGTGTCCATCCGTAGTGCTTTGCGAGCATTTTCGTCAGCGTAGTCTTTCCGCTTCCGATGTTTCCGGCTATTGCTATATGCATGGTGATGAATTTGTTTTATGGCTTAAACAGTCCGAAGAGTTCTGCGTCTATACGGTTGACAATGCTGCTGAAGTCTTCCTTTGTATGCTGGAAGTCAAGATTGTCAACGTCGAGGACGAGAAGGTGTCCTTTATATTTCTTGAAGATAAACTCTTCGTAGAGGCGGTTGAGGTTTTCCAGATAGTCGAGCGGTATGGACTGCTCATAGGAGCGACCGCGCTTTTGTATATTTTCCACCAGATGGGGAACGCTGGCACGCAGGTAGATCATCAGGTCGGGATACTTCGCCACCATCATCATGGATTCAAAGAGTTCCATGTAGCATTCAAAGTCCCTGTCGCTTAGGTTTCCCATCTGCCTGTTGTTGGCAGCAAAGACATACACGCCCTCGAAGATGGAACGATCCTGTATGACGGTGTCCTTCATCTCCCCCACCGCCAAGAGGTCACGAAAGCGCTCTTTGAGGAAGAACACCTCCATATTAAACGACCAACGGTTGATGTCTTTGTAGTAATCTTCCAAATAGGGATTTGTGTCCACCACCTCGTAGCGCGGCGTCCATCCGTAGTAGTCGGACAGCATCTGCGTCAGTGTGGTCTTCCCACTCCCCATGTTCCCTGCTACTCCTATGTACATTTACTTCGACTTTACTTCTTGAGGGAGGGCTCCAAAACCCTCCTATAATTCGGCGGCGAAGATAACTACTTTCTGACGAAAAAGCGGGATGGAAAAAGCAGAAATTCACTCACGCCGCAGCGGATAGCGGCTACGCATGGCTTCAAAACTTTCGGGGTGGTGTTTCAGGACGATGGTGTCGCGCAGGGGATCAAAGCGTAAAAGGGGGTGGAATTGCAGGCCTTCGGGAATTGGGCAATGAGCTGCAAACGAATCCTCAAAGCCGAAGGGGCGATAACAATAATCAGGGGGAAGCGGAGGAGGAAGCACCTTGAAAGTTTCTTTCAGTCCGAAATGGAGGGCAAGTGCTTCGAGCGACATCTTCGTGGCGTGAGCTTTTCCGTCGGCCGAGTAACCAGCAATGTGGGGCGTGGCAAGGATTGCCCGCTGCAGAAGGGCTGTGGAAATATTGGGCTCATCCTCCCAAGTGTCTATCGCGGCGGCCCTGACGGCACCATCGTCCAGGGCCCGAATCAGGCTGGGCGTATCCACCACCTCGCCGCGACTGCTGTTGACAATGACGGGACAACGACTATTATTGCGAAGCTCTTCGAAGAAGGTATCGCCGGCCATGTGGTAGGTGGGATGTGCTCCATCACGCTCCAAGGGTACATGAAAGGTGATGACGTCGGCCTCCCGCATCACATCGCCCATCGGGCTGAAGCCCTTTTCTCCGCGCATTTGCCGTGGTGGGTCGCAGAGTAAGGTGCGAAGTCCAAGGCGTCGGCAAAGGTTGTTGACCAAGGTACCAACGTGCCCGACACCTACAATGCCTATCGTCGTGCTGCCGTCCAAGCGAAGAAGACCAGCCAGAGCCAGCCGCAGAAGGACACCATGTACGTATTGGGCCACACTGCTGGCATTGCATCCCGGGCAGTTTGTCCATGCTATGCCTTGCCTGTCGAGATATTCGGTGTCAAGATGGTCGAAACCAATGGTGGCGGTAGCCACAAACTGCACGCGCGAGCCTTCAAGAAGACTGCGGTCGCAACGTGTACGTGTGCGGACGATCAAGGCATCAGCCTCACGCACCGCCTCAGGGGTAATCTCCGAGGCGGGGAGAAAAGTACACGCCCCTATGCGCTCGGCAAAAGGGCGTATGTAGGGGATGGAAGAATCAATTATTATGTTCAATGCTCACTTCACGATGGAGGTTTGAGGATTACGTTCGCCCTTCACACTGCGCAGGTAGGCTTTGGCTGTACCGAATTTCAGGTTCAGGTCGAGGCGCACAGGGAGGTGGTTGGCATCATCGGTGACGTAGAAGCGGACGATCTCCTTGTCCTTGCCTCCTTCTTTCTCTTTATAGCTGAACACGAGGCAGCGATAAGTTGTGTTTGAGCCTTCCATCTTGAAATTCTTTTTTCCAAGGTAGACGAAATAGCGCATCTGGGCCCGTTTACCCTCGGCCATCAGGAAAGGTATCTGCTGTCCCTTCTTAAATGTGGAAGCGTCAAAGGAGCGTGCACGGAGCAGCATGCTCAGCATGTCAAACGCACAGGTCTTGCTCTGGTATGTTTTCTGGGATGGAGCGTTTTGGTTGCGCCGATAGTACATCTTGAGGGCGCATTGTCCTGAGGGGTAGCTGTACCACACCTTCTCCTGACGGAACGTACCCCCCTCGTTGGCATCTTTCTGATAGAAGAGGGGCGTAAGGTTCAAGTCCACATACGACGTGAGCTTGTCCCTCATGATGAAGTACTTGTCGGCTTTCTTTGAGGTAGTTGTCGTGAGGGTGGTTCGATAAGCTTGTTTTCCGCCATATTGGGTCTGCGTGACGTTCCAGGTGGCAGAGCCCACCGACACCCAGACAAATTTCCAGTTGAAGAAGAGGTCGTATTGCAGCGTTTCGCCGCTCTTGAAGGCCGTATTCTTGGATCCACACTGTGCAAAAGACATTTGAAGCGAGAGGCAGCCCAGTGCCAAGAGGATACATACTTTCTTCATAGCTCGTCAGTATTTGTTCTATTCGTTATTGACTGCATGGGCAGCCGAAGGTTTATTTTTCACTTGCGCTTGCGTTCGCGCTCAATGTTTTTCTCGTGTGCCGACTGCTTTCGCTGTTGTCCTTTTGCCTTGCGCAGGTCTGCGGGTTTCTGTCGCAATGCAGGCAACGCCTTGAGGTTCCATGTCACCTCCGTGTCCCAATTCTCGCGTATGACGACCTTTTCGGGATAATAGGTGACCGTCTCGGGTTGCCTTCGCAGCAGGTAGTCGCCGGTATCCCATCGTCCGTTTCCGTTCTCATCGGCGAAGGCACGCAGGAAGTAGTCACCGGGTTTGAGATAGAAGAAGTCGGCATGGCCGTCTATGACAGCCGTTTGCTTTGCCACCTTGTCGCCAGTCTTGAGAAGCTGTACGATAACTGCCGTCGTATCTGTTCCCGTGAGGGTGACAAAGAGGCTTCCCACGTCGGCCTGCGAGGTGATGCGGAACTCGCGCCTTGTGGGATTGTTGACATGTCCCGAAATGCCTTCCACAATAGCACTGTCAAGGGCTATCACGTATTTCTGCTCGGGGCGCCATTCGCCCAGCACGCGGAAGAGCATGAGCCCCTGTCGTTCTACGCGCAAGGGCACAGGTGTCTCCACGCTGTCCACGACAAGGCTGAGGTGGATGCCCGCCGTGTCAAGGCGCATGATGGGTTCGTCGGTTGTGAAGGCAAGGTTTTCGTCGGGAGGCAGCGTGGCTGGAATGCTCTCTTTCATCCGCAGTGCCTCAACGGGTCGCTGGTCTTGGGAGTAGTCACCTCGCTTGTGGCGCTTTTCCACCTGCTTCTGCCAACGTTCCTCCTCCTGCTTTTTCTCCTTGAGTATGCGTGCATTCGTCATTCGGGGCACGAGATCAAGGGTGTCGGTAACCAGATAGCGCTGGAAGGTGCTGTCGTTGGTGGCCTCGTAGGTATAGTAGACCTGCAGTGAGTCGTTGGCTGCTACGATGGAGTCGAGAATCCAGTAGGTGATGGTGTCGTTGGTCGCATTACGGTCCTCGAGGAACACGCCTTCGCAGCTGCGACCCGGCATGCTCAGTGTGGGCACATGACTGGAGGGCGCAGTGAAGTATGATGTGAAGTGATTGGGCACTTCACGCACGGTCTTCAGCCGTGTTCTCAAGGTACTTTTCTCATTGAAGGCTCTCAGCACGATGTCGTCGGGCGTGAAGTGAGTGTAGGGGATGGCCTGTATGGAGTCCCAGCGCACGGTGTCGGCCCAGATGGTGTCGTGCCGTATGTCGGCATAGCATCCTGTAGTGAGCGTATCGGAGAGGAATGCCAGTTGTTCGCCCCGATTCCAGAAGGCATTTCCGTCAAGGTCCTTCAGGGCATAAATGCGGTATTGTCCCTGCCTGACGCCCTTGATGGCGAATCGTCCCTGCTCGTCGGTGCGTGCCACCCGAGACAGGGGCTGCGTAGCAAATGCGCTGTCGGGTAAAGCCACATCGTAGAGCCCCACGAGAATACCTTTGATGGGTTCCAGGGTCTCGGCATCCACCACGTTGCCGGCCACTTCCATCGTGTCCACCTCGCCTCCCGTGGAGAAAAAGTAGGTGAACTGTCCCAGCGGATTGCCCTCGGTGGCGTCTTGTATGGCATCGGAGAAGTCGATGGTGTAGGTCGTATTGGGCTTCAGGGTGTCGAGGAGTTCCACGGAGACCCGCTTGCCACTCACCTTTATTTCTGGCATTTCTTCCTGTGGTGGCGACACGACGACCTTCTCTGACGGATTGTCAAGCTTGACATTTTCGCTGAAGACGAGCGTCACCTTCTTGAGGTGGTTCACGTCCTTCTCGCCTATCTTCGGCGTCATCGCCACGAGGCGAGGCGGTTCCTCGTCATAGGGACCGCCGTCGGGGCCGCTGCCGGGATTGGCACAGCCCAAGGGGAAAAAGCTCAGAAAAACCGCACAGAGGAGAGCCACTCCGCTCTTCTCCACGCTCCAGTCTCCTTTATTCATTGTTTAGTTTGATGACTTCCTCGATGATATTGCGGTTGTTGGACAGTCGCGGTACCTTGTGCTGTCCGCCCAGTTTGCCCCGACTCTTGAGCCATGCCTCAAAGACTCCCTTACGCCCCGGGATGAGTTCAAGGGGCTGGAGGGTGATGTCCTTGAAGCGTTTAGCCTCGTAGTCGGAGTTAATGTGCTGCAGGGCATCGTCAAGGATTCTTGCGAAGGCTGGGATGTCTGCGGGCGGTGTTTCAAACTCCACCACCCATTGGTGGCGGCACTTTCCGTTCTGGTCCATGAAGACGGGGGCGGCGGTGTAGTCGCGCACCACGGCACCGGTCTGCTTGCAGGCCTCGTGGAGTCCGTGTTCGGCATTGTCAACGATGAGCTCTTCACCGAATGCATTGATGAAGCTTTTCGTGCGCCCGGTGATGACAAACTTGTAGGGATCGCGGCTGGTGAACTTCACGGCGTCGCCTATCTGATAGCGCCAAAGGCCGCTGGTGGTCGTGATGACCATCGCATAGTTCCGTCCCGTCTCAACCGCCCAGAGGGGCAGTACGCGGGGCTCGTCCTTGCCCACGTCCTCAAGGGGAATGAACTCGTAGAAGACGCCATAGTCCAGCATGAGGAGCATGGCCTTGTCGGCAGAGTCATCCTGCAGCCCGAAGAATCCCTCGCTGGCATTGTAGGTCTCCATGTAGTGCATGCCCTCATTGGGAATGAGTTGCTTGTAGAGCTCGCGATAGGGCGTAAAGGCGATGCCTCCGTGGAAGAATACCTCCAGGTTGGGCCACACCTCGGCGATATGGCTTTTCCCCGACACCTCCAGCACGCGCTTGAGCACGCTCATCATCCAGCTGGGCACGCCACTCAGGTTGGTGACGTTACGTCCGATGGCTTCGCGGGCTATGCGGTCGCGCTTTTCCTCAAAGTCTGCCAGCAGGGCTGTGCGCTTTGAGGGCACACGCAGGCAGTTGACCAGGGGGTTGATGTTCTCAATGAGTATCGCACTGAGGTCGCCCACGAGGCTATGCCTGAGGTTGTAGTTTGCCTGATGGCTGCCTCCCAGGATGAGGGCACGGCCGTCCATAAGACGGCTTTTGGGATTGTCGCGCAGGTAAAGGGCCACAGCATCTGCACCTCCACGATAGTGAGTGTCCTTCAGTCCCTGGGGGCTGACGGGTATGAACTTACTTTTGTCGTTGGTTGTTCCGCTGGACTTGGCAAACCACTTCACGCGCCCTGTCCACAGGACGTCCTTCTCACCATGACGCATGCGGTCGATGTCGGCCTTCAGCGTCTCGTAGTCGTTGAGGGGCACATGGGCGGCAAAGGTCTCGTAGTCAGCATGGGCGCCGAGCCCTCCAAGGTTTGAGATATATTGCGTATGCCCCGCCTTCCGTAGGATGCGTGCCAATGCCTCGCGCTGCACAGCCTCAGCCTCAGCGGCATAGCGGTCGATGGAGCGGAGTCTTTGTAAGAAAAAGGGCCTTGCCAGTTGTGTGATTGACATGCCTTGACCCTATTTTTTGAGCTCCAGTTTTCGGGCTGGCTTGACCGCATTCTGTCTTTCCGCGGCAGGTTGCGGCAGGCATTCTCTTCCCGGTGCAGCCTGCATCTTAGGGGATGCCAGTGCCTTTTCCGGCTTCATGGGGGTGGCATTCACCTTCAGTTTCTCAAACCCTTTGACAATGGCCTGTGCATTTGTTTTCGAGGCATCGAAAGTGACGGTAACCTCCTTGGTGTCCAGGTCCACCTTCACGTCGCGCACGCCCTTGCCCAGAGCCGATACGTTGTCCATGATTTTCTTTTCGCAGTTGTGGCAGCGGATGTCCGTCTTGAACACCTGTGTTACCACATTCTTCTTCGGCGCTTGCGCCATGCTGACGCCCAAGCTGAGCACGAGCATCAGGAGGAGGGATACAGATTGTTTCATTGTGATTGTAGCTTTTTGAGTTTTTACGTTATTGAATTATCGGGCCGCTTCGCTTTGCCAAGAGAAGCATTCTTATTCTGTTTCGGATTTGGAAGTATACCCTGAAGGACCTAAGCTCAATACATCCTGAACCTCAGTCCGACGTAGAACTTGCGACCCATCAGGGGACCCCAGACGTTCAGGGTATTGAAACGCTCGGAGAAGGGTTCTTCGGCATAGCGTATGGGGTTCTTCTGCCTGTAGTCCAGAATGTTTTCGCATCCAGCGTAGAGTTCCACGAGCCCCATCTTGTGCGTCACCTGGGCATAAAGTTGCATGTAGGCTGGACTTAGGCCTTCGAGAGGTATGCGTGCCGGTCCGTTGAGCTGTGTCGTGGCGTCAAACACCCATCGGCGCAGGTTGGTGTAGCACTGCACATTGAGCAGTCCCTTGTAGCGGTCGGTCAGGGGGCGCTCCCTGCGTACAAACCCGCTGGGCGTATGGAATGTCTGTTTCGTGTCGTTGTAGCGAAATGCGGCGTAGACGTCAAGGCCTTTCGCCACGGTCGCCGAGAGGTCGGCCTGCCACGTGTGGGAATAGGCCAGGCGATCGCTGCCGTAGAGGGCAGCCGTAGCGGGATTGCTTTCCCAGTCGGCTACGACGTTGTAGGCAAAGCGCGTGTAGAAATAGTCCAGCGCCAGCGTGGCCGGGTGGCCAAAGAGCCACAGCGTCTGAGTGAGGCTGGCACCTGTGGTCATCGCCCTTTCGGGTTTGCGGAGGCTCGCGCCATCCACCGCCAGTCGCTGGCCCGAGGCCATGAGTCCCACGTGCTCGGCCATCACCTGCGG
>JAFSQD010000025.1 GCA_017446765.1 Alloprevotella sp.
GAGCGTTTTCTAAATGAAAACGGCGAAGCCGACATCGTGCTTAGGTGCAGCGATGAGGAAGTCTTCGGCCTCGTCTCGCCCACCTACTTCTGGGGCTTGCCGCGCATCGTGGAACGCTTGCTGCGGCGACTTAGCGTGGAGGGCAGTAGCTACCGCTTCTTCGTAACCACCTACGGTACCACAACGGGCCAGATCGGCACCTTTGCCCAGCGCATAGCCCGCGAGCATGGTTGGGCATTCGACGCTTTCTTCAGCGTCCGCATGCCCGACGTGTGGACACCCATGTTCGACCTCTCCGACAAAGCGAAGGTCAATCGCCGCCTTGAGAAGGCCGAACACGAACTCAACGCAGTGGCAAAGGCCATCCTCGCCCGCCAAACGGGCAACCACATTCACCACCGCGTGCCGATGTTCCTCTCGCGCCTCTACCATTGGTATGGTTTCAGCCACTACACCACCGCCCGCTTCAGCGTAGATGCCGATGCCTGCATTGCCTGCGGCCTCTGTGCCAGGCGGTGCCCCGCCCAAACCATAGAGATGCGCAACGGCCTGCCCCGTTGGACGCAGCCCCACTGCGAACTCTGCCTCGGCTGCCTTCACCGCTGCCCTAAGTTTGCTATACAATACGGGAAGAAGACGCGGAGGCACGGGCAATACCTGTTCATCAAACAAGAAACAAAAAAATGAATCAGACAAGTAAGGGGCTTTTACGCCTCATCCACTTCATGATGGCATCAATCCTGGCCATCGCCACATGGGCGCAATCCCCTACACCTGCTGAACTGTTGAGAAGCAAGGACAATGGAAAGGTCTTCGTAGCTGCCCATCGCGGCGACTGGAAATATGCACCAGAGAACTCGCTCGAGGGTCTGCGCAACGCTATCTTCTTCGGTGCCGACATCATCGAGACCGACGTCAGGCAGACCGCCGACGGACATTTCATCGTGATGCACGACGCCAGTGTAGACCGCACCACCAACGGCACGGGCGCCATCAGCGAGATGACGCTGGCCGACATCAGAAAACTACGTCTGAAGACAAATTGGGGGCAAAGTACACCGTTCAAAGTGCCGACATTGGAAGAATACCTGAGCGAGGCGCGGGGCAAAGCCATTATCTACCTTGACAAGGCAGGCATCGACCCGCCCTGCACACAAGAAGGATATACGGTAAAAGCCCTCCTCGAGGTGTTACGGCGCGAGGACGCTTTGCGGGAAGCCATGTTTGTGCTTGACTGGCCCTACGAGAAAGCGCGCCGCATCTTCGGCACGGCACTTGACAGCGTCATGTATTGTCCCGTAGTAGAGGAAAAAGTTCCAAACCTGGCAACCTATGTGGATGAATACCTGCGCAAGTTACATCCCGTGGCCTTCCAATTCCGCATGGCATCGCTTGACACAGAAACCTATCGCCTCCTGCCGCACGTGCTCCAAGCTGGCAGCCGAGCCTTTGTCGCGGCCACGTGGCCTCTCCATACAGCAGGCCACGATGACAACACGTCCATTTTCAAAAGTACAGACGACGGCTGGGGATGGCTCATCAAAGAAGGCTTCTCGATGATAGAGACCAACTTTCCTAAAGACCTCCTTGAGTATCTGAAGAAAGAAGGCAAGCACTGATTTCACACGCCGAGACGCCCCTACGAACGATAAAAGGCAGTTTTCCTATTTGGAAAACTGCCTTTTGCCTTATTCAGACGTTAAGACACCTATTGTGCGAAAGTGTCTCAGCGGCCTTGATACTTGGTGAAAGCATACTTTTCGCGCAGAACAGCCTTCTGTTCTTCGGTCAAAGACGTAAAATAAGCCTTCCAACCTGGACAGAAGTTGATGTGCCAACGCCAAAAGCGTCCCAATGCGGACTTCGGCTTCTGGTCGTGGTGGGCGCGAAACTTACAATTCTCGCAATTGTGTGCCATGGTGCTCCCCAGTTATTCGTTTTTCAGGAAAGCTTCGACGTCGGCCTCGAAGTCCTTAGGCTCCGTGGTGGGAGCATAGCGCTTAATGTTCGTTCCGTCGCGCGAGATGAGAAACTTTGTAAAATTCCATTTGATGTCGCTGTCCTTCTCCACGCTCTTACTGATGGTCTTGAAGAGCATAGCTGCGCTCTTGGCCTTCAGACCATGGTACTCCTCGGACGGCACCTGCTCCTTGAGATACTCGAAGATAGGCTCTGCAGCGGGGCCGTTGACATCGGTCTTCTTCATGATCTGGAACGTCACCCCATAGTTGAGCTGGCAGAATTCCTCAATCTCGCCATCGCTGCCGGGATCCTGCTCCTTGAACTGGTTACAGGGGAAGCCAATGATGACGAGACCCTGATCACGATACTTCTTATTGAGTTCTTCAAGGCCGGCAAACTGAGGCGTAAAGCCACACTTGCTGGCCGTGTTGACGATGAGGAGCACTTTCCCGCGAAATTGTTCAAAATCCAATTCCTTGCCCTTGCTCGTGAGGGCTTTGAAGTCGTAGATTGTTGCCATAGTTTTTGCGTTTATTTAATTATACTATTACTATTGTACCTGCTTCTATAAGTTCCGTGACGGGTACAAAAGTACAAATATAATCTTGCAAACGCCGCCGCCAGCACTACAAATCATTCATTAGGCGACATCCGAAGCGTGCTTTCGGGCAGAAGGTAGGAGTTTTCAACCAAATATGATTATCTTCGCGGCGAATAAAGCCTCCACATTTCTATGGCAAAAAAAGAACTCACATACGAACAGGCCCTTGCACGCTTGGAACAGATTGCGACAGCACTGGAGCAACAGCAGACCGGACTGGACACCCTCACCAACAACCTGCGCGAAGCGCAGGAGCTACTGGCACTGTGCCGGAGAAAACTACTGAAAGCGGAAACGGACATCAACGAAATCCTGAAAGAAGATGGGACACGGTAAGCTGGCAAAATTCGCGGAGATGGAGACCTTTCCCAACGTGGTGCAGGAAACTCCCTCTCTGCAGGGAGGAGGCCCCCTTCCCCCATCCCCCATGCAGGGACAATGGGTCGACTTTTTCGAGAAGCTTGGCACTGCCTGCACACCGTCTCGGGCTCTGGTGCTCGAACTGGGGTGTGGACGCGGCGAGTATACCGTGGGTCTTGCGCGTCGCTTTCCCGAGAAGAATTTCATTGGTGTGGACATCAAGGGGGCGCGCATGTGGCACGGCGCACGCCAGGCTCTGGAGGAACGACTGGCGAACGCCGCCTTCCTGCGCACACACATCGAGTTTATTGACCGCTTCTTCAAGCCGGGCGAAGTGGCCGAGATATGGCTGACCTTCAGCGACCCGCAGATGAAGAAACCCTCAAAGCGCCTCACTTCCTCCTTCTTCCTTGAGCGCTACCGCCGCATTTTGGCTGATGGGGGCCTCGTCCATCTCAAGACGGACTCGAACTTTCTCTTCACCTACACGCTCGAGATGCTGCGTGCCAACCATCTGGAGCCTGAGTTCCAGACCGACGACATCTACAACAAGCCCTGCGACAGCGTACTGCGCGAAGTGCGCACCTACTACGAGCAGATGTGGCTCGACCGAGGCATTCCCATCAAATATCTCCGTTTCCACCTTCCGCAGGAGGGCACACTCGTGGAGCCTGACGTAGAGATTCCCCTTGACGAATACCGCTCCTACAACCGCCACAAGCGTAGCGCAAAGGAGACGGGACGATAAAAAACAGACGGATTGAATGAAACGCGAAGTCTGTAAGCAACGCAGCGAGTAGCGAGCACCGCACCATCACACGCAGACAGTGTTAACGCTAACGAACTGCCCGCCCTCATTTGCGAATTATGTAGTATCTTTGCGGCGACAAAAAGAGCAGCAACTGTAAGAATCATGCAACTATATCCCAAACTTATCCTTGACGCCTTGGCGCAGGTGCGCTATCCGGGCACTGGCAAAAACCTCGTGGAGGCAAACATGGTGGAGGACGACCTCCGCATCGATGGCATGAAGGTGAGCTTCTCCCTTCTATTCCCGAAACTGCCCGACCCCTTCCAGAAATCCGTGGAGAAGGCAGCAGAGGCTGCCATACATACCTACGTGGACAAAAGCGTAGAGGTGACCGTAAAGGCAAAAAGCCAGATGGCCGCACCGCCCGAACCCGACAAACTCCTGGCAGGAGTGAAGAACATTGTGGCCGTGTCAAGCGGAAAAGGCGGCGTGGGCAAAAGTACGGTGGCAGCGAACCTCGCAGTGGCACTCGCCCGTGCCGGCTACAAGGTGGGATTACTTGATGCTGACATCTTCGGCCCCAGTGTACCGAAGATGTTCCACCTGGAGCATGAGCAGATCTTTGCCATTGACAAGGATGGCCGCCAACTCATCGTCCCTGCGGAGAAATACGGCGTGCGCATCCTGAGCATCGGATTCTTCGTGAATCCCACCACGGCCACACTTTGGCGCGGCGGCATGGCCTCGAACGCATTGAAACAACTCATTAGCGATGCCGACTGGGGCGAGCTGGACTATCTCATCCTCGACACACCTCCAGGCACGAGCGACATACACCTGACCCTTCTGCAGACGCTGGCCATCACGGGTGCCGTAATTGTCTCTACGCCTCAGCAGGTAGCCCTGGCCGATGCACGAAAAGGCATTGACATGTACCAAAACGAGAAGGTGGGTGTGCCCATACTCGGTCTGGTGGAGAACATGGCATGGTTCACGCCTGCCGAACTGCCTGAGAATCGCTATTTCCTCTTTGGCCGCGATGGTGTGAAGCATCTGGCGGAAGAGATGCAGGTACCCCTTTTGGCGCAAATTCCCATTGTAGAGAGCATCTGCGATAGCGGCGACAAGGGCGAGCCTGTAGCCCTGCATGCAGGAAGCCCCGACACCCTTGCCTTCCAGGCGCTGGCGGCTGCTGTCGTGGAAGAGACGGAACGGCGCAATCGTGAACTGGCACCCACAGAAATCGTAAAAGTCAGCAAGTAACAATATGCTCGCTAAAGCAAAGCGCCTCCTGACTCGCATCATCACCTGGCAGAAACGCCCCATTGCCGTAGCAAAGAATACGAGCGAGGAAACCACATGCAAGAATTGTGGCGACACCTTCGTCGGCAATTATTGTCCTCGTTGCGGGCAAAGCCGAAACACGCCGCGCATCGGTAGTTGGAGCGCCATTAGCATTTTCCTCGACACATGGGGACTGGGCACGCACGGTCTCCTACGCACCATCTGGAACCTCTTTGCCCGCCCGGGATACATGATTGGCGACTACATTGAGGGACGGCGCCAACTCTATTTTCCGCCTTTCAAGACGCTCTTTGTCGTCGGCACCATTTTCGCCATCGTGTTCACGCTGAGCGGAGGCTTTAGCGACGAGGCCATCAAGGCACGACATATACCATTGAACCTTGAGAACCGCGTTGAAGAGGCATCGGACGATGCACCGACAACGGTGGCACAGGACGAAAGCGAAAAGGTGCGGGATGCACGCATAGACAAGCAAGCCAAGGAAGACATCGCGCTCTTTGAAGAATACTTGAAAAAATACGACGAATGGAGAGACAGGAATCGCGTCATGGATCAACTGGCCATGCACGTCATCTTTGCACTCATCGCTTGGCGCATCTTCAGGAAATCTCCCCGCCATCCGCGGCTGAACATTGCCGAAAATGTCATCGCCCAAGTGTACATCTGTACCCAGATGGGTGTGGTGGCTCTGGCATACATGCTGATAGAGATACCCTTCACGCCCTATCCATCGGGCACGATTCCAGGCCTTGCATCGTTCTTGCTTTTCTTCTACGACTACAAGCAACTTTATGGCTTCGGCATCTGGCACACGCTTTGGAAGACGTTGCTGATGTATCTGCTATTCTTCCTGGCGGTGTTTGTTTTCCTCCTTCTCATCGTCATCGCCATTGGCTTCCGCGCAGGCGTTGCTGCTGTAGGCTGAACGCGACTTATCATTCACAGCGGGAGCAGAAGGCTTTGCAAAACAGAATTGCTCGCCTTGCTAATGGATCCGCCTACTCAAAACGGCCCATCAGCAAGGCGAGCAATCTGTCATTTGCGAGAAAGCGAAACTATTTCTGCTACTTAAGGCTACCTTCGATTTCCTCCACGAAATTACGGAAAGTGCGGTCGGCCTGGATGCGCGCCGCCACCTGGTTGCAGGAATGAATGGCTGTGGAGTGGTCGCGTCGTGCCACGAGTCGCCCCACTTGTGCTAAGGACAATCCCGTGTACTTTTGTGCCAGATAGATGGCCAGCTGGCGTGCTTCGACGACAGGGCGTTTCCGGCTGGAGGACTGAATGTCACGCACGCTGACATGACAGTTGTCGCTGACGGCACGCAGGATTCGCTCGGGCGTCATCTCTCGCTTCTGCAGGTTGACGGCTCGCGCTACGATGCGTTCGGTCATGGGCAGCGTGATTTCACAGTCGTCCATGACGGCGTAGGCCATCAGGGAATTGATGATGCCTTGCAATTCGCGCACACTGCTCTCTACGTTTTGGGCAATGTAGTCTACCACCTCGCGCGGAATGCGCAGACCGTCGCGTCTAATCTTGGCTTGCAGGATGTCGCGCCGCAGTTTGACGTCGGGTTGCTCCATCTCTGTGACGATGCCACTGCGGAAACGTGTCAACATACGTTCCTCCATGCCCTGGAGCTGGGCTGGACTGGTATCGGAGGTTAGGATGATTTGCTTCCCAATGAGTTGGAGATGGTTGAAGATGTGGAAAAAGGCCTGCTGCGTCTTGGCCGTAGTGATTTCCTGCACGTCGTCGAGGATGAGGAGGTCTATCTCCTGATAGAAGCGTATGAACTGGCTTTGTCGGTTGGCAATGGTGGCCTCGGCAAACTGCTGCTTGAAGAGTTGAGCAGGGATGAAGACTGTGCGCAGGGCCGGCTGCGTCTCGGCAAGGCGCGTGGCAATGGCTGCAGCAAGGTGGGTCTTGCCCACGCCGCTGGGACCATAAAGGAAGAAGGGATTGAAGGCAGGCTTGCCTGGTTCGGCGGCTATGCTCAGAGCGATGGCACGTGCCAGTTTGTTGCTGCGCCCTTCAATGAAGTTTTCAAAGGTGAAGAGAGGGCTCAAGGCCGGCAAGTTGTAGCGCGAAGGCTCGGGGACAGACTGCGAAGGTATAGCTACGGGTGCCGGAGCCCCTTTGGAAACACTTGCTGACGATGCAGAAGTCGTTGCTCCATCGCTTTCGTCCACCTGAAACAAGACGCGCAAGCTGGCTCCAAAGGCTTCACTGACGGCCAACTGCAAGGGTTGTGCATAGTGGCCGATGATACGTTCCATCACAAAGCGGCGCGGCACCACAAGCGTGAGCGTATCAGCCTTGATGCTGCCGAAACGCAGGGGAGTGAACCACGTCTGAAACTCCTTTTCTGGGATTTTCTCCGCGAGAATCTGCAGGCAACGCAGCCATTGTGGGTTTGACATCTTGCGTTCTGTGCTAATGTAATGAATGCTTTTGTTGTGAGTGACCGCCTACTTGTCCTTTTTTCCGAATACGGAGAAGTGGACGTAGCGTTTGGGGTGCTGCTTGAGGTCGGTCACGAGTGTGTCGGCACTCTGTATGGTGTGGTTGAGGTTGACAACGGAGGTGTTGATGTTGTCGTAGAGGTCACGCGTATTAAGAAGAAGTCCCAGCGACGAGTCCGTTCCATTGAGTTTGTTGCTCAGGTCGGTGCTCATATCCTTAAGCTGCGTGGAGAACTGCTTCACTTCGGCCAGCGTACCGTTGACCTCGTCCAAAGTCTTTTGTACGTCGACCTGTGCGAGGTTTCCGCTGAGGGTTTCAAGGTTTTTGGAAGCACCCTGTAGGCGGGTCATCATCTCGGGGACGTTCTGTGCAAGGACGGCGTCAAGCTTCTGCGAGGCCTGGCGGATATAGAGGGAAGTAGCTGCAAAGTTGTGGAGCGTCTGCTGCAGTGCGGGGTCGCCCGTGAGCTGGGCAAGGTTGGCCATGATGGTGTCAATCTTTGGAGCCATGCTGACTACGGTGGGCACGAGGGCTTCAGCCTGTGCAAGTGCCCCCTTGTGAATGGCACCTTGAATGGTGTCGCCGCGCGATATGTGCCGCGTGGGATTGGGACCGAGGATGAGATGCATCGAGACGCCGCCCATGAGCGAGGACTCCAGCTCGGCACGCGTGCCGACGGGTACCTGCATTTCCTTGTCCAGTTCGATACCTACGATGACGCGGTCTTTTCGCGCATAGTCGTAGTCAATGGTGCGCACAATTCCCACGGGATAGCCCCCGGCATAGACAGCGTTGGAGACGGCAAGCCCCTGGATGTCGGCAAACTCGACATAGTAGGTGTTTGTTGCCTTGAAGACGTTGACACCCTTCATGAAACTGATGAGCAGATAGAGGAGGACGACGGCCGTGATGGCGGTCAACGCTATCTTCACCTCCTTGGAAAGAATATTTTTCATCTTATGCATGTACTGTCATTGAACACGCTCTCCATCCTGGAACTTGACGATGAAGGCGTCACTATAGGTTTCGCGAATTTTGCGGAGGGCTGCCCGCGCCTCGGCGTGGGTGGCAAAGTCGCCCATGTAGTGTTTATATACATTTCCTGTGCGCACACTGCTGACTTTGGGAAAGCCGTTGAAGCGTGCTTCCGTGGGATTGACGGCACGCGCGCCCATGGAAAACTGCACGCGGTAGGTCACGACGGGCTTATCGCTTTGCTTCCGAGACTCAGATACCGGCTGTTGCGACTTTGCCATAGCATCTTCGGCTTGGGACTCGGCCTGCGGGGCGGGGGCAGCCGCCTCGGCGGAAGGCGTCACGCGTAGTGGAGCAGGCAGATGGCGGGCTCCGTGGGCTTTGCGATATGCAAGGAAACCGTTGAAGATACACGTCGCAATGGTCTGCACGCCGACTTCGGAGTTCAAGAAGCGCTCTTCGTCGGGATGGGTGATGAAGCCCACCTCCGTCAGTACGGCCGGCATGCTAGTATTGCGGAGAACGAGCAGGTTGGCTTGCTTCACACCCTTGTTTTTCCGCCCCGACCCAGCATACTGATGCTGGATGTACTGGGCGAGCTCCACGCTCTGGCGCATGTAGTTGTTCTGCATGAACTGGAAGATGACGTAGCTCTCGGGCGAATTGGGGTCAAAGCCTTCGTATCGCGTGCGGTAGTCGCTCTCGTAGGTGATGACGCTGTTCTCTCGCTTGGCGATTTCAAAGTTCGTGTTCATCTTCTCGAGGCTGAGCGTATAGGTCTCCACGCCGTGGGCGGTGTGGTTTGAGCCTGCCGAGTTGGTGTGTACCGAGATGAACAGGTCGGCCTTAGCCTTGTTGGCAATGTGGGGGCGGTCGCCGAGTGGGATAAACACGTCTGTCTTTCGCGTATAGATGACGTGGACGTCGGGACAGTTGCGCTCAACGAGGTTTCCGAGGGCGAGTGCGATTCGCAGGTTGATGTTCTTTTCGTAGGATATAGCGCCTACGGCTCCAGCGTCCTTTCCTCCGTGCCCAGCGTCGATGACGAGGGTAAAGGTTTTCTGCGCCAACGAAGGCATCACCACAAGTGCGGCAACGAACAGAACGAGGTATTTCAGCGTATTTCTGAGCATCATATCCTACAAAAAAAGCGGAAAATCGAAGCAAAATTAACACATGCTGTGCAGAGCACAAAGCAAATGCGCCGTTTTAACGTGGGAAAATGTTATTTTCTCGCCTCAGCCGCTCGCTGGACAGGCCTTCCCGACTTGAGCCTCAGCGGCCAGCGGCATGGATGAGCGTGCGAAGGCGTTCGTTGAAAGCCGTAGCGGCGAAAAGCTGTTCAAGCGTCAGATGCATGCGGTAGCGCCAATAATGGTGGGAATCGGCGGGCACATTGATTTGCTCGTCAGGGTCGGTGCGGCGCAGCGTGCCGTCAATGGCGAGCCAGTCCTGAAAGGCCAGGAGGCAGAGCATGGACGGGGAGGCAAGATGCTGCCTAACGATTTCCTCGCAGAGTTCGGACGTGGCCTCGCGGGGTGCCTCACCGTCGTGACCAAGGGCTTCGTGCCAATAGGCCTGCGCACGTTCGGCATCCTGTGCCCACCAGAGGCGCAAGGGGGGCATGTCGTGGGTGGCGATGGTGGTCACGGAAAGATAGGGATTCTGAGAAAGGTCGGCGAAACGCACGCCGTACTGCTTGGGCATGCTCTGAATTTCGAGCGAAAGCACGCTGAGGGTATTGAGCACATCCTTCACGCTGGCAGGCACCATGCCGAGGTCTTCGGCACAGGGCAGAAGTGTGCGCTCGCCGGGACGCGGAGCAAGGATGGCGGGAAGCTTGCGCATAGCCTCGGCCGCCCAGAAGGCGTTGTGACGCCGATAGAAGAAATCGTCGTGCAGGCGGTTGAAAGCATCCTGCATCTCGCGTGACAGACGGCGGAAAGTGGGCGTCTGCTGTGCCCCCACGCGGGGATGGTAATGGCCAGGGCTGTCTTCGTCCTCAAGGAAAAGGACGTCGGCGACGGCGTGCATCAGTACGCGCTTTACATTATTATCTTCCACGCGCGCGAGGATGGCGCGCTGGGTGTCCACCTCGCGGCGCAGCATGCTGACATCGCCGCAGCGTACGACGTAGGCGTCAAGGGGCTGACCGGCCTCCTGGCACATACCCTCATAGGTTGCGGCATCAAAGCGGGGTACGGCATAGTCGGCAGGCGGTAGGGTGAAGCCGAAGGCACCTATCTCCTCCTCGCTCAAGGGAAGAGCGGGACGGAAACGCCCCAGCGTGCCGAACACCTGCGACGTGGGTATTTCCCAAATGCGGAAAAAACCTAGGACGTGGTCGATGCGGTAGGCATCAAAGTATTCGCCCATGTGGGCAAAGCGGCGGCGCCACCATGCGAAACCGTCCTCGGCCATAGCCTCCCAGTTGTAGGTGGGAAAGCCCCAGTTCTGCCCATCGCGAGCAAAGTCGTCGGGTGGTGCTCCGGCCTGTCCGTCGAAATGAAACAGGTGCGGGTCGACTCGGGCCGGTACACTGTCGCGACTGATGCCGATGGGGATGTCTCCCTTCAAGATGACGCCACTACGACGCGCTTCCTCGTGAGCGTCACGCAACTGCCGATGGAGCAGGAATTGCACGAAGACGTGGAAGGCGGCCGTCCCACCCAGTTCCTGAGCGGCGCGAAAGTCGGCATAGGGACGCAACCAATGAGCATTTTGCTCCACAAAGGCGCGAAAGTCACGCCGCGCACGCACACGACGGCCTTCCTGTTCATAGAGGGCAAGGAGAAAGCGATGCTTCAGGCGAAACGTACCTTCATAGTCCATGCTCTCAAGTGCGTTCAGACGTTCGCCTTCGACGGCAAACTGACGGAAGAGTTCCGTCCCTGCCCATTCGCGCGGGTCAAGATAGAGGGGATGGAGGGCAAAGACGCTGATGCCGCTGTAAGGATAGGAATCTTCCCACGTGCCGCGACGGGTCGTGTCGTTGACGGGAAGTATCTGAATGGCCTTCATGTCGGTACCAGCCGCCCAGCGTACGAGGGTTTTCAGGTCACCAAAGTCGCCTGCCCCCCAACTGCCGGCACTCCGCAGCGAAAAGACGGGTACAACGACACCGGCTCCACGCCAAAGAGGCACCTGGGGAAAGCGGGGCGAACTGGCCAGAAGCATCACGCTCGAGGCTGCATAGGCATCGGACAAGGCTGAATGGTGGCGGTTGCTGCCTTCTTCCCAGAGGACGTGGCCGGCGTTGGATTCGTCAATAAGCACAATCTTGTAGTCAAAGCCGGCACGCGCCTCAGCAATGTCAAGCACGCAACTCCACATGTAAACATCGGTGCGCTGAAGGGGCACGGCGTGCCGCACATCCCATGCACCAAGGCCGGGCGTGCTGCCCACGATGCCCCAGCGAAGTCCTGACGGAGCCGGAAGAGCGCTCAGGTGGAGGGCGCAGCGCGTGGAGGAAGGAAGGGAATGACAGGGCGTGCCGTTCTGCGGGCTGAAGAGGCAGGAGGTGAAGGCTACGTGGTGGTAGATGACACCCACGCCGGCCTCGGACCAGCTGTCGCTGACGAGCGTGGTGCCCCTCACAAGGCGCAGGCGGCGCAAGGGATTGGCTTCTCGGCGCACAAGGCGGCCTGCAACGGCGGTGCCGTCAGGCGTGCGCACTTCGTATTCCCAACTGACGACAGCGGCAGTGGCACCAGGGGAATCAAGGGTGGCTTCCCACACATGGCCCTCGCTCCAGGTCATTGCCACGAGCCCTTCGTCGCCCGCATCCCAACGATAGCGAAGCCACAAGGCCTCGCCCCAACGTGCCACATAAGGTAGGCGGACCGCCAGGCGAGCCACCGCATTCTCCGTTTTCTCCATGCTAATAACGTTTTTGTGCCGCGAAATTAAAACAAACTGCTGACTTGGCACCCCCGACGAGCCGTCTTTTTTCCCCAGGAAGCTCCCATTTTCATACAAGAAGTGCCCGCTGTGCATCCTGCAAGCCTAAAAGCGTCCCTTTGGAAGGTTTCCTTTGCGTCGGCCACAGACGTGAGATGAAAAAACCACAGGCGTGAGATGAAAAAACCACAGCTGTGGTTTGTGAACAGGAAGCCTTCGTGGAGAACATATGAGGGCTTGACGCAGAGGTAGGAGGGCTCGCCGCATGGCTTGAAAGGGATTTTGGCGCGTGGAAGGTTTGGCTCTGCAAGCCGATTTTCCTATCTTCGCGCCCAAACTGAAGTTTATGAAACAGCGCATCATCCTGTTCCTGCGTACTTTTTTTGCCTTCGCTGCAGCCAGCATTTTAGGCAAGTTGCTTTTCTGCGGCTTCTACGCAAAGCTGATGGATGCTCCTTCCCTTGCGGACATCCTTGCCATCCTTTGGCACGGGCTTCCCCACGACCTGTCGGTGGCAGGCTACATGACGACCCTGCCCGGCCTCATGCTCGCCATGTCGCTTTGGACCGACAAGGCTTGGCTTCGCTGGGGGTGGCGCTTCGCAGTTGGGGCAGAGTCTCTGGTGCTGGCAACGGCTATTTGTGTGAACATCGGACTCTACGAATACTGGCTATTTCCGCTTGATGCCACGCCGCTGTTCTATTTCTTCACGTCACCGGCAGATGCCTTTGCCAGCGTGAGCCTGTGGACAGTGCTTGCGGGTGTGGCGGGCATCGCCTCCCTGACGGCCCTGACGGTCCTCGTGCTCCACGGCAAACTGCCTGCCAACCTGCCAAAAGGCGCGCCTACACGGCGCAGGCGCTGTCTCCAGACATGCTCACTACTCATACTGACGGGTCTGCTCTTTTTCCCCATACGCGGAGGGCTCACCGTCTCGACGATGAACACTGGACACGTCTTCTTCAGTCACGTGCAGGCGCGTAACCATGCGGCGGTGGCTCCACTCTTCAGCCTCGTCGAGTCGCTGAAGAAGCAGAACGACTTCAAGAGCCAATACCGCTTCTTTGACGACAAGGAGGCACATGCCATCTTCCAAGCCCTCCACACGCCCACGGACACTACGGCCACAGAGGCGGCAGGGCAACTCTTGAACACACAGAAACCCGACATCGTCCTCATCATCCTGGAGAGTTTCTCCTCGAAGCTCATGCGGACGCTCGGCGGCGAATCCGGCGTCGTGCCGCACCTGGAGCAGATTGCCCAGGAAGGGCTGCTATTCACGAATTTCTACGCCAACAGCTTCCGCACAGACCGAGGCCTCGTGGCCATCCTTAGCGGCTATCCTGCGCAACCTACGACGAGCGTAATGAAATACCCCCACAAGACGGCCAATCTCCCCTCGCTGACGCGAAGCCTTTCCCATATGGGTTACGAGGCAAGCTACTTCTATGGAGGTGACGCAGACTTTACGAACATGCGCTCCTATCTCATCAACCAGGGATTCTCGAGCATTATCTCCGACGCGGATTTCCCCGTTACTGAAAGACTCAGCAAATGGGGCATCCACGACCACCTGCTCTTCCAACGTGCCTTTAAAGACATTGTCGGAAAGCAGGGAGCGGGGACTGGACCGCACTTCAGCGTCATACAAACATCTAGTTCGCACGAACCATTCAACGTGCCCTACCATCGCCTACCCAACAAACGCCTTAACGCCTTTGCTTATACGGACAGTTGCCTGGGTTCATTCATCAACGAGTTCAGCAAGTCCCCGTCGTGGGAACGCACACTCGTGGTCATCGTGCCCGACCATCTCGGTGCATACCCTGAACACATGAGCAATTTCTCCCCCGACCGCTACCGCATACCGCTTGTCATGACGGGCGGGGCACTGGCGCGGCGTGGGCGCGTAGCGACGGTGGGCTCACAGATAGACATCGCGGCCACACTCTACGCCGCACTCCTTCAAGGACAAGGAAACGGCACGACACAGGCCGTGACGAAAGCTTTCCCGTTCGGCAAAGACCTCTTCAACCCCTATATGCCGCATTTCGCCTTCTTCTGCGTGCCCGACGCCATGGGCTATGCGGACGACAAGAGCGTCGTTGTCTATGACAACCAAGCGGGGAAGGCCGTTGTCAGCCAAGGAGAGGACGCCCCCGAGGCATTGCGACGCGCCAAAGCCTACCTGCAATGCCTTTACGACGACCTCGCAGAGCGGTAGCACCCCCGTCATACCGCCAATTCGGCCAACGACCCAAACACATATAAATATAGTATTTGGAAGTTCTTTGCAAGCAAAGCGAGCAAGCTCGAGTGATAGAATGAAGTTAAATGGGGAGCTAAGCCAGCTTTGCTGGATGGAAGTGAAGCTCTGCGTGCTGAACGATAGCTTTGGTTGCACTCTGCACATTAGGTATTGCCCATTTTAACTCCAACTTTAACTCCCGAAACCACAATAATAAACCTAATAATCCCAACCATGCTCGAAACCATACAACAACTCGAAGATACCATCCTACTCGCCGTGAACGGCCTCCATACGCCCATCCTTGACGACTTCATGTGGCTCGTCAGTGGCCGCTGGACGTGGGTGCCCCTATACGCCTTCCTACTGTTCTTCCTCTACAAACGCACAGGATTGGCAAAAACGTTTCTTTGGGTGCTGGGCATCGTGCTCGTCATCCTGCTGAGTGACCAGATCAGCATCCATGGACTCCGACAGATATTCTGCCGCATGCGCCCTTCAAACCCCGACAACCCCATCTCGCCACTCGTCCACCTCGTCAACAACTATCACAGCGGACGTTACGGCTTTCCTTCAGCTCATGCCGCAAACACGTGGGCCCTCGTGGTCTACCTCGGACTGATACTACGAAAAAAGGCCCTCACCTGCGCCTTGGCAGGCTGGGCCACCCTTGTCTGCTACAGCCGCATGTATCTTGGCGTCCACTATCTGGGCGACCTCCTGGGCGGCCTCATCGTAGGCGCCACATGCGCGTCTGCAATCTATTGCCTCATTTCTTATTTCGAACGCCGCTATCAACTGACGGACCGAATGTCTCGTAGGTTCCGTCACTGAAGAAAACGCGAATCTCCCTGATTTCCCTGCGCGGCATGTCAATATAATTCGCGCTTTTCTGAGTGTGCTCAACTTGGAAAGCCGTCGCATGACCAGGAGTCAGCCTCTGCCCGGATGGCTGAGGTGCACGTGGAGTCGCGATTGACTGACGATAGGACTGTCCGCTGGCATTATCTTCTGATGACGCACGGCTGAAAAGGTCAGAACCGACAGCATATTCATTTCCTGAATCTGCGGAAAACGGTTCGGAGGGATTACCCGAATTGGATGAAGCCTGCACCTGGGAGAAGCGCCCATTACGATCGTTCTCGTGACGCTCGCCAAGGTTGTCTGGCTCCGAATATCCTATGCTGTCAGACCCAAAAGACTCAGCTGTCATAGAACCCTCACCAAACATCAGCCAATTGATGTTAATCTCGGGGAATGCGTGATGAACGGCAAGTACAATGTTTGTCGTAGGATTAGTCCTACCATTCAGAATACTTGACAAAGTTGCGGGCGAAATGCCGAGCCTTGCGGCAAAGTCCTGCTGCGAAAGTGCAGCGTCAGACATAATTTCTCTGATACGTTCCTTCATAATTTATTGTGGATGCCCTGAAAAGGGGTGTTTTTATGGTTTACAAAGATAAAACATCTTTTTCAAATATCAAAATATAGGAGTTAAAAATTAAATTCACTGTTCGGATTTGGAGATTTACAATTACAAATATGGTCTTAACGAGCCTAAATTTTGGGTTTGCATATTAAAATCGCTTTCCCATACAGCACCCTAAATGACAGATTAAACCAATTTATACTAACAACTGGGACTGATTTTCTTACGTAACCCTTCTGGTGCGCTGAAAAAGGGGATTTATACCAATAATTGGTTGTATGTACTCTACATATTGACAGACAAAGTGCGACAAACATACCTATAATCCTCGTTTCTAAGCACTTATACGAAGGTTGAGTAGAATCGGTATTTATTGGTTTTGATGTTAAAACACGAAGGTTTTTAGATGTAAATTCCCTATTCCCGCTTTAAAGCTAAACGAACGGGGCTTACGCTTTAGGCTTAATCTGGTTTTAATATTCAAATCTCGTGTTTGAAAAAGCGAATTGGGTTAGATTTTTAAACGTTAAGGTTTCTTAATCCAATATTTAACCTTGTTGAAGGAAGAAAAAAGGCATCTCTCAAGGCCAAAATCAGGCAGAAGGACGAAAACGTGGTCTGCAGCAAGGATTTTAGCTTGATTTTCACCATAACAAGATGTCTTACAGGATGTTAGGGTGCAAAAATCGTGTATGAGTGTTTCGGGCTAAAAAGTTGTGAAATGCCTTTTTTCGCGCATTTGGCGGCTGATTTTGGCAAGAAACACCCCATTTTATCGTCCAAAAGTGGTGTTTGGGACGATATATTTAGCTTTTCCCAGAAAAAAACTCACTCATGGAGCCATTTGGCATTCACGCCAGAATCATTTTGAAGCCTCCTGGTCGTGCCCTATGAAGATCTCCAAAAGTTGTGTTGGATTTTTCGCCGAAATAGAAAGCCAGAACATCCGAAACATTTTCTTTACATTATTAATTTGTCTGCTACTTCCCCTTTCCTAACCTCGGGACAATCCGATGTCGGATACGCACATCGCCTCGGCCAAGGCCGAGGCGATGAAAGCGTGGGGCAAGATGACTCTGGAGTGGGACAGCCGAAGAGTCAGTGCAGGATGAAGAAAAGGAGTTCGCGCATCAGGTCGCCAGACGAAATGAAGGGATTCCCTACCCCCTTTGAGCGTGCATCGGTGCGGCGAATCTCGGAGAGGATCTGCATCACTTTCATACCCGAATAGTTCCTCAAGGCTGGAGCCACATTGTTGCGAACCTGCCAGGTACTCATGCTGAGCCATGCAGCTAATCCTTGTTCACTTTTGTCGGGCGAGTAGTAGGCCATCATCAGATTTGAGAAGAAACGAAAGAGTGTAGGAAGCGTCTTTTGAATTGGATTTGCCTTTTGGTTCTTGTCAAAATAGTTCGCGATTTCCATTGTTTTGGCTACGTTTTTTGTCGCCAAGGCATCTTGCAGTTCAAAAACGTTGTACTCCTTGCTGATGCCAATATGTGCAGCGATGACGTCGGCCGTCACAGGCTTCACTCCTTGCGAGGGTGAATTTCCTGCGACAATACACAGCTTGTCCAGTTCTCCCGCCATTCGGTTGAGGTCAGCGCCTACGTAGTCCGCCATCATCGCCACAGCCTGCGGTTCGATAGGGACACGCTTTCGCCTCATATAGTCCTGTATGAAGGACGGTAGCTGATAGTCGCGAAGCTTTGCGCTTTCAAAGACGACGCCGCCTGCTTTCTGGATGAGAGACGGAAGCTTTTTCCGGCGGTCCAACGCACCATTTTTATGGCAGAAGATGAGTACCGTGGAGGGCTGTGGTTGCTTGAGATACTGTTCGAGGAGATCTATGTCCTTCAGGTTTTGCGCTTCCTTCACGCATACCACGAGGCGTTGTGCTCCCATGGGGTAGCCGCGTGCCGTATCCATCACGGCATCAATGGTTGTGTCTATGCCGAAAACGGTCAGGAGGTTGAAGGCTTTCTCGTCCTCCTGGAGGGCGTGGTCAACGAGGTAGTCGCTGATGCGGTCGATGTAGTAGCTCTCCTCCCCCATGAGGTAGTACACCGGACGGAAGTTTCCGGCACTTGCCTCGCGGAGCAGGGATTCGTAGGAGATTGCAGGTTGTTTTGCTGCCATTTTCTCAGATGGAGTATGTGCGAAAAGAAGGTAGAAGGATTCCCTCTGTAGAAGAAGCCTCTCGTGAGTGGGGGTATCTCCTCACCAGTCAAATTTCAGGTGGCGCACTGTGCTTCGGCGACCGATGATGAGGCGCATGGCTTCCACACCAATATGGACATGCGTACGCGCGAAGTTTTGCGTCACGCGGCGGTCACTTGCCGAGGTTTTGATGCCTTCCGGCACCATGGGGTTGTCCGAGACGAGCAGTAGTGCTCCAGTAGGAATATGGTTGTAGAAGCCGCAGGAGAAGAGCGTGGCCGTTTCCATGTCCACGCCCATTGCGCGTGTTTCGCGTAGGTATTGCTTAAACTTCTCGTCGTGCTCCCACACGCGGCGGTTGGTGGTGTAGATTGTCCCTGTCCAGTAGTCCTGGTCGTTGTTTCTGAGTGCAGTCGACACGGCACGCTGAAGCATGAAGGCGGGCAAAGCCGGCACCTCGGGCGGGAAGTAGTCGTTGGAAGTTCCCTCACCACGTATTCCCGCCAAGGGCAGGATATAGTCGCCCAGCTGCGTCTTGTCCGATATGCCGCCACACTTTCCGAGGAAAAGGCATGCGCTCGGAGCTATTGCACTCAGGAGGTCCATGATGAGTGCGGCGTTGGGACTGCCTATGCCGAAATTAATCATCGTAATGCCGTCCGCGGTGACTGCACGGAAGGGTACATCTGAATCCTCAGCGGCATCCACGCCCATTTCTTCACAAAAGAGGTCTACGTAGTGGTTGAAGTTTGTGAGCAAAACGTGCCCGCCAAAGTAGGAAAGGGGCTTCCCCGTATAGCGCTGAAGCCAATTTCCCACGATTTCTTCCCTTGTTTTCATATAAAAAGTGTATTTTCGCACAAAAATACGAAATCCCGCTTAAACAAACGCGGGAAAAGACGGAAAAAGTGCAGGAGACGCTCAACTTGCCCCCCATAGAGGCACGCATACGCAACGGTGCCGATGGCCACGAGGAAATATTTGACTCTTTACGCCGTCGCTATGTCAGGCTGACACCCGAGGAGTGGGTGCGCCAACATTTCGTAGGCTACCTCGTCGGGAGCCTCCACTACCCCGCCCCATTGCTCCAGAACGAGGTAAAGCTCAACGTCAATGGTGTAGAGAGGCGCTGCGACACGGTGCTTTTTGACCGACGTGGCGGCCGTCCCAGGCTCATCGTGGAGTACAAAGCCCCCGACGTGGCGCTCACACAGCGTGTCTTTCAGCAAATCAACAGCTACAATAGCGTGTTGCGCGCCGACTATCTCATGGTGTCCAACGGTCGCGAGCACTATTGCCTGCATCTTGACTATGTGGCTGGGCGGGCCGAATTCCTCGCCACCCTACCATCATTTAAAGAGCTTATTTGAAAATCTTTTTTTCGCGAAAAACTGCTACCTCTGCTACCCGATTTTACATATTGCGCTGTGTTACAATACGTTGCAGATACCGCCTGGGTAGCAGTAGGTGGCAGTAGGAGGCTCGAGAAAAGGTACTTTGCGTGCTGCCAATGCGTGAAAGATCCACTTTCAGCGTCGTTGTTTTTAAGCTGCAAGCCTCTGGAATTTATTTATAAGGCTTATGAATCGATCCGTAAGGCTTACGGATTCGTTCGTAAGCCTTACGGATTATCACGAGGAGCGCGCTGCTCCAAGCTAATGGCGACAGGCCAAGGCGTCTTGGGGCACTTTTCGCAGCGCTGGAAGCTGGTTGTCGGGGCTTTAGGTATCGCCTAATGCGCCTGCTTGCGGCATAGATAACCAGCAAAATGCCTCTTTAGAGGCTCTATATGGACTGTCGTGGCGTGCTAGCGACACGCTTAGCTCCCATCCGAGGCGTTCTTTTGCTACCTACTGCTACCCATCCGACACCCACAACCTCCTGTCATACAGTCAAGTAGAACATAGAGGTAGCAAAGTGGCAGTATTTCTCAAAAAAAAAGAATTTCAACATAAGGCCTTATATGACCTCAATGCCAATGCCATGCTGGGCGGAGACTATGTGCGCGGCGTGAATAGATAGAATTTGCGATCGGGAGGCATAGCCGCATAGGCACGAATGACGGGCGAGACCTCGCTGACGTCGCGCAGCGTACCGTCAGGAAAGAGTAGCTTTATGCCTTCCGAATCAGCACGATAGAGTGCATTGGAGACTTCTTCCGTCCTGACGAAATAGTCGGCGGCGGCCATCGGCACGTTCAGGGCTGCTGCTGCTTCCTCCCTCCGTTGCGCCACATAGTCCTCTGGAAAAGCCACATCGCTCACCTCCACTCGGAAAAGGCGACGGTGGACGAAGCTGTCGGCAAGGTGGGCGAGGATTGCATCTTCGCTGTGGCACCATTGCTTGATGGCAGATAGGATGTCGTTATCCTCCAGTTCGGCATATCGGTCGAGCCAGAGTTCCTCGTCGGACGTATGACTGCTGGGCGCAAGAAAGAAAGCCAATGCAGGGGGAGCGAACGGCATACGTCCCTGCATGGATAACCATTTTGCTCGCCGCAAGGCCTGGCGCAGCACCTCCTCGGCGGCCACGACGGTCTTGTGAAGGTACACCTGCCAATACATGACGCGACGCGACATGAGGTAGTTTTCCACGGAATAAAGCCCCTTGACGTTGATGGCAAGGCGGTCGTCCGCCACCTCCATCATCTTGATGATGCGCGCCGCGCCTACACTCCCCTCGCGGACGCCCGAAAAGAAACTGTCGCGGCTGAGGTAGTCCAAGCGGTCCACGTCCACCTGGCTACTGATGAGTTCGTGAAGATAGCGCGCACCGTATTCCCCCCGAAAGACCTTGATGGCAAGTGCCAGGCGTCCTTCCAACTGCCGGTTCATGCGCTCCATGAGGCGAAGGGATATGTCCTCGTGAGACAGTCCGCGCGAAAAGATTCCTTCCAGGACATGCGAGAAAGGTCCGTGCCCCACGTCGTGCAGGAGTATGGCAGTCTCTGCGGCTTCCACCTCTGCATCAAACAGGAACTGACCCTTTTCCACCAACACGCGCAAGGCTTCCTGCATCAGGTGAAAAGCGCCGAGGGAATGTTGGAAGCGCGTATGCTGCGCTCCAGGATAGACAAGTGCCGACATGCCAAGCTGACGGATGCGGCCGAGGCGCTGGAAATAAGGATGGGCAATAATGTCCGTGATCAGGCCGCGCGGAATGCGCGTGAAACCATTTACGGGGTCGTTGATGAGTGTAGCGGAGGACATATTTTAAAGTGACAAGTGACGAGGGACAAGTGACGAGGGACAAGTGACGAGGGACAAGTGACGAGGGACAAGTGACGAGGGACAAGTGACGAGGGACAAGGGGCGAGGGGCGAGGGACGAGAGACAAGTATTGTCCACTTCAACTTCCACAAGCGTAGCGAGTTTACTCCCGCTTATGCCTAATGCCTTCCACATTCGGCGCAAATGCCCTTCAGCATGTACTCGGCCGTATGCACATGGAAGTCGTGGGGCACCGTGACGGGAGGCAGCGGAAGGCCGCGCAGACAATAGGTGCGGTGACAGCGCTCACAGGTGAAGTGGAGATGCAGGTCACTGAAGCCCTCGGCATCGTGGCAATGGCAATGCTCGGCACAGGTGGCATACTTCACGACACCCGCGCCATCATCGATGCTATGTACCAAGTGGCGGTCGAGGAACAAGTTCAGCGTGCGGGAGATGGAGGACTTGTCCACCGTGCCAAGGCGCCCCTCCAGTTCGGAAAGCGACAAGGCATAAGGCGACTCCTTCATGGCACGCAATACAAGCAGGCGCACAGGTGTGGGGCGCACGTCGTGAGCGATAAGCTCCTGTTCTATTTCTTTAGCGTATTGCAAAGCGGAAATACCTGTTTTTATCGGGTTCGTTCTATGATGATCATGAATACCTGGGAGGAGAGGAACGCTAAGGCTCGGATCAGCGCACGATGATTTCATCGGTGAAGAGCCATTCGCCTTCGCCTGTGGCGGTGCCTTGCACACGCACGTAGCGTATGCCGGAAAGCTTACCATGCCAGCTGTAACGCCGGAACTCCGTACCGACATTGGTCTTGCGCGCCGTTGTTTCCTCCACAAGGGTGAGATAGTTCTCTCCGTCTGCAGAGGCAGAGATGAGCAGTGAGGCCGGAAGGTAGATCCACGCCCCGCTGTTCTGCATGAAGTCAAGGGAAACTTCCTTGATGTCTGTAAGCTGGCCGAGGTCCACCACCACGTCGAGGCAGTCGCCCGTCACGAAGCCCTGCCAGCGTCTGTCCCCGTGGGAATAGTCGCCACGAAGACCGTCGGTGAGCGTCGTCTCGCCTGCCGCCACATAGTGTGGGCTGTAAGGTTTATTGTATAACACTTTTGCGCCTACGGCCTTATGCTCCACCGGCTGCCGGCTTTCAGGGCGCGGCCCTTCCTCGTGCGCCAAATCGAAAGCGTTGACGCCCTGCTTGCGCAAGCGCTTCAAGGTCTTGAGTGCCTGCTTGCGAAACGTGTCCCATGAGGGGCGGTTTGCGCCCAGCTTTCCTATCTCCGCGATGGCAAGCATGCGCGGATAGAGCATATACTCGGCATGCTCGGGTGTCTCGATATACTCTGTCCACAGGTTTCCCTGCACCCCCAGCACGTGCTTTTGCTCCTCGGGTGTCATCTCCTCGTAGGGGTCGAAGGCATAGACGCGGCTGAGCGGGAGGAAACCGCCGATGGCACGGGGTTGCGTCTGCGGAGCATCTTGATAGTAGTCCAGGTAGCAGTAGGCAGAAGGCGCCATGATGACGTCGTGCTCCATGCCGATAGCCTCCCGCGCCGTAGCGGGATTGCGCCAAAGCATGATGGTAAGGCTGTCGGACGAAACGGGGATATCGACCGCCTTGTTCTTCAATCCTTCCACCACCTCGTCCCATGCGATGACCTTGCGCCCTTGCTGGTTGAGCCATCGCGTCATTCGGCGTATGAGATAGGCCTGCAGGGCTTCCTTGTCGCTGGTGCCGAGCTTCCTTTTCAGTTCCTTGCAGCGTGCACAGCTGTCCCAGTTGGCCTTACCGGCCTCGTCGCCGCCAATGTGGATATACTCCGAGGGGAATACATCCATCACTTCCAGCAATACGTTCTGGAAGAACTCGTAGACGGCCTCGTTGCCCGGACACACATCGCCCGTGTTATTCATCGTCCCCACATGTCCGCCTACGGCTTTCCCCTTAGGCGTCAGCTTTACGTGTTTCTCCGGCTGGCAGTTGAGTTGCGGCATGGCAGCGATGACCTCTTCGCTATGCCCCGGCATTTCAATTTCGGGCACGATGGTGATGCCTTTCGAGGCTGCATAGCCCACAAGCTTCCGCAGTTCTTCCTGCGTGTAGTAGCCGCCGTAGGCTCCAGGCGCATCCTGGCTGCAATATCTGCGGTCCTCTCCTACCCACCATTTGTCCCAATCGCTTTCCGTGCGCCATGCGGTGTTCGTCGTCAGCGACGGGTAGGCCTTGATTTCCATGCGCCAGCCCGCAGCATCCACAAGGTGGAGGTGCAAGCGGTTGATGCCCATGCCGGCAAGCACGTCCACCTGCTTTTCAAGGAAGGACATGGGAAAATAGTGGCGCGAAACGTCAATCATACAGCCGCGCCATTGGAAGGCAGGGGATTCCTGGGCACAACCGAACGTGCTTGCCAGGAACAAAAGGGGGAGGAGCAATTTTTTCATATCTTAAGTTTCAGGAGTTCTTTGCAAGTAAAGAACTACCGGGGACGTCTATCTGTCATTTCTATCTCCAGCACACCGCCTGCGGCAAGCTGAGCATGGGTAAAGAAAGGCGTCTTCAGTGCTTTCCCGTTAAGTTTCATACTCTTGACATACTTGTTGCGGCGGCTGTTGTTGATGGTCTTCACCACGAAAGTCTTTCCACCAGGCAGGTTGATGCACACTTCCCCGAAGAGCGGGCGACTGATGGCATACTCAGGCTTTCCGGGACAGGGCTGGTAGAATCCCATCGCATTCAGTATGTACCAAGCCGACATCTGTCCGCAGTCCTCGTTTCCGCTAAGCCCCATCGGGCCGTCGAAGTAGAGGTTGTAGAGTACGCTGTCCACGAGTTCCTGCGTCTTCCACGGTTGCCCCATGTAGTTATAGAGGAAGATGGTGGCATGGCTGGGCTCGTTGCCGTGGGCATATTGGCCGATGAGGCCGCTGATGTCGGGCGACACGTTGTCGCCGGTAAGGATGCTGGGGGAGGTGAAGAGACTGTCGAGCTTAGCGATGAATTTCTCCTTCGAGCCGAAGAGTTTCATCAGCCCTTGCGGGTCGTGGGGAGCAAAGAATGTCCACTGCCAGGCGTTGCCTTCTGTGTAGTCGTCCATGCGATGGTCAGAACTGGTCGGGCTGAAAGGCGTGCGCCACGAGCCGTCGAGCGTCTTTCCGCGCATGAAGCCTTGGCTGGGGTCGAAGTAGTGCCGGTAGGCCTTTGCAAAGTTCTCGTAGCGTTTCTGCGTGGCCTTGTCGCCCTGTCCCTTGGCAATCTGGGCAATGCACCAGTCGTTGTAGGCATATTCCAAGGCCTTGGCCACACTCTCGCCCGTCTTGTCGCAGGGGATGTAGCCCAGTTTGTTCTTCCAGTAGCGCGCCTCGGGCATAATCTCGCCCATCTTCCACCGGGGCAATGCCTGCGTGATGCCCGTCGTGTCGTATTCGGCACAGCGTAGGGCGTGACGGTAGGCTTTTTCCACGTCGTAGTTGCGGTATCCCTTCGTGTACATGTCGGCCAGGAGCGAGACGTAGTGATAGCCTATCATGCATCCCGTGTAGTTTCCTTCCAGCTCCCACTTCGGCACGATGCCGCCTTCCTCACCTTTCTGCACAAGCGAGCGTATGTAGGCTTCGTTCCTTGCGGGGTCGATGATGCTGACAAGCGGATGCAGGGCGCGGAACGTATCCCAAAGCGAGAACACAGTGTACATCGGGTCCTTCACGGGGTCGCACTTGTGAATGTTGAGATCCATGCCGAGATAGCGTCCGTCAACGTCGCAGAAGAGGTTAGGAGCAATGTTGGCGTGATAGAGTGCCGTGTAGAATATGGTTCGCATGGAGTCGGCTGCGGCATTCCCCAGGTCGCGGATGTCAATCTTGGAAAGCACCTCGTTCCACTTTCTGCGTGCTACGCGCCTGGTGCCCTCAAAGTCCCATGCGGGCTGCTCGGTGTACAGGTTGCGTTCGGCTCCCTTGTAGTCGCAGAAGGAGATGGCGCTTTTGACCATCACCTCGTCGGGCTCTACGCCCTCGCCGTCGGCCTTGAAGGTGAGGATAAGTTTGCAGCGGGGATAGGTGCGACCTTTATCGCTGACGGTGTCACGCACTTCCTCCACAGTGAAGGGATGGGAGAACTCGGCAAAGAAGTACACGGGCTGGTTGTAGGCCCATCCTTGCGAACGATGGTAGGCACGCAGCTTGCGGTCGCCCACCTGTTCCCACTCCATGTCAAGCATGTACTGATGCTGGTTGTTATAGTCCAGGTCGAGCAGCATAGCCGCATCCGTACGTTTGCCGGCACGCTGCGTGTACTTGAATCGGTAGAGGGCGGTACGCTCGGTGGCAGTCACCTCCGCCTGCACGCCGTAGCGACGGAGGAAGACGGAATAATATCCTGGCGTAGCCTCCTCCTGCTCGTGCCAGAAGGACGAAGCCCACGGACAGCGATACTGTCCGCTCTTCTCGCCCACGTGACGCAGGTCGGGACGCTCGTTCAGGGGCATCAGCAAAAAATCGCTCAGGTCGCCACAACCGGTGCCGCTCAGGCGAAGTTGGGAGAAGCCGTTGATAGTCTTGTCCTCATAGTAGTAGCCTGAGCAAGCGTCCCATCCGTGATGGCGCGTGTCGGGTCCCGGCTGCACCATTCCGTGAGGCACCATGGCAGCGGGATGGGTATGGCCGTGCCCGCCTGTGCCGATGTATTCATTGACAAATGCGGCGTAATCCTTTTGTGCTGAGGATGCGACACATATCGCAGCCGCCATGAAGAATGTGGAAATGCGTTTCATGCGTATATAATATAATAATTGTGTATTTTGCGGCGTAAAATTAGCACGAAACTGCGAATTAGACGAAAATTATTTCTACTTTTGCGCCCAATCAAAAAAAACGCTTATGAAAAAAACGCTACTCCTATTCATCCTTTCCCTCTCGATGACGGTCGCCACGGCACAGATTGAGCTTCCCCTCGCGGGCGGTGCTCTGCTCCGTCAGGGAAACGCCACCTTCTCCAGCTTCTTCTCCCGCCAGCCCAAGTCGGCACAGGCTCCCGCTGCAGGTCCTACGTCCTACTACAGCCGTCCCGAAGGTTTGCTCTTCTTCGGCATGAGCTATCGCGGCATACACGCCCGCAACTATGCCTTTGCACCTGCCGGCATGGACATCACCTATCGAGGCACAGCGCAGGGCGATGCCGCCCACTGGGAGTATGACACGGAATACAACGAGGACGGCACGCCGCTGACCACCCTCACAAAAGAGTATACAGCCGACGACACCACGCTGACCGTCAACTACACTGACGGCGGCTACTTTGCTCCGCTGCTCCACGCCACCATGGGTGAGGGCGACGCCAAGGTTGACTCGGCCTACAGCATCATCCCCAGCCGCATCTGGACAAAGAGCTCTACAGGCGAAATCTTTGGTAGTGGAACCGAAATGTATGACATTCCCGTGGGCAACTACAACGGACGCTACTTCAGATTCCTCGACAACACCTACAACTACATGGCGACCAACAATCCCACTTCCGATGGCCGCATCGCACAAGGCTTCAACCTTGAAGCAGCCCACGTGGGCGGCTTCTACGAGTTTCTGCCCCTTATGAATGGTGCCCCGGCCGCCATCTACGGAGCCGACGCCATCATCTACGCCGAGACTGAACCGGAGCTCAGCGATATCGAGGTGGAAGTGCTCGAGACGATGGACGGAGAACTCCTTGGCGACGAGCCGCTCTCCGTGCTCCGGGCCGCTGCCCTCTACAAGCTCAACTATAGCGACGGCAATCTCATGGGCTACGGCATACGCTTTGCTGCCCCGCAAGCATTCGTAGCAAACGGAGAAGTGGCGCTCCACTTCGTCAATGCCGAAGGCAGCAAACTTTCCTTCTCACCCTGTACAGTGATTTCCTCCGAGCCCGACAGCAAGGTCTATGCCTTCTGTGACTTTGAGTACACCATGGGCGGTGCTACAAACGACATGATATACCCTGTCAACATCCTCCGCTACGAGAACGAGCTCCACATCACGGGCTTCGCCACAGGACTCATCATGTCCTATCATCCGTATGACGTTGAGGAAGTGCAGAATAACACGGGCATCGCCACGCCCACAACGGCCGAAGCTCCCATCTCAGCGACCTTCGACCTCCAGGGACGACGCACGAATGCAGCCACTTTGAAAGGTGTGTTTATCAAAAACGGCAAAAAGTACGTGAAATAAGACGAAAATCTTACACAATGTGCCCCTCACGGGTAGTTCTAACGTTTTTTTGAACGATATTTGCGCTTTATTCTCACACGAATAGCAACTATTTGTTTCATTAAAACGTTTTAATTTATGAAGAAATCTTTACTCTTTCTGGCTCTTGCAGTCATCGCAGTCGGCGTGAACGCCCAGCGTTTCGTGCCTGCTAAGAAGAGCATCGTGCGCACGGAGCTGAAGGGCACCCCTCAGGTGGTTGACTTCAGAACTCCTGGCTTCACGACGAGCAAGGTGGTGCGTGCTCCGCGCAAGCTCACCACCGAAAATCCCACGGTGCAGGCTTTCCGCCCCTTAGGATTCTTCTGGTACATTGAAAACTGGGACGGCAACCAGGCCTCTGACGGCCTCGCTATCGGCCCCTGCAACGTCGACGTGACCTATGAGGCTCTTTTCAGCGCCGAAAAGAGTAAGTGGCTCTACGTCTCTGGCTTCGACGGCGACACCCCCATCACGCAGGAAAAGGCCGTGACCGAGAGTGACTCCACACTTACGCTCAACCTCGAGTCGGGCTACTACCCCGCCCCCACCGCCGTTGTAGAAAGCAAGGTGGGTGCCTCCGCCCTGAAGGCCAAGGTAGTGAACGACACGACGAACTTTGCAGCCGACGGCATGCTCCTCGGTTTCAATTCCGATGCTACCTTCTCTAATCAAGGCACAGGAGTTGACATGGCTGTAGGCAACTTCGACCCGACATACTATGCAGGCAGTGCCAACCTCGGCAACTACTTCGCCACAAACAGCGAGACTGCCAACACCAACCTGGCCGAGCAACTCTTTGGCGGAGCAGAGGAAGGTGTCATCAGTGCCAAGACCCTCGCATTTGCCGAGTACTTCCCCATGCTGCCTGGCAGCAAGGCTCTCATCAACCGCCTCGACTTCACACTCTACAACCCTGAAAGTGCTCCCACGGATGAGGATGTCGTGCTTGCCATTCTCCCTGTTAACAGCGATGGAAACATCGGCGAACCTCTCGCCCTCTTCACACTCGACAACAGCACGGAATTCCAAAACGACCAAAACGCACACTGGGGACATAGCGCCACCTTCACTCCTGTGAATGGCACGCCCGTCCTCATTGAGGGTCAGGACTTCATCGTACAGATTGCCAACATCGAGGGTAGCGACTACAACATTGTACCCCTTGCCAACGTGGTGACCGACACGGGCGACGGCAACTTTGCCTATGCCCTTGTGTCTATCGACTACTACAAGGAGGACGGAGATGGTAACTTCACCGATGAAACGGGTACAGACGTATTCATGCAGCGACTCAACGTCTTCAACTGGGGTCAGGATGGCCTGACGAACACCACCATCGGCGTAAAGCTCCACATGACCTACGACCCCGTGGAAATCGAAGAGTTTGAGACCGGCATTGCTGCTCCTTCCGTCCAGAATGATGCCGCAAACGCTACGTTCGACCTCCTCGGCCGTCGCGTGATGAAGGCTCAGAAGGGCATCTTCATCGAAAATGGCCAGAAGGTAATCAAGTAAAGAATCATTTCCTGAGTCATTCAGGATATTCCCCAAAAAGCCCCGCTGCATTTCTCTTTGCAGCGGAGCTTTTTTGTATCGTCATCGTCTGGGAATATTCAGGAAACCACGTCCTAAGAAGTCAGAGCTTTATGCTTGCACCCGCAAGGAGGAAAAGACCAGGCTGGCGCACGTTGCCAAGGTCGTAGTAGCGTGTAGCCGTGAGGTTTTGAGCTTCGAGAAAGATGCCGTAGCCAGATTGCTGCCAGATGAGTTTTCCGTCCAGGATGGCATGTGTGCCGTAGGGAACGAGGCGCCCCGTACTTTGCCCGCCGCTGTAGCTCACATAGGCACCTTCGCGACGCTGCAGGCGTAGGCTCCACGAGGCCGAAAGGTGCGAAATTACGTGGTGATCGAGGCGGACGACGAGCTTGTGGCGCAAGTATTCAAGGGCATAGTTGGACTTGTAGACCTCCTGCTTGTCGCGCCGATGCTGATGGATATATGTATAGCCCGTACTAAGCGTTCGTAAGGGCTGTCGGAGGCCAAGGATTTTCCCGAAGTCCAATGCCGCCTGCAGGCTCACGCCCATGTTGTCAAGGCGAAAGCTTGTCGCATGGTAGATGTCATCGGGCGCCAACATCACCCAGTCTATCATCCCTGTGCCGTGGTTATAGAAAGCACGCAGGTCGGCACGCCATGCCGGGGCATGGTATTCCCCGCCCAGACGGAAAGCACTGTTTTCTTCAGGCCTAAGTCCCACATTACCCTCCTGCGTGGGACTTTTATAGTAGAGGTCGGTGAAGGTGGGCAGGCGCAACGTCTTGTGCCACGATACCGAGAAGCGCCATTCTGAGGTGGGAGCGAACGAAAGGTCTGCACCGGGATAGAGGCGGAAGTGACGCCCTACGACGGTATTGCGCTGGGCGAGAAGGGAAAGGTGGAGGGCAAAGCGGTGCCATCGCAGCGCCTGTCCCAGAGTGAGTCCGACGTTGGTGCGGTTGTCGTGCTTCGTGTAGTGGGAGAATTGTTGCGACTCCTCCATGGGACGCCCGAGATTGGAACTGAAGATCTCCTCCGCGCGCAACTCGGCGCCCATTGAGGTTGTGGCAGAGAGGGCTTCCCCCATCGTCCAGTGGGCGTATGAGCGGAAACCGGCTGTAAAGACATCGCCACGGTGGAAGTTCTCGGCCGTGTGCGTACCACGAATGAGCTGGAAGTGGTCGGCATTGCGTACCCATGAAAACTCGGGCACGAAACTCACCTTGCCCATAGTCTCTCCGCGCAGGCCGACATGGAAGCGGCGCGTGGCCTCCCACTGGTTGGGATAGGCAGCGGAATAGAACGTGTTGGCTCCAAAGTCGTTCAAGCTTGCACCCGCTTGTGCATGGAGGCGGTAGCCATTCCCCGCAAAAGCACCCTGCCAAAAGAGTTTTCCACCCTGGAAGTCAGCGTTTTCCACGGCTCCGTCGCTGCGGCGGTAGGAGAGGGATAGAGATGTTGCGACGTTCGCACGGCCAATAGGAAACAATTCTGCACGGGTTTCAGTCAAGAGAGTTCCGTAAGAACCTCCTGCAATCTCGCCATAGATTGAGGATGGAGACTTTGCCTTTACTGTGATGATGTTGATGGCACCACTAAAAGCCTGCGAGCCGAAGAGGCTTGCGGAAGCGCCCTCAAGGATTTCAATGCGCCTTATGTCGGAAAGGTTCAAGGGAAGGTCGGCTGCGTTGTGACCTGTTTGTGGGTTTCCCACCGGGAAACCGTTGACGAAGATTGCTATTTGGTCGAATGTTCCTCCGCCAATACTGATGTCCGTTTGCATACCAAAGCTGCCACGTTGCCGGACATCAATGCCCGTGACAAGCTTCAAAGCATCGTTCACACTCGTGACGCCCGCCGCGGCGAGGTCATCGCGGGTCAGCACCTGCACATGGACAGCTGCTGCGTCTGTCAGCCTCGTGACAGACGGCGGAGCCACCACCCACGCATCGCCCAAAGCCACCGTATCGGGCACAGAGGCTGTATCTGCAGGCGTCTGTGCTGCAACCTGCGCAAGGCAGGGAGCTGCGACCGAGAGCGTTGCGACGCTGAGCACGCCCACGCGCACTTCACGCCCCAAGACGCGGAAAAGCGCATACGGGGTGCGGGCGAAGTGGCGGAAGGTGAAGACCTCGCGCACATTCTGTTTCTGTTTCATTTTTTGTTGTTGTTTAGGATAAAAATGTGTGTTTCAGAAAAACGCTGCAAAGATACACCATTTCCTCCATTCGACGCTATCGTTCACCTCGCAATCATTTGCCAGGCGAGACCCCCGAGGTTTTTTTACGCAAGGCCTATCTTTTCCATTACTTTATTATACTTTTGCGCCCGCGAATAGATGGCACACCCCAGATGGGGCATATTGCAACACACATTTCCACTGAACTGAACTAGACATGAACAGACAATTCTTGCTTTTATTATTTTCCGCAGTAAGCATACTCTCTTCCTGGGCACAAGGTAGCGTCAAGGGGCGCATCCTGGAAGCCGAGAACAATACCCCCCTTGAGTTTGTGAGCGTAGCCGTTCGCCAGGCTGGCCAAGGACGCATCGTGAAATCGGGCTACACCGACACCGACGGTCGCTTCCACATCAGCAGACTCCCACAGGGAAACTACACCGCCAAGTTCACCCTCCTCGGCTATGCCGTGGGAGTGCAGGATTTTGCAGTAACACAAAAAGCCCCGAAGGTAGAGCTGGGCGACATAGTCCTGAAGAGCAGCGAAACAACCTTAGGCGAAGCCATCGTGACGGGGCAGCGCTCAGAGATGAAACTCGAGGTGGATCGCAAGACCTTCAACGTGGCAAACCAAATCAGCCTGGCCGGACAGTCGGCGGCCGAAGTGCTGGAAAACATTCCTTCCGTCGAGGTGGACAACGACGGCAACGTGTCGCTACGCGGTAACTCGGGGGTAGAAGTCTGGATTAACGGCCGCCAGGCAGGCCTCACCTCCGACAACCAAGGCGACATCCTCCAGCAGCTGCCCTCAGAGAGCATCGAGCGCATCGAAGTCATCGACAACCCCTCGGCCAAGTTTTCGGCCGAAGGCTCTGCGGGCATCATCAACATCGTGCTGAAAAAAGACCTGAAACCTGGCTACTACGGCTCGCTGCAACTGGGCGGAAACTCCCACGGAGGAGCCAATACGAGCGGCAACATCAACTACAACAGCCGCCTCATTGATGCCTACCTGAACATCGGTCTGCGACACCGACAAAGCAAGGGGGGCACCGAGAGCGAACAGGAATATTATGCTACCGACCAGTTCCAACGCTATGCCGCCGCCAACCGTAACCGAGGCAACAACCTCTTCAGCCGGGCAGGCTTCACCATCCACCTCACGCCGAAGGATGACATCGGCCTTGCGGGCATGTTCATGCTTGGCGGCCACAATGCCAACAACCTCACGCCCTATCACTACGGCACACTCTCCACAGGTCAGGAAACACGCATCCTGTACCGAAGCACAAAGGACAGCGGCGACATGCAAATGATGAACCTCGAGCTGACCTATCGCCATAACTTCTCTGACAAGCATTTCCTTGACCTCAGTGCCAGCCACAACCGCTGGAAGCACGACGGCGACAACTGGTATCAGGACTCTACGGAAATCATCGATGCCTACGGAGGAAGGATGGCTGCAGGCATATACTCCTACCAGTATCGTCCCATGCACATGAACAACAGACGATGGGAGGCAAAAGCTGACTACGAAAACCAAATCACGGAAAAACTAAAGCTGCAGGCAGGCTACCAGCTGAACATCTTCCGCGAAAACTCGCCCCAGGAAAGCTGGGTGGACAACACTACCTGGGAAGGCACTAACGCACAAGAGGAGCGCGACTTCTTCAACCGCTTCATCTACAACAACCAGATCCACGCCCTCTACACAACCCTCTCGTTCAATCATGGAGCCTTCGGCATCATGGGCGGACTGCGCGGTGAATACTGGCGCGTGAAAACCGAAAGCCTCAACTGGCAGCAGGAGCACGAACACACGCCACGCGACAAGGCTTTTGAAAAGGACTACTTCCAACTCTTCCCCAGCGTCTTCATGACCTATCAGCTCACACCCGCCGACCAGCTTCAACTCAACTATACGCGACGCCTGCGTCGCCCATGGGGCGGACAGCTCAACTCCTTCAAGGATACACGCGATGCCACCATGGTACGTTTCGGAAACCCCGAACTTACACCGGAATTCTCCAATTCCTTCTCCGTGAACTACCTGCGCACATGGGAAAAGCACTCACTTCTGGTCTCTGCATACTACCGTCCCACGACTGACGTCATGCAGCGCATCAACTGGCAGAGCCGGGGCGACGGCATCATGTACCAATCCAACTTCAACGTGGCACGCAGCACCTCCACGGGTCTTGAGCTAACGGCAAAAAACAAGGTGGCGCGCACCCTTGATCTCTCCACAAATGCAAACTTCTACTATTACCACCTTAACGGATACACTTTCCACATCGACGGGCAGGACATACAAGGCAAAAGCCAGCACAGCTTCTCATGGAACCTCCGCATGCAGGCATCGCTGATGCTCCCCTGGGACATCTCCCTCCAAGCCACAGGCCGCTTCCGGGGGCGCGAAGCCATTGCACAGGGACACCGCAATGCCAGCGGAAGCCTTGACCTCGGCCTACGGAAACACTTTTGGAACAAACTCTTCACACTTTCCCTCAACGTGCGCGACGTGCTCAACACACGACGATTTGAAACCTACACCAGCTCCGACACCTTCTGGCGCCACCAAAAGAACTGGCGTAACTCCCGCACCTTCAGCCTCACGCTGACCTACAATTTCGGCAACACCAAGCCCAAGAAACAATCCCGTCGCGAAGGTGACGACGAGGACATGGACGCAACGGGCGGCTATGGCGACGGGGATATGTGAGTTTAGGCTTCCGGGGGGGAAGGGGCTGGCCCTTGGTACCTGAATCGTTATAATGCCACGGCGTCAATACGCCTGTTCACCTCGTCTATTATCTCACGTCGACGATCTACGCCTTCCTCCGTATAATAGCCCTTGTGGCTGCTCTGTCCGTCCACAAAATCCTTTAGGCGCCCGCTGGCCGTCTCCTGCTCACGCCATAGCTGCTCGTAGTCACGCGTATAGTCGGCAGGGGGCACCACATGCGTATCAAACGTCATTGAGACGTATGCCGAATCCTTAAAGTTGCCATAGCAATAGACGTAGTGGCACACGTAGCCCACGTTCTTGATGGTATTGAACTCCAAATGCACCGAAGCCCGCTTGCGGGGCAGCACCACGATGGGCAGTTCGTCACGGGGAACGAGGCATCCGCACGACGTCTGCACTTCATGGATAAAGAGTGGGGTGTCCGAGGTATTCTCTATGTCGTAGGTTACTCCAAGCATTTCTCCCTGAACAACGGGATAGTAGTGGCGTATGGGGTCCTCCACGACAGCCTCAACAGGTTTCAGCTCCTGACGGCATGCCGCTACGGCAAGAGTCAGGGAGAGCAAGAGCACATACAGCAGGTTTCTCATATCCTTCCAGATGGTTGGTCTATTAGTTATTTAGTTAGTTGTGTTATTGTTCAGTTAATTGAGTTATACCCCGCAATCTCGCCGATTGCCATTGTGCGCTCTCCCCCAGCCACAAACGTCAGCGTGAGTGAATCGTCGGGTTTCGCTTGAAAATGGGCAGGCACAAACAGGCTACAGTGGGCATGTCCGTCGGCCATACGTTCCGGCACCGCGACGTCCACTTGATTCCCAGAAACGCTTAGCTCCACACGATCGGGCAGACCCATGCGGAAAGCCTTGTTTTCAGCCATGTACACGCGTAGCCGTCTCAGCCGTCCGACTCGGCCAAGAGGGATGCGCAGTTCAAATACGGGGCGTGCGGAAGAGATCAGCCAGCCGCAATGATAGTTTGAGGGAAGCCCCGTGAAGCCATCCGTCAGAACCTCAAGACGGTCATAGCCTTCATCGGGCTGGGTGACGGCCTGCAGACCAACGCCACGCAACACGTTGCCCTGTGCCGCTTCCTTGCCGAGGTGCAACATGCGACGATAGTCCGCTGCATATCCTCGCAAGGTCCACGCGGCCTCGCTGTACGTTTCGACACCTTCGCTTGCAAGACGCTCCAATTCGGACAGCAGTTGTGCCCCCCCACCCGCGCGCCCATGATGCCGAAGAAGCTCCAGACGCGTGAAAAGCAAGGCACGCCACAGGCGACCCAGTGCGCGCTGCTCATCACCCGTAGCCTGTACCTTACAGGCACCTATTGCATCATGAAAGTTCGTGAGCTCTGCTTCAGGCAGATAGCTGTCCAATGCCTCTCCGATGCCACCATAGAGGGGGAGACGTGCTCCGCGTCGCACAGCCCAGGCCTCCTGCTCCAGCATAAACCTCGCCACGACATCCCCCGCTGAAGGGTAGCGACGGCGGCAGACCTCACGCAGGCGGCTTCTCCAGTCGGCATCTGGATTCTGCAAGAGTTCCGCCAGCACAAGTGTCTTCACGTCGCTAAGCGTACTGTAGTCCTCGCCGCTCCCGTTTAAGAACACCCCCTTCACGCCCGCCTCCGCATACAGGCGCAGGCGGCGCTGCATGATGGAAAATATCGGATAGGGCGTCATATAGTCGTCGAAGTTGCAGATATAGTCCCACACATAAACATGGTGCGTCACTGCCGCCCATGCATTCAAGCGGCTCCGGAAGCCCGCTTCCTCACGTGTGGAGCGAGCACACAGAGGATAGTCCATCGCACTCACCATCACCCCCACATTCGCTGGCATTGGTCCGACCGGGATTCCGCGGGCTACCCCATAGTGGGAGGTAAAGAACATGTGGCGGGGAAATCGTCCTGCAAGTTGCTCCACAAAAGCAAGGATGGAAGGAGAGGCATCCTTCGTTGTATTTCCTGCCCCCTGGCAAGCGGCGCACTGACAGACCACATCATTGTCCGCAGGAAAAATGGCAAAGCGCGTCCGGGCCTCTTCGCCGTAGTTTTCAAGGACATAAGCCTCCACATACGCGCGAAGCACATCCGAGGAGAAACAAAACTGCTCCTCGTTGCGCTTACCGCCCACCAGGGCAAATACGCTTCTGTCCGGCTTTGTGGGAAGCGTCTTGTGGAGATTATGGCCCCAAAGCCCCCAGTCGGTATCCAAGTTGTTCAGGCACAGCTCTTGCGAGTCGGACGGATTGAGAGGTGGAAGGTATATTTCCTTGTATTCAAACGGGAGCCCGCTGCCACAAGCTCTTGAGGCGCCGCCTTGCAGCACCCAGGAACTGGCGACTGCCGCAACGGCGACAAGCCCCAGCGATACCAAGACCATCAAGGCCGTGCACCAGGACGGAAAAGTACAGCGATTTCTCATAGGAGCATATTTGTTTTTAGAGTGGGACGGGATGGGGCTGGCATTTTCATCAGAGCGCCACATGTATCTGGAATGTCAGGGCATATACATTTCTGTAGGAGCTGAACAATATCCCCTCCTGTCCACGCTGCGGATTGTAGCACGTATTCCATGTTCCAGCAAGACCGAGGTACATATTCTTCGTACAAAGCCATTGGGCATCAAACCCTACCATGGCGTTTGTATGCGACATCCCCCGTAAGGCTGTCTGTTCAAAAAACGTCAGATTTGGGAAAGAGCCGAAGCCCGTCACCAAGGATACCGACGAGATATTATCCTCACGCACGAAGAGTTTCCCTTTTAAACCGACATTATAATATATGCCGCCGCTCAGCAAAGCAACATCAGCAGTGGCAGCGGCATTCATACGACCCCACGATTTGCCCACAGAGGGAGAAAGAATAAAAAGGCTGTGCTTCTTGTTGTCGGCGGTGACACCATCCTGCCCGCTGAAGTATGTATAGGACTTGGGAGTTAGCTTGTATCCCAAGTTCAGCGAGTACGTCCAGTCATGGTCCGCTGCATACGCAGCCCCCACGTTTACTCCCACCTTGTTGAGAAATCGCGTCGCGTAGCTAATACTTGCCGTACCACTCCAACGCCGTGTAAACACACGATCCCACCTTGCCTTCAGCTCCACGCCATATCCGCCTCGCTCCGTTTCGCCGCCCGCGCTATACCCGTCCACTCCTTTATACGTCAACTGTCCTGTATAGGTATCCCTTCCGCCAAGCCAGCTGTACGACATAGTAGCCAATGAGTAAAGATGCCCGACAGAGGCAAGTTCGTCATTGCGAGTATCATACACGGCATGAGTGTAGGACACATCCACACGATTCTTGAAACTGCTGAACCGGAGATAGCGCATGTGTTCGTACCAATCCTGCTGCTCTGCATTGCTTGGGTTGTAATAACGGAACTGATAGTCATAGGCTTTCCCGAAATTCTTTAGTTGTTCATAGGCTAAGCCTTTCAAATAGAGCAATTCCTTGTTACTTGGATCATGAACAAGTGCTGAATCCGCCACGTCTAAAGCCAGTTGGGACATACGCTCTTTCAAAAGGATTGATGCCCATTCGTAGCTAAGCCCAGAGCGTGCAGCTACAAGTTGAGGATTCTCCCAACCAACAGACTTAGTCCCACTCTCCAGCAACAATACGGCTTCGTCATACTTCCCACTCATTGAAAGAGCGATTGCCTGCTTCACAATAAAATAAGGAACGGCTGGATAAATTCGAAACCCCTCTGCGGCATAGCGACGGAAATCATCATTACGCTTCAATGATTGTGTCATATTGATGCAACAACGCAAAGCCGTCTCACTATGAGGATGCATCAGGAGGAGTTTGTCGGCCTCATCGAGGGCTTCCTCAAAACGTTCTTCCTCTACAAGAAAACGCAGCCTATTCGCAATGAGTTCCTCATAGGCCGAGATGAAGCGGTCTGCATTTGAGGGATCATCAGACGACGCATTGAGACAGAAGGTTCGTGCTTCACTGAAACGCCCCAACCGCCCCAAGGCCGTTATCTTTCGGGATACGGCCGAAGCCCATGCTTCATCTTGAGGAGTGAGGAAACCGAGCGCAGTGTCAAGATGCTTGACTGCATCAGCCCATCCGCCCACGGCGATGTCGCGATTTGCTAATTCAAGGACCATGCCGACATACGCGGCTGTCGTCTCTCCATCCGAGGGATTCTTCTCGTAGAGTTCTAACAGAATTTTCATCATAGCCTGTTCATTACCTTCCCGCTTTTCCAAGTCGTAGAGTTTGGACAAGAGGGATACCGTCCGTCCCTGTCGTTTCATCGCCTCTGCAAGATAGAAACGTGCGTCCGTCAAGTAGCCACGTGCAAGGGAAGTGTTCAACAAATAGGTTAGAGCACCTGCATCCTTGGTTTGCTCGTAAATACGGCCATGCACCTCATAGGGGTCACGTAGCCGTGCCTCGTCGGCAACCTCCTGCATCAAATTGCTGTATATCTGAGCGCCCATGCCCTGCTTTTTCGCAAACGCCAGGGCCTGTGTATGGAGCCCCATGGAGGTAAGTATGCCTATCATTTTAGTTTTCAGGTCTGAATCGTTTGGAAACATGGCCAAGCCACGGTTCACAGTCCCCATTGCCCGATCCTTCATCCCCATCCGCAGGTAGATATTCGTCAGCTCTACATAGTAGGATCTGTTACGCGGGTCAAGGTCGAGCCATTTTTCCAGGTTGTCGGCAGCTTCGCTCAGGCTGTTTTTCTGAAGGACGTCATTCCATGTTTCGCGATTACGGTTTCTCTGGTCCTGACGCACCACGGGGTCGTTGGGATAGATATGGGCTAAGCGTTCCAAGGCTGCATCGGCTTCAGCATGATTGTCTAACCTTCTGTAGAGGCTTATCTTCCTTCGCCACAGGTCGCGGTCGTAGGGTTGGAACTCCAGCAGTTCGTTAATGTAGCAGATTGCACTGGAATAGTGTTTCTGCTCGTCCTCCACGTCTACGAGTAGACGCTTGGCCTTGAAATGCTGGTCATTCTCATGTATGGCACGTACAAGATTGTAACGCGCTTCCTGCATGTTTCTTGCCTGATAGTAGTAGCGTCCGTTCAGATATCGCAGGTCGGGATCGGAAGGATATGTTGCCAGGCCTTTGTCTATTTCGGCTTTTGCCTTATGCCAGGAACCGGCGTTGATACTTTCTTCGGCTCGCGAGACGTAGTAGCGAGGGGTGTGTAACTGTGCCGATATTTCCGCCAACGGCAGCAGGAGCAGCAAAAGGAGGGCTGCCCAGCGGCTGAAGGGGACTTGCCTTGACTTATTGGTTTCGGGCATGTGTGAAAAGAGTTTTTGTTAAATGATCGTATATACTTTCAAGATTCAACTTTCGGGAGATAAAGTGGGAGATAGGCACTGCGTACTGGACGATAGCTTTGGGGCCGACGCTCTGTTCGGGCTTTAGGTATTGTCCTTTTTTTACTTCCTCGAGCGTAGCGACCCAAAGACTCCTGGGGCAGGAACTCCCGAAAGTGAAGTGACAAGATAGCTTGACTCAGCTTTTCTTCCTGATGCCTCGTCGCTGGATAGGCTGCCAGACTGCGGCAGCACCCTTCACAAAGCGGAAATAGCCCACATTGGCACAAAAGCTGATGAGTGGATGGAACAGGAAGGGTTCCAGGAGCGAGGCAAGCATAAGTTTCAGATAGCTGCTACCCCGCCTTCGCCAACTGACAGCATGCAGTCGATGGTCAAAACTAAATACAACGAAGGTCATGAGCTGTGAGAACATGTAGATCATTCCGAAGATGACGAAGGCCGTGGACCAGTTGATACCGCCGATGAAGAGCAACCAGACGAGGAAGAGTATTCCTCCCAGTTCAAGCACGGGGGCGATGAACTCAAAAAGAAAAATATAAGGCAACGTGACTGCACCTATGGGGCCGTAGTGACGCGAGAAGAAAACCTTGCGGTGTTGGCTGACAATCTCAAAGAGTCCACGCGCCCAACGTACGCGCTGCCGATAGATGGCACGTAGCGTAGAGGGGCCTTCCGTCCAGCAACACACCTCGGGCACCTGAGCCACGCGGAAGTCCTGACCGCTATTCTTCATATACGTCACCATGCGCAAGAGGAGGTCTACATCCTCTGCCATACTGCTGGGATTGTACCCGCCCGACTTCACGACGACCTCCGTGTCGAAGAGGCCAAAGCCCCCGGAGATATTGGGTAGCGTCCCAAGAGCCGACCAGCCGAGTTTACCGATAAGAAAAGAACGGAGATATTCCAACTGTTGGAACATGGGCAACGGACTGGAAGGCACGGCCGCCTGGACAACACGTCCCCCTTCCACGGTACAGCCGTTGCTCATCAGCATCGTTGCGCTCACGCCGATGACGGGAACATGACTGCCCACGACGTGCCACATCATGCGATAGAGCGCCATCGGCTCGACAATGCAGTCCACGTCTGTGCAAACGAAATAGGGACTATTACACACGTTGATGCCAGCGTTTGAGGCATCGCTCTTACGACCACCGTGTTCCTTGTCCACGACGAGGAGCTTGGCATAGCGATTGTCCACAGATCGGAACAGGCGCTTGATGGGGCGCGATGGCACTCGCATAGATACGACGTGGGGCACCTCCACAAGCCGAAACTCCTCCACGAGAAGTTCCAGGGTGCGATCGGTGCTGGCATCGTTGACGACGATAATCTCAAAGTCGGGATAGTCAATCTGCATCAACGAGCGAACGTTGTCAATGATGGTCACCTCCTCGTTGAAGGCAGGAGCGATGATGGAGACGGAGGGAGTGAGCGGGGAACCGTGAAACTGATAGCGTATGCCCGCGTCAGAGGGTGTCGTAATGCGCTGCTCGCGCTGAGCGCGTAGGCTCAGTATCGCCAGCACGAGATAGCTCAGCATGATAGCCACGGAATAGATGAAGATGGCATAACTGAAGACGTAGTAGATAGTCAACCACATATTTTCTCTACTTATTATTATTAGTTTCGGGAGTTAAAGGGGGGAGTAAACTCGCTACGCTCGAGGAAGTAAAAAAGGACCATACCTAAAGCCTGAACAGAGGGGTCGGCCCTAAAGCTATCGTCCAGTACGCTGTGCGTATCACCCACTTTAACTCCCATTTTCGCTCGAGTTTGCTCGGTTTTCTTGCCAAGTTTCGCTACGCGCTTGGCTTGCAAAGTTTCGCTACGCGCTTGGCTTGCAAAGAATTCCGAAAGTTGAATTATTAATTGATTTGGCATCGGGTCTGCCTGCCGGACAGGCTGTCCTTGCCAAGGTTGTGTGCGGCTCATTTCCCCACCTGGCTGAAGACGGTGGTCGCAGTAGGACGATAGTCCTCAGCGGGAGGCATAGCAAGGCGGGCCTGCGTGAGGGGATTGTGAAAAAACCCGAAATAGTGCCGTTCGTCCTCGGTGGCAGCATGCTCCAACTCACGGAGGCAGTTGGCTCCTTCGGCTCCGTAGTTGTGCAGACAGCGCAAGGCCTCAAAACGTACGTGGGGATCGGGAGTGTTCTCGTAGCCTTCGCGCAGGAGGTGAAGGCTACGCCCCGTCTGCATGCGCGTGACGGCATGGAGTATGGCCACCTTGGTACGCCAGGGCTGAGTGGTCATCATCCTTTCCATGCGGTGCTCGCCCTCAGTGTAGCCGAGGTGTCCCCACGTTGTGCATATCTCCCTGATGAGCCCCTTGTGGCGGCTGGCATCCAGGATGGGTACGAGCTGCACGCAATGCTCGTGCTGGCCAAAACGGCGCATGAGGCGCACGAAGATAACCTTGGTGGAATCGTTTTTCTGGACACCGGAAAGCTGTGCCAGGTTTGGAAGTTCCTGCCCCCTCAGGCTTCGCCGCCAGAGCGCGTAGCCCAACTCGATTTCGTCAAGCAGGCAGCTGTGACGGTCAAAAAAATCGGTCTCAAAATAACTCAGGTCGCTGTCTCCGCTGGACATAATAGCCGCATACTGTGCCTGCCGGCGCACCTGCGGGCGCTTGTCCTTGAGCAGTTTATTGACGATCCAGGGACTGACGTAAAGCTTGAAGGTACGCGCCATCTCCAAGGACTGCACACGTCGGCGCGTGGATCCGACAATGGCTTCCTCCTCAAGAAATGAAGGCACGCCAAATATGTTCAGCAAGAGATGGAGGCTGCCCTCGGAGGGTCCCCCTGTGGTCTGGCTGACGAGGCTGCGATAGACCATCCGGCAGAATATGCGACGTTCGCGACGGTTTCTCAGGAGGTCGTCGGGAGCGATGCCGCGATGGCGCGGCGACAACTGGTTTACGATGTCCTCGCGGGTGATGTCGGTGCCATCCTGCGCTGAGAACACCAGGTCGGCTGCTGCGCCGTAGTTACGGCGCAAACGTCGCTCGGTGCGCCTGTCGCGGCGGCGCGCATATTGACGTAAAAGGCCTGAGAGCGCTATGAATGCCATCAGAACCACGGACACCACGATGGCGCCTGCAGCTATCTGGATTTCATAGGGGTAGTCGCGGTAGTGCTCGACAAGTCGCGAGAGGTAATAGCCTCCATAGGCCGCAAAGAGTTTGAAATAGTAGATAAATGCTGACGTTCCGTCCATTCTCGCCTCTTGAAGGTATGTGGCAAAATGCATATGCCAAGCGTTTAGGAAACTTTTGCCTTGAAGCTAAAGTTTCCATTCACGGGGCATTTGCCAGTGTGTATGTGTATATTCGCGTTAGTGCAGAATCTATTACAGCTGGTAGCTGGAAAAAGGGAGCCTCCAGAAGATGGGCGGCGCTGAAGCAAGTACGTCCGCAAAAAGAGGAAAGACACGCCGCCTCATTTCCGAAGGCTCCGCCACCGCTGAAGTCTAGTTTTGGCTTTGCGGACTGGGGGCAGAAGCCTGCGGATCCTTGACCACAGGCACCTGAATGATGGTGAGCCACTTGGCGGGATCCTTCTGATTCCACGGTCCATCGACGAATACCGTGCGGTGCTGCCCGCAGGCGCAGTAGCCGTTTTGCGCGATGTAGCGGCATGCCTCATCATAGTGGCTGTTCAGCTGCCCGTAGCCACCATGACACTTGACACATACCGCTTCAGGAACGGCCTCGAGCAGGATGAAGCGGACAAGGGGGCTGTCGGCACCCCGTCGGTCCACCTGCACGCAATAGTCCACGAAGGACGCGTCGGTATTCGCGCCACTCTCGACCGTGAAGCAGTGGGCTGGCCGCTTCATGCGGCAACCCAAGCGCTGGAGTTCGGGCAGGATTATGCTCTCACACAGCTCGACCAGGCTGTCGCCATGGCGGGCAAGGCGGCGATGGGCGGCCACAAGGATGGCGGGAAGGGCACGCACACTGATGCGCTCCATTCCATCCATCTCCTTCTGGTGGGCCGCCATCGCCTCGAGGGTAGTCAGCCGTGCTTGCATCTGCTGAATTTGCTCTTCCGTCTGGCGCGCCTTCTCCTCCATTTGCGGCAGGCTGGGCTTGTGCGTCTCTTCGTCCAGCATGTCGCCGATTTCTTCCAACGAGAAACCCATGTCTTTCATATGGAGGATATGGTCAAGGCGCCGCACCTGCGAGGGCGTATAATACCTGTAGCGTGTCCAGTCGTCCACTTTGCTGGGTATGAGCAGCCCCATTTTCTCATAGTGCTTCAGTGCCTTGACGGTAACCCGGCACAACTTGGAAAACTCCCCGATGGTCAACCTTGCGTTCATATCTGTGTGTTTTTGAATAGTAATCTTTCGTTTCACGCTGCAAAGGTAACACCAACCCTTGGGTACAGGTTGCATTCTCATAACTACTTTTATATTTATTTAAGAATTATATAGCCATGAAACATAATTATTGTTAATAGAAACTACCTTAGGGACACTTTTCCATGCAAGCTTCGGAGGGTGCCTTTTGGCGTTGAAAGGGGGAATATATGAAGGGAAATGCCTATCTTTGCGCCGCAAACAAGCATACAGGAATACAAACCTACCGACAACACACACAAAGACCCCACATGCAGAATACAGACCTGGCGGCGGCCGAGCGCCGCGAACGTGCCGTACTCGTGGCACTTGTCACGCGCGAACAGGACGAAATGCGCACAGAAGAATACCTTGACGAACTGGAGTTTCTCTGCGTGACAGCAGGTGCCGAGACCGTGCGCCGCTTTACGCAAAAGATGGACGGTCCCTCAAGCGTGACCTACGTGGGGAAGGGCAAGCTGGAGGAGATCTGCACATTCCTCCACCCGGAAGGAGAAGACGAAGCACGCGCTGACGTCGTCATCTTTGACGACGAACTCACTGCCAAGCAGATACGCAACATAGAGAATACGCTGCATACGCGCGTCATCGACCGCACGCAGCTCATCCTGGACATCTTTGCCATGCGCGCCCGGACAGCCGAGGCCAAGACGCAGGTGGAACTGGCACAATACAAATACATGCTCCCACGCCTGCAACGCATGTGGACCCACCTGGAGCGACAGGGAGGCGGCTCGGGCTCGGGAGGCGGAAAAGGCAGCGTGGGACTGCGCGGACCGGGCGAGACACAGCTTGAGATGGACCGCCGCATCATCCTGAACCGCATGTCGCTGCTCAAAGGCCGGCTGGCAGAAATCGACAAGCAGAAACGCACGCAGCGCTCCAACCGAGGCCGTATGATACGCGTGGCACTCGTGGGCTACACCAACGTGGGGAAGTCCACCCTGCTGAACCTGATGGCTAAGACGGAGGTATTTGCTGAAAACAAACTCTTTGCCACGCTCGACACGACTGTGCGCAAGGTGGTCATCGAGAACCTGCCCTTCCTGCTGACTGACACCGTGGGCTTCATCCGCAAACTGCCCACTGACCTCGTGGAATCTTTCAAGAGCACCCTTGACGAGGTGCGAGAGGCCGACCTCCTGCTCCACGTCGTAGACATCTCCCACCCCGACTTTGAGGAGCAGATCAAGGTGGTCAGCAAGACGCTGGCCGACCTGGGCTGTGCACAGACCCCCACCGTCATCGTGTTCAACAAGACCGACGCCTACCGATGGGTGGAGAAGGAGCCTGACGACCTCACCCCGCCCACACGCGAGAACGTATCCCTCCCGGAACTCATGCGCACGTGGATGGCACGCCTCGAAGGCGACTGCATCTTCATCTCTGCACGCCAGCGCCTCAACATAGACGAGCTGAAGGACCTCCTCTACCGTCGCGTGCGCGAACTCCACGTGCAAAAATATCCCTATAACGACTTCCTCTACCAGCAATACGACGCTGAAGGGAGAGAAGCATGAAGGACAGCCCCCCACCTCCTCCCCCCCCCCCTGCAAGGGAAGGAGGTGGAGTTATCAAGGAACGAGCAAAGAAACCTAATCACTAAAAAAACTTAGCAACAGAACATGAGAAAACAACTGCGCCCCGCCACGCTATGCGTACGCGCCGGCTACGTGCCGAATAACGGCGAGCCCGCCGAACTCCCCATCGTGCAGAGCACAACCTTCAAGTATGACAGCAGCGACGACATGGCACGCTTGTTCGACCTTGAGGCAGAAGGCTACTTCTACACGCGCCTGCAGAATCCCACCAATGACGCCGTGGCGGCCAAGATAGCCGCCCTCGAAGGCGGCGTGGGCGCCGTGCTGACCAGCTCGGGGCAAGCTGCAAACCTTTTCGCCGTACTCAATGTGTGCGAGGCCGGAGGCCACATCGTCAGCTCGTCGGAGATTTATGGAGGCACATTCAACCTTTTCGGCGTCACCATGAAGAAGATGGGCATTGAATGCACCTTCGTGAGCCCCGACGCCACGGAGGAGGAACTCGCCGCCGCCTTCCGCCCAAACACGCGCGCACTCTTCGGCGAGACCATATCCAACCCCGGCTGCGCCGTGCTCGACATCGAGAAGTTTGCACGCATTGCCCACGCCAAGGGCGTACCCCTCATCGTCGACAACACCTTCGCCACACCCGTAAACTGCCGTCCCTTCGAATGGGGTGCCGACATCGTCACCCACAGCACGACAAAGTACATGGACGGCCTGGCCACGCAGGTGGGCGGTTGCGTCGTGGACAGCGGAAACTTCCCCTGGGAGCAGTATGCCGACAAATATCCCGGACTCACGACACCCGACGCCTCCTACCATGGACTCACCTACACGAAAGCCTTCGGCAAGATGGCCTTCACGACAAAGCTCGTGGCACAGCTCATGCGCGACCTCGGCTCGACGCCCTCACCCCACAACGCCTTCCTCCTTCACCTCGGACTGCAGACACTGCACCTTCGCATGCGCCAACACTGCGAGAACGCACAGCGCGTCGCAGAGTTTCTCGCTGCCGATCCGCGCGTAGAATGGGTGCACTACAGCGGACTCAAGGGGGATGCGTACTACGAACTGGCACAAAAATATCTGCCCCATGGCTCGTGCGGCGTCATCGCCTTCGGACTGAAGGGTGACCGCCAGACGGCAGTGCGCTGGATGGACTCACTGCGACTCGTCAACATTGCCACCCACGTGGCCGATGCACGCTCGTGCGTGCTCCACCCAGCCAGCCACACCCATCGCCAGCTCAGCGACGACCAACTGCGCGAAGCCGGCATACCCGTCAGCCTCATCCGCCTCAGCGTAGGCATAGAGGACGTCGACGACCTGCTTGACGACATCCGCCAGGCACTGGAGAAAATCTGAAGAATACCCATTAAAACGCATTCCTGCATGAAGAAAATCACAACCCTCCTTGTGGCTCTCTCGCTCACAATGACCATCGGAGCCCAACGCCTCTACAACATCTATCCCGTACCCCACGACATGCAGACCCTGCAGGGCACCGCAACCTTCTCCAAGACCGTAAACCTCGTGGCCGAAGAAGGCATCGACGCCGTCACGGTGGAACGCGCACGGGAGATACTCGCAGCCCACGGGCTGCACGCCAGAATGTCCCCAAAAGCCGTTAAAGGACAGACGAACGTCCTGCTGGGCATCAACGCCTCGAAAGGCGTGGCCGACAAGGATCTCACAAGGCAAAAACTTTGCCGCTGCGTCTTCCAGAAGCCTAAATACGACCGCCACGTCCTCAGCCTCACGGCCGACCGCGAGGGGCGGGCGCAAGTGCTCATCGTGGGCGAGAACACCGATGCCGCCTTCTGCGGCCTGGCCTCACTCGAACAGATGCTTGACCGCGGCACGGAGAAGCTACCCTGCGCCGTGCTCTACGACTATGCAGACCTGAAGGATCGCGGTGTCATCGAGGGATACTACGGCGTGCCTTACAGCGCAGCCGTCACGAAGGACCTCTTCCGCTTCATGGCACGCTACAAGATGAACTCCTACATGTATGGTGCCAAGAGCGATCCCTACCACTCCCGCTTCTGGGCCGAACCCTACCCCACCTCCATCACGCCCGAGCAAGAACGCATCGGCTACCTGACACAGGACATGCTGCGCGACATCACGAAGGTGGCTACTTCATCAAAGGTGAACTTCATCTGGGCCATCCATCCGGGACAGGCCTTCACGGATGCCGACGACGAGGACGTCCTCGACCGCATCATGCAGAAGTTCGAGAGCATGCACCATCTCGGCGTACGCCAGTTTGGCGTCTTCGTGGACGACGTGGGCGTGCCCGACGACGCTGCCTCGCTGCGCCTCGGCGCCGACCGGCTGACGGAACTGCAAGGACGAATCGACAACTGCTGGAACACGGCGGGAGCCCTACCCTCCGACACCGTGAAGCCCCTCCACTACGTGCCGCAGCTCTACGCCTTCTCGTGGGTGTCGCGCGAAAAGGGCAAGCGATTCTTCCAGAGCCTCAGCGGCGTGCCCGCAAAAGTGAACATCTACATCACGGGGCGCAACGTGTGGAGCGTGCCCAACAGCGAAGACCTCGCCATCGTCAAGGACTGGATGGGGCGCGAAGCCAGCTGGTGGTGGAACTACCCCTGCAACGACAACGACATGACAAAGCTTTTCCCCATGGACATGTACTCCAACTTCCGCGATGAAAAGCACATTGCCAACCTGGCACGCCTCGAACCCGCCCTCAAGGGTACGCCTACGCTCATCCTCAACCCCATGCAGCAGGGCGAAATCTCCAAGATAGCCCTCTTCAGTGCGGCCGACTACGCATGGAACAATGCTGCCTTCGACAACCAGCAGTCGTGGGAGGCTGCCCTGCCGGCCGTCGTGGGAAGGGAGTACGCTCCCGCCCTGCGCACGGTGGCACCCTACCTGCGCTACTACGACGAGGACGCCCTGGCCTACCTCACGGGCGACTACAAGAACGGACAACGCGACTTCCCCGGCGCGCTGAAGGCAGAACTGCGCCGTGTGGGCGCTGCCTGCCGCACCCTGGAGCGCATGCAGCACTCGGCCCATGAGAGCGAACGCCTCTTTTTTGAAGACTTGCGCCCCTGGCTCCTAAAGCTGCGCGACATGGCGGACGAAGCCGTGTCGCTGATGGAAGGCGGCAAGCCGACGGAATACGCTGAGAACGACGAACGCTACCACTTCCCCATTCTCAACGGCATGGGCAAGGACATCAAACTCGAGACCCGCGAAGCCGAACCCGCCGCCCGCGTCCTCGAGCCCCTGCTGAAGTGGCTGAAGGAAACTGCTAAGTGACCTTTCCCCGAACATATTGGATACCCCGAAATGGGACAACATAAAGAAATCCCCCGCACGGCACACACGACCGCGCGGGGGATTTCTTCATATACTTATCTTGACAACGGACTTTCTCGAAAGAGATGTTTCCGCATACAAAAAACGCTACTTTTCGGGGTTTTGAAGTACGAAAAACCACAGCCACGGATGAGGCATGCGCACGCCTTGCTTGAAGGTATGGGACACCTTTGCCCGAGGTATGCGCATGCCTCAAGCCCAGACATCCCTTGCCTAAGCCCCACCTATGCGCATGCCTCACCCCCACCGAAGCATTCGCACAAACCCAAAGACCCCGCATCACGTTAATACACAGCCACTTCCGCATTTTTGCATTCTTCGGCGTATTTTCGTGCTGAAGTCCCCGCCCTCACTTCTGCGCCCGCCATTCCCCGCCAAACGCACGCATTCCTTTACGTTTCGAGAAGCTTCCGCATCCGGTGTTATCGCACTTTTTCCAGCATTTTTTTTTGTTGTTTCATTTTTATCCTATATTTGCAGCGTCCCAAGTATCCTTATGCGGGACGCACACATATAATTAGGCGTTTACCTGACGCTTTGTATCTTGACAGTTCGAAACTTCGCAACTTTCAATCACGATCAAGACAAAGCAACAGTAGATGCTCTGCGAGAATATATCCCCCTCCCTGTCCCCACTTTCGAAAAGAGGATATGGAGGTATATGGGTTATTATTCAGCGTGGGGTTCTGCGTTGCTCGTTCAGATCGTGATGGGCAATGCGAAGGCCTCGAACTGCGGGACGAGCGACAAGTACAGTCACCCGCGCTTTTTTTGTATCCCTGTGCCAACACACCGCATTTTTTCATCATTTAAACCGTTTCGTCCGAGGGTGACGCGAGACTTAAAACTATCAACACTATGAAGAGGTTTTTTGTTTTCTTCACCATGGCTGTAATGACAAGTGTTTCAGCCCTGTCACAAAGTGCCCTAATTGCAACGCTCACCCATGAAGGCAACATCAGCACGTTCTATGGCGCTAGCGCCTTACAGCAGGCGCACGCCGCTGCTGCGGACGGCGACATCATCACCCTCTCTTCGGGAACCTTTCAATCCGTGAACATCACGAAAGGAGTCACCATCCGCGGAGCTGGCATGCAGTTCTTGGACAATGGGGCGGAGCCCACCATTATAACAGGTGCTTTCGACATAGGTTCGGTTAACGCTGGGCCCGTTCAGAACCTGACGTTCGAAGGCATATATACCAACTCAATCGTACAATATCGCTGCGAGGTAATAAATGCAACATTCCTAAAGTGCAGGTTTAATTCGTTTGGTCAAAACTTCGGTAGACTCACGAATGCGCAATTTATTCATTGTCGCGTTGGAAACGGATTACAACTGAATGGAAGTTCTTCTGCCACCTGTATTGGTTGCGTAATCTGGAACCCTTCAACAAATTCTGTTAGCTACAATAGCTTTCAAATGCAGAACTGCGTATTATATAACGGGGATAGCTGGGATGGTTTTCAGAATTCCTCACTGCGAAACTGCATCTTGATTGCGAATAGAGAATACGCAATCCCATCATCCACTAATGTTTATAACTGCGTTGACGTTTATGAGGACGAAGGTACAAGCCTCTTCGAAAACGTCCCAAACTCGACAAACAAAAGAGTGCAAGGCCTCTCAAATATCCTCAAGTCGGGAACAATGACCTACGGAGACAGCTTCACTTACGAGCTGACCGATGAAGCTTTGGCAACATATCTTGGCAGCGACGGTACTCAGGTGGGCATTTACGGCGGTAACCTGCCTTTTGATGCCACACCGACGAATCCCCAAATCAAGAAGTGCAATGTCGCTTCAAGGTCGACCGCCGATGGTAAACTCAGCGTAGAGATTGAAGTGAGCAGTGCTCAGTAAAAAGGACACGCCGACACTTCATCCCTCCATACACATATTTGTAATAAACCATGCGCAAATATATCATTTTCGTGCTGTTCCTCTGTACGTACCACGTCGCGAGAGGACAGACGTCGATTGATTTCGACTATTGGTTTGACAACGACCGCACGACCCTCCGACAAGCATCCTCGGCAGACAGCACGTGGCATTTCGCCGCAGACCTTGAAGGGCTCAGCAACAGCCTGCACCTGCTCCACATGCAAGTGCGCGATGCAGAAGGCTTAACGAGCTCCCCCGTCACGCGTTACTTTCTCAAGGTGGCGCCAGCTTCCGGGCAAAGGATTAGATTCTGGTTCGATACAGACTCGGCATCAGCGCAGACAGCCGACGCGCTGAACGGAATGCACCTCATAGACCTATCCTCACTACGTGGAGGTCTGCATTCATTCCACTGCCAAGCAATCGATGCAGAAGGCAACGGCTCGAATGTCATTTCAAAGTTTTTTCTGAAAGACGTGTCAGGCGGAAGCCTACAAAACTTTCATTGCTGGTTTGACGGCGACGGGAGCACTATGCAAAGCGGTTTTGCCGTGGGCAGCGTGGCCGAGGTAGATGTCAGCGGACTTTCCGATGGTCTTCACCTCATCCACATACAAGCTGACGGAGAAACGCCGACAGCCGTTCAGACCTACTATTTCCTCAAGCAGCCACAAACGCAGGGAACAGAACACATGACACTTGTATGCAGCATTGACAATAAGCCCTACAAGCAACAGCGCGTAACCAATACGGGAGGTGCTATTGTGTGGGACATTGACACTGACAGCCTGCAGCAGGGACTGCATAGCATACAAATAGAGGCAGTCACCCAGAGTGGCGCGGCTTCGGCAAGCTACAACAACTTCTTCTTGCGGAGTCCGATGCAACGTGAGATTGAAGCCATGAAGCTCTACTACTTTGTAGATAACAAGGAAGCTGGCATAAGCGAATCGCCTTACAACGGAAAGGGGTTTCATTTCAACGCGGACGTTTCCCACCTCACAGACGGCCTGCATTGTCTCGCTTACTACCTGTCCGACGGAAGCGGCACAACGACACGTATCAACTCCCAGTATTTCTGGAAAATACCGCTGGGCGGCAATGGCATTATGAGGTACGACTACTGGCTTAACGAGAATGATGAGGACAAGATGAGTGCCACATTCGCAGAGCGCAAGGAGGACATTAGCCTCATCTCGCTTTTGCCCGTACCATCATACCCCATCCGCTCATCCTGTTTTCACTTTGAGCTGACAAGCGGCAAGCCTACAATATATGCCAAGAACGACTTTCATCTCCGTTTCTACGATGCCAGCTACCGCTTCACTGATGTACAGAAGCAATTCGTGGACTACAGCGTCAGCGAACCCATTGAGAAGTTCACGCCCCTCACTTCAGGGCAGCGCGAATGGAAGAATGTGCCGCAGGAGAACAAGATACATTGGTTTACGGCACAAGCCACCCGTGGCGACAGTCTCTCTGTAAAGACCACGCAGGCTGCAACGATCCAAATCTTCTCGCCAACAGGACAAGAAGTCTATTCTGCTTCTGGCTCATCTTCTATCAACTATGGAGGTTGCCATGCACAAGAAGACGGAACGTTCTACATCGCATTGCACGATGTGACGGGAACAAGTTCTTCAACAATAGGACTTGACTATGAGCACATTGATCGCTACGCCATCCTACGTCAGGACGTGAACGTTGTGGGAAATGAAGGAACATGCACAATCACTTTCGAGGGAAACGGTTTCGACGAACTGCAAACTGTAGAGCTTCGGCTGGGCGGAAACGTCATCTGCGCCGACAGCATCGGGCACGAGCACAACGCTGCAACCAGCGTCCTCTTTAATTTTAGCAATGCTCCGCTCGGGCAGTATTCTGCGCTTTTCCGTTTTGCGGAAGGTGAAGTATCCGTACAAAAATGCATTACGGTTGAAGAAGCCACTCCGTTTGAGTTTGAAACGAGTGCAAGCTTTGCAAAACAGTATTTGCGAACCACTGCCAATAAGTACACTTTCAAGATTCAGAACAAGAGCAACGTGATGGCCTACGGCGTACCGCTTGCCATACACATCTACTCAAAAGACAGCACGAATGTCAAACGAGTGATGATAGAAGGATTTGAGGCAAAGAAACATTTCAAAAGCATGCTCGGAGAACGATATACAGACTCCATTGACACACGTATTTCTCTCCAAGAGAATTCGTCAGGAGATCTGTGGTATTTCTTGAAGGATGATCACACAGACAACGTTACTAACTATCCGTTCCAGCATCATGCCTTCATCACCTCAGACCTTCTTCCGGGGAATACAAAGACCATAAGCGTATCTGTACAAACCAATGAAGAGGTGTATGTCTATCTGCTCTGCCCACGCGGATGGAGCAGTGAAATCGGAAAAGCGAACGCCAAGCGCATTCGAAAAGCAACCGTTTTCAATGATGCCGCCTGCGGAATAGAAATGTATAGGCAGAGCATGTGTGAGGGGATTCGGAGAAGTGAGGAATGGGGAGAATCGCCGATCTACAATGTGGATTGTGATGATATTCCTCAGAGTTCCTCAAAATGCCCTGATTCTTCCGGAGGAGGCTCTACTCCCGTTTCTTCCCTTGACCCCAACGACATCTACGGCTATCGGGCAGAGTCGGGAAGTACATTCATGAAAGAGGAACTTCTGGACTTGAACTATACCATTGAGTTTGAGAACGACCCTGAGTTTGCAACGGCCTCGGCACATACCGTGGTGGTTACGGACACGTTGGACAAGGAATTATTCGACCTCACGTCCTTTGCTCCCACACAGCTGAAGATAGGCGAACGAAGGGTAGAACTGGACGGCACGCCCAACTTCGTGAAAACTATAGACATGCGCCCGGAGATAAACGCCATCGCACAGGTGGAAGGCTCATACGACAAGACGAAAGGCATCGCCCGCTGGACGTTCACGTCCCTTGACCCGATGACAATGGAACCGACGGACAACGTGATGTCTGGCTTCCTGCCCATAAACGACGACCGGGGTAGCGGCATCGGCGAAGTCAGCTTCAACATAAGCCTGAAACGAGCGGAGCCCGACGGAACGTGTATCCCGAACAAGGCCTGCATCGTGTTTGACGCAAACGACCCCATCATGACGCCCGTCTGGACGAACGTCGTAGATGCCGTCGCGCCGACAAGCCACATTGCGGGAGGTGTGATGAAGAACGACAGCATCGTCACACTGCACTTACAGGGTAGTGATGAGCGTTCCGGCGTTTGGCGCTATGACGTTTATCAGCAACTGAACAGCGACGGTGCATGGAACAAGATCGTGGAACATGTATCCGACACGCTGATTGACGTACGCTACTACGACGGCATAGACCAAGGCTTCTATGTCTGCGCTACAGACTCCGCCGGCAATCTGGAGCAGAAAGAGCCCGTGCGCGAATGGACGCTGAACAAAGTGTACGTCGGCGACGCTAACGGAGACGGAAAGATAAATTCCGAGGACGTGCTGCTCGCCGTAAGCCGGTATCTGGGACGTGCGGTATTCCTGAATGCTGACGCTGCAGACGTGAACCGTGACGGGAAAATAAACTCGGAGGATGTGGTGGCCATCGTGCGCCTCTATCTGGAGGAACAGGTGCGCCGGAACGTTCCGATAAAGAAACCTATCAGAAGAAAACAGTTACAACGACAATGAAAAAAAATGTGACAACCATGCTGTGCTGCATGCTCGCACTCTTCGGAGTGCGGGCAGTGGCACAGACTGCCACACTCCGCGTGTGGGCAGACGACATGACGATGACCGCAGACGGGCAGACGGTAACGCGCCTAACGGTGTACGAGACGGACGCAGTGGACTACTCCGCATTCAACATGGCCTTCATCCTGCCCAAAGGGGTTTCGGTGGCCAAAGTGAAGAAAGGGCGCGTCTATGTAGACGATGTGGAACTGAACGCTGACCGCTTCGAAGGTCTGGACCATAGCATCGCCGTCAATATGCCAGACGAAACAACACTAAAGGTGATGTGCTACAGCAATTCTCTCAGCGAAATCTACCCAGACGACGCCGACGGCAACACCGTGGAGGAACTATTCTCTATCGGTCTTGTGGCAGACCCGTCCACAATGAACGGTGAATACGAGGTGAGGATTGTTGATTGTGCCTTCACCCCTGCGGAAGGTCATGCCTCCGAATTGACAGAAACCGTGACGTTCAATATGAGTGTCACGGGTGGAACGGATGGCAGTAACATACATTTCACCCTGAACGAGGGTGGCTATGGCACACTCATCCTTCCCTTTGAGGCGGAACTGCCCGAAGGACTTTCCGCCTTCCGCTGTACGGGCGTTTCGGGCAGCAGCGTCTTGACAGAGCAGCAATTAGCTATCCCAGCCAACACGCCGCTCCTGATGGCAGGTACACCCGGAAGCTACGTCTTCACAGGGATACCCACAAACACGGAAAACAACTACACATCGGGCATTATGACAGGAGTGTATAAGGATACTCCTATCGCTTCCGGCTACGTCCTCCAGTGCTTGGATGGCGTAATGGGATTCTACCCTGTGGATGCGACGAAGCCCATCACGGTACCGTCGAATCGTTGTTATATAGAAATGCCGCAAAGTGTACGATGCTTGGAGCTAGGCAATCTGCTGACGGCTATATCCGACTATACAAATGGAGCGAAAGGCGACACCATCCATGACCTGCACGGACGTCGCCTTACGACAAGCATACGGCACGGAGTACAGATTCGAAACGGGAACAAAGTAATCGTGGAATGATATGGAAAAGAACAAAAGGTATAACCGTCCTCAGATGTCGGTAGTAAGTATTAGCACGTCCTGCGTAGTGTGCCTTTCTTTGCAAAATGGGAAAAGCGCAGACCCTGAAAGTCCCGTATTCTCTCGCGGTTACGCCGGATGGTATATTAGCGACGATGAAAACTGGGCTGATGAAGACTCCTGCGGTTTCTGAGAACGCATAAAAAGTGAAAATAACGAAAATCAGCGGGCGCGACACTTCGCGCTCGCTGATTGTTTACCCCCCTACTATATAGAGGAAATCACCACGCACGGAGATTTCCCTTGGATGTGGTGAGGCTGGCGTCGCCGGTATAGATGACGTTAAGGCGTTCGGGAGGTGTGGAGGAAAGGGCTGCCCACTTCGTCAGTCCGCGGAAGTAATCCGGGGAGAAGGTCGCACCAGACTTGATTTCATAGGCGGTGACGCGGTCTCCCTCGTAGTGAAGGAGATCCACTTCGTTGCCCTGGCTATCGCGCCAGAAGCGCAGGTCGGCCGCGCGCCCGTTGTGCCACGCGTCCTTGAGAAACTCGTTGATAACCATGTTCTCAAACAATCCGCCGCGCAGGAAATGAGTGGGGAGTTGGCTGGCATCGCTGATGTCAAGCAGGGAACAGGCAAGACCCGTGTCGTAGAAGTACAGCTTCGGACTCTTGACAATACGCTTGGAAAAGTTGTTCCAATCGGGTCGCAACAGATAGCATATATAACTGGCTTCCAGAATGGATATCCATGCCGAAGCCGTAGCGGCTGTGATACCGACTTCGCCTGCGAGGGAGGAGAGGTTGAGTAGCTGCCCGATGCGCCCGGCACATAGTTTGACGAAGCACACGAAACGACTGAGGTCACCAATGTTTTTCAGTTGTCGGACATCGCGTTCCACGTAGGTTTGTATGTAGAAGGGATAATAGTCCGTAGGCACTATACCCTTGTCGTATATACGCGGGTATCCGCCCGTGAAGATTTCCTCATTGACCGTCTGCGGAAGGATTCCGGCCGTTCGCATTTCCGCATGGGAGAAGGGCAGGAGCTTCACAATAGCCGTACGTCCGGCAAGTGACTGGTTGATGTGTTCCAACAGCTGGAAGTTCTGCGAACCAGCCAACATGTACATGCCCGCCGCATCTGCCTTGTCCACGTGGGTTTGCAAGTAGGAAAACAAGGAGGGCACACGTTGCGCTTCGTCAATAATGATATGGTTGTTGTAGGTAGCAAGGAAACCGCGCGGGTCTGCCTGCGCAAACTCCCGCATGTCCAAATCTTCCAGCGACACGTACGTATAGTCTGGAAACGCATTCCTGAGTAACGTGGATTTACCAGACTGACGGGGACCCGTCAGTGTGACTATCGGGTAACGTTCCGCAAGCCGTAATACGCGCGCATTCAATGTTCTTTCTATCATATGGCTTCTATCATTTTACCTTGTTTCGGCGGCAAAGATAGTACATCCGATTAAAAGATTGCAAGAAAAGCTGTGCAAATTTATAATCCGATTAAAAGATTGCAAGCTTTCGCGTGCAATTTTATAGTCATCATCACTTCGCGGCGCATCCGAAGGGAACTCGCGGCGGTTTTTTTGAGGGTGGAAAGACCTTTTCCCCCGTCGGGGTGTTGGGGATTGTGATTTTTGGCCTACTTTTGCGGACGTAAACGCAACAGAAGAAGATTGAACTACACAAACATGCCCACAAAACCATATTCATATAAAGTAGGCTTTCTCCTCGGAGGCGGCCTTATCCTTCTGGGATTGGCTATGCAGTTCACGGTCGGTCCGCTGGACTGGAACTTTTTCCATGCCCCAAGGAACTACGTGACGCTGGCCGTGCTCGTCCTGCTCATCGCCATCCTGCACATCCTGCGCAGGGAGTCCCGCATTGCCCACTTCCTCGGAACGCTGCAGGCGGCCGTACCCTCACTGGTATTCACCACACTGCTGACAGCCCTCATGGGACTCATTCGCCAGAATCCCTCGGCTGGCGAGGCTGAAGGCGGACTGGGACTGTCCGACATGCTCACGTTCTGGCCCTTCGTGCTGACCTACGTGTGGATGACCATCACGCTGGGACTTGCCACCCTGAAGTCGGCTCAGAGATTGTTGCCGCTGACGCTGAAGGCGGTGGCCGTTTTCCTCTGCCACCTCGGCCTGTTCGTAGCACTCACCACGGGCACCCTGGGAAATGCCGACATGCAACGTCTGAAGATGGTGTGCGCCATTGGCGGCACTGAGCACCGCGTCGTAAACGAGGAGGGGCTTGTCAAGCAACTCTCCGTAGCGGTGGAACTCAAGCGCTTCATCTTTGAACAGTCCGAGGAAGGTGCCCCCAAGCGCTTTGCTTCCGACATCGTCATCCATACGCGACAAGGGGAGCACATCCCAGCCACCGTTGAGGTGAACCGCCCCGTCAAGGTGAAAGGGTGGAAAATCTATCAGTTCAGCTACGATGTCGACGCTGGCGCAGAGAGTCGTCTCAGCGTGCTCGAATTTGTACGCGATCCCTGGCTGCCTGCCGTCTATGCAGGCATCTACATACTGTTGGCAGGGGCAATCCTAATGTTCTTCGCACCCAAGAGAAAAAGAAAAGGAGGTATCAAGCTATGATTTGGGAATCGTTCATATATTTCGCCCTTACGGCCATACTGCTCTGGGCCGTAGGAGCGGGTTTCTCGTGGAAAAACAAAAAGACGTGGGCCGTAAGCTTCACCTGCGCCGGGCTTGCCGTCTTCTTCGCCTACATCCTGACGATGTGGCTCACGCTGGAGCGACCGCCACTGCGCACGATGGGCGAGACGCGCCTCTGGTACAGCCTCTTCCTCCCGTTGGCCGGCCTTATCGTCTACCTGCGCTACGGCTACCGCTGGATACTCTCCTACGCCACCCTCCTGGCCCTGGTGTTTGTATGCGTCAACCTCTTCAAGCCCGAAATCCACGAGAAGACGCTGATGCCGGCACTACAGAGCCCGTGGTTTGCGCCCCACGTCATCGTCTACATGTTTGCCTACGCCCTGCTCGGTGCCGCCACGCTCACGGCCATCTACGGCCTCGCCACGCGCCGCAACGTGGAGGCAAGCCTCGACGAGATGGTCACTGCCGGATGGACATTCCTCACGATGGGCATGCTCTTCGGAGCCTTGTGGGCAAAGGAGGCATGGGGACACTACTGGACGTGGGATCCGAAGGAGATGTGGGCTGCCGTCACCTGGCTGGGCTATTTGGTCTACATCCACTGGCGCACCAACAGCCCCCTGCGCCTCGCATGGCTCCTCCTGTGCTTCGTCCTCCTGCAGATGTGCTGGTGGGGCATCAACTACCTGCCCGCCGCACAAGGCGCAAGCGTCCACACCTACGGATGATGCACTTCACCACGATAGAATCTTGAGATAACGACTTACCTGTACGTGGTAAAAGACACCCAAGCTTATGGGACTTTTTGCATCTACTTTTCCATCAGACGTTGGCGAACGGCTTCAAAGAGAAGGATGGAGGCACTGACGGAGACATTGAGCGAATCAAGGCTTCCGAGCATGGGGATGCGGATATGGGCATCGGCAGCCCGACGCCATTGGTCGGTAAGTCCTGTGCTCTCTGTTCCCATCACGAGGGCGGTGCCTCTGCGCATATCAACATCATAATAGAGACTGGAGTCTTGAAGCTGGGCGGTCAGAATACGGATGCCGCGACGTTTCAGAAAACGTATGCACTCTTCTGAAGTGCAGGCCACAGTCGGCACCGTAAAACGCGCTCCAATGGAGCTGCGGATGAGGTTCGGATTGTAAAGATCGGTCAGAGGATCGCAGACAATGAGAGCATCTGCATGGGCGGCATCGGCCGTGCGAAGGACGGCACCGAGATTGCCAGGCTTCTCCACACTTTCCATCACAACATAGATGGGAGCCCCTACCTCGGGAAGGTCCTCAAGGTTCATATTGCAAGCACGAACCACAGCAAGCACACCTTCGGTTCCTTCACGATAGGCCATCTTGGCATACACATGCGGTGAAACAGCTATGCGCTCGCCGTCAAACCTCCATCCCGCGATGGCTGATTCATCCAATATCTCATGGCACACAAACAGCGTTTCCACCTTATAGCCCGCTCTGAGGACATGCCCTATTTCGCGGACACCCTCCACAACAAACAATCCTGTCCGTCTGCGCTCTGCCGCCTTCTGCTGCAGGGCTACTATTGCTTTCACGCGGGGATTCTGCCCGCTGGTTATGACCTGTTCCATCTGTCGTGTGAATTATTTAGAAACGGCGGCTGCCTACTCTCCCATCTTGTGGAGAGGCAACCCACCATCGGCCAAGGCGCCGATGGTATGTTCTTGATGAACTGTCCCTTCTTCTCACTAATGAAAAAAGCCGTCCCTCAAGCTTCATGCCCGAGGGACGGCTCTAAAAACGGCGGCTGCCTACTCTCCCGTCTTATGGACAGTACCATCGGCGCAACCGGGCTTAACTTCTCTGTTCGGGATGGGAAGAGGTGGAACCCCGGCGCCATAACCACCTTGATAACGCGGCAGCTCTTCAGCTGCGTATCTCTGGCACAGACACTAGCTAATCGACAAA
>JAFSQD010000026.1 GCA_017446765.1 Alloprevotella sp.
AACATCCGAAACTTGGATTTCCTTTATTTCCTTCATTTCTTCGACGAGCGAAGCGGCAAAGCCGATGACTGTGGGACAATAAAAACTATCCGCATGAGATAATAATGTCCCGCAGAAATAGCAGAAATGGCAGAAAGGGCTTCGCAGGTTGATAAGAAAAAATCCTTTATTCAACTTTCTTAAGTTCCTATCCCTGGAGTCTGGGGCTGCTACGCTCAAAATTCTTGCAAAGGCAAGCGTCACCCTAACGGGATGCCGAGCGATGAGAAAATGGGAGATGAAATGGGGAGATGAAATGGGAGATAATCCGAAACTTGAATAATAAAAAAATGCGCACGCCTCCGCCAAAAGGAGAACATGCGCACAGATGAGTACGACTTACTATTTTTGCGGACAGAGTCGCCGTCACCTTAAGACTTTCTTTCCCCCCACGATGAAGAGGCCGTGGGCGCGGGGCTCGCCCAGAAGGCGTCGCCCCTGGAGGTCGTAGGCTTGTGACGAGTGACGAGTGACGAGGGAGGGGGCTTTGATGCCAGTGAGCTCGCTGTTGTTGAAGGAGAAGCTGATGTCGCGTCCGTCAAGCGAGATGTGGTAGAGGGCGTCCTCAAGGGCATTGTGGGTGAAGTATGTGCCCCACTGCGTGCCGAGGGTCGTGGCCGAGAACTCGGTGACGTCCTCTGTGCCGGGGAAGAGGTCGCCCTTGGTCTTGTCGAAGTTGCTTCCGCTGACGACGCCCTGCTTCTGCCCGTCGGCGGGCACGTAGGTGAAGCGCTGGTGGGAAGGCGTGTTGTTGAGCGTGTTTGAGGACCATGCGTTGGCGTCGTAGTCCACGTGGGTGGCGAGCATGCCGCGCCCCATGAAACCGGGATACCATGTGCCGGTCTGACGGTTTTCGAACAGGAGGTATTCGCGCTCGTTCTGAGGATTGCGCAGACGGTAGCAGCTGACGTCGCCCTCGGCGGCATCGGAAAAGGCCTTCAGCGTGTGGCGCACGGAGGTGTCGGTGGCGGCGTCGAGGTCGGTGACCTTTTGCCAGCCGAGCATGAGGCGTTCGTAGGCGTTGTAGCCGAGTGGGCGATAGCCGTCATAGCAGTATTGCCCGTAGTCCATGACGCTCCAGAAGTCCATGGAGAGGAGGCTGCCGGCGATGTCGTCGTCGCTGCCGGTGTAGTAGAAGTCGGGGAGTCCGAGGGCGTGGCCGAACTCGTGACAGAAGACGCCGATGCCGTCGGTGTGGGCGTCCTTGACCTTCGGCGAAGCGCCGTTGGGATTGTCGTAGCTCTGGAGGAGCTCATTGCCGACAAAGCAGCCGTTGACGGGGATGCCCTGTACCTTGAAGTTGGCCACGGTCTGGAAGTGGGCCCAGATGTATTTGTCCGACCCCGTCTCCTTGGCGCTATGGGCACCGGGCCCGGCATAGTAGATGGAGACGAGGGGGATGGCGCCTGTCTCGTCCTTGAACTCGTCGAAACCGACGCCCTGCTCGACGGCTCCGTCGAGGGCTTCGCGGAGGAGGCTCTTCGTGGCGGCGATGGTGCCGCCAGTGGCGCGGTTGCCGTAGGCCTCATAGCCGAGCATGGTCTCGACGACGGCCACGACCTTGAAGGAGGGACGATAGAGACCGTCGCTCTGGGCTTCGAAATAGTCCTTCACGCTGCCGTTGCAGTACTTCTCGTCGTGGTAGCCGGGCTCGTTGAAGAGGCGCGAGACTTTGTCGATGGTGGTCGTGTCCTGGAAGGCGCGGTCGGGGAAGCTGACCATGATGACGGGGATGACGGGGGCTCCCTGGCTGCCGCAGACACCGGCTGAGCGCTGGCCGTAGGTGCAGGTGCCATCGGGGTTGGGGGCGGCACTGGCACGGCGGTTGAGGGAGGCCAGGCGCACGGCGCGGCGGGCAGCCTTCACGGGCAACTGTGTGTCGAGTCGGCTGACGAATGCCTTCTCTTGCAGTGTGCGGACATCGGCATTGTGCGCCACGAGATCGGAGGCCACAAGCGTCTCGCCGTCGGCAAGGAGCGTGGCGTAGCACAGGTCGCCCTTGCTGTCGGGGAGCAGCGCGAGGCCGTCGCTGGTGAGATAGTAGTTGAAGAAAGCGTTGCCCTGAAGGGTGACGCGCACGAGGGTGCCATCGCTCTGCTCGCGATTGAAGGCGCCACGGACGGGGCGAGTAGCTGTAGCCGTCAGCACACAGAAGACAAGGAGGAGAATGGCGGTGTAGCGTTTGTTCATACGGGTGATATGTTTTTTATTATATGGTTACTGGTAGACTGCAGCGGGTGAAGTATTCCGTGAGTGCCTCACGAGCGCGCGAGAGACGCTCTTCCCATATCTCCATGGAGTTTTCGCCGATGATGTCGGTGACATATTTGACGGCGAAGAAAGGAACGCCGAAGGTCTGGCACACGAGGGCGTCGGCAAAGGACTCCATGTCGACCACCTGCCCGTCGAAAGGCGTATCGGCCGTGACGAAATCGTCACCGGTATTGGCGGCGAAGGTCTGTGCCACCTGACCTCCGAGGGAAGCGACCACTGAGGGGAAGCCTTTTGAGAAAGGTGTGGCGGTGGAAACCTGGGGTTTCACTGATGTGAACTGTTGACGCTGAAGGTCGCGGTCGATGAAGCTGTCGCACACAAGGATGTCGCCCACTTCGACCGAGGGCTTCACCATCCGGCTGGAGCCAGAGGAGCCAACGTTGATGACGAGGTCGGGACGATGGTCTGCAATGGCGCGGGCAAGGCGTGCGGCGGCGTAGGGTTTGGAGATGCCCGTGACGACTGTCGTCACATCCCAACCAGGAAATGTGGCTGTGACGACTTCTTCCGGAAGGGCAAAGGCAAGGATGAGTTTCATACGAGCTTTATACTATTACAATTAATTCTCCACAAGTTTCCTGTAGCGTATGCGCTTGGGCTCCTCAATGCCGAGGCGCTTGGCCTTGTTGACTTCGTAGTCGCTGTAGGAGCCTTCAAAATAGAACACTTTGCCATCGCCTTCGAAGGCAAGGATGTGTGTGCATATACGGTCAAGGAACCAGCGGTCGTGACTGATGACTACGGCACAACCGGCAAAGGCTTCGAGACCTTCCTCCAAGGCGCGCAGCGTGTTGACGTCAATGTCGTTGGTGGGTTCGTCGAACAAAAGGACATTGCCCTCTTGCTTCAGGGCGAGGGCAAGGTGGAGACGATTGCGCTCGCCACCGCTGAGGACGCCGCATTTCTTCTGCTGGTCGGCACCGCTGAAGTTGAAACGAGAAAGATAGGCACGGGCGTTGACGTCGCGTCCGCCAAGGCGGATGAGTTCGTTGCCCTGGCTGACGACGTCGTAGACTGTTTTCTCGGGGTCAATGTCACGGTGTTGCTGGTCGACATAGGAAAGTTTGACGGTTTCGCCCACCTCAAATTGTCCGCCGTCGGCTTTCTCGAGTCCCATGATGAGGCGGAAGAGCGTGGTCTTGCCCGCACCATTGGGACCGATGACGCCGATGATGCCGTTGGGCGGAAGCATGAAGTTGAGGTCGGAGAAGAGTGTTTTTTCTCCGAAGGCTTTGCTGACATGCTGGGCCTCAATGACCTTGTTGCCAAGGCGCGGGCCGTTGGGGATGTAGATTTCCAGCTTCTGCTCTTTCTCCTTCTGATCTTCGCTCAGGAGCTTGTCGTAGGAGTTGAGGCGTGCCTTCCCTTTGGCCTGCCGTGCCTTTGGAGCCATGCGTACCCACTCAAGCTCGCGCTCAAGGGTCTTGCGACGCTTAGAGGCCGTTTTTTCTTCCTGTTCAAGGCGGCGCGACTTCTGCTCAAGCCACGAACTGTAGTTCCCTTTCCAAGGTATACCCTCACCGCGGTCTAACTCAAGAATCCATCCAGCCACGTCGTCAAGGAAGTAGCGGTCGTGTGTCACGGCGATAACCGTTCCGGCGTACTGATTGAGATGCTGTTCAAGCCAGTCGATACTTTCAGCATCAAGATGGTTCGTGGGCTCGTCAAGCAGAAGGATGTCGGGTTGTTGCAGAAGCAAGCGGCAGAGGGCTACACGGCGACGCTCGCCGCCGCTGAGGTGCTCTACGTTTTGTTCGGGTGGCGGGCAACGTAAAGCGGACATGGCACGTTCGAGGCGGCTGTCAAGATTCCAGACGTCGTGGGCATCAAGAAAATCCTGCAGCTCGCCCTGACGCGCGAAAAGCTTGTTCATCTTCTCTTCGTCCTCGTAGTATTCGGGAAGCCCGAACTTATCGTTGATCTCGTTGTATTCCCTGAGGGATTCCACCTCCAGGGAAACACCCTCTTCGACAACCTCTCGCACGGTCTTCTCTGGGTCGAGTTGCGGTTCTTGAGGAAGATACCCTACGCTGTAGCCAGGAGAAAAGACTACTTGACCTTGATAGTCACTATCAAGGCCGGCAATGATTTTTAGCAGTGTACTCTTTCCGGCACCATTTAGTCCGATGATACCTATCTTAGCACCGTAGAAAAAGGATAGGTAGATATCCTTGAGAATGGTCTTGTTGCTTTGTTTGATGGTCTTTGAAAGGCCGACCATCGAAAATATGATTTGTTTGTCTTCGCCGTTTGCCATATTCAGCAGGAATGTGGGTTTGGAAAATGATATGAGGAGTGGCAAGATGTGTCCCACGCGGGGTGACATCCTGCCACTTTATCGTCAGTATCAAACGTGATGCACGTAAGTTTTAATTTTAATATCTTAGAACTTATAGCCCACTGTAAGCGTCACACTGTGGCGGTCGAGGTCCACGGTCTGTTTGGGCAGGAGGTTGGTGCGCGTGTTGTCAGCATTGAAGTTTTGGAATGCGTAGACATCTGCACTCTGAATCTGGTACTGATAGCCCAGGTCACCATACCAGTGCTTGCCGCGGAGACCCAGTCCCAGTGTCAGGCGGTTGGTGGCACTTAGGTTTACGTAGTCGGTACCCGTCGTATTGATGACGCCGTCACTGTCGCCTATGTTGTTGTCGTAGCCACTATAGAGGTTCATCAAGGCATTGTCCTTGAAGGGCTTTGAAACATAGTTGTACCCTGCACGCAGGTAACAGCCATCAGCCAGCTTGGCTTCAGCACCTACACGGAACGTGCTGACTCCCGTGAGATATTTGTCAATCTCGTAACCCAGGGCGCGATCCTTGCGGGAATGGGCATAGAGGCTGTGGTCGACATAGGGGTCGTAGCCGTCAGGATAGCGCACGCTGGCTCCCGTGAAGTCTTTATACTCATATTCCACGTCCACAGCCAGCCAGTCTTCAACGGTCGTGGCAAGACTCACCCCGAACGTCCAAGGGGTCGTGACACGATAGTCGAAATCACCCGTTTCAACACCGGAAATGGTGTGTGTCTGACCTTCATCAACCACGAAGGGTGAATCCATCGTCAGAATATTGTTGCCCGTAAGGTCAAACCATGTGGGCGTAGCGATGGAAAGGCCAAAGCGGAAGGGATTGTCCTCAATGGGGCGGCCGATGAAACCGAGCTTTACGTCAAAGCCGGAACCCGTGATGCGCTCGTCGTTAATCATCTTGTAGGGATGGGTGCCTCCCTGGTCATCCATTAGGGATTCGCGGTACAGCAGATAAGAGTTCCAGTTGACGTTATAGGCACCTATGGTGGCACCGATATACCAACGGTCGTCAAAGTTCATGGATACATTGAAGTCGAAAGCCTGCACGCCGCCATACTGAACGCGTTCGTAGCTGTAGCTGTCGGCATCGCAACCCACGAAGTTCCCCTCGGCGTCCTGGTCTATCATGTAGCTGTTCCATCCAGCATGGGCAATTGGCGATACCCAGTCGTTCGAGCCGTCATCCCACTGGCCATAGTAGTCTGCGAGATTTGTCATCTGCCAACTCTGGGAAAGCCCGCCTGGGACAGGAATACCTGATAGGCCTATGTAGTTCTTCAGGTTGCGGCTCTTCTGGTAGTTCATCCCGAAGTTTAGAAACTTCAGACCATCATCTCCAGTATTCGTACTATAGACAAAACCCATCTGGTCAAACGACATACGAGCGGGGCTGATACCATCAAACTTCTCGGCACCAGGATTGGCCAGCATGCTGAGCGAGATTGAGGCATCGCTACGGCGGAAAAGGCCGGCTGCGGCGGGGTTCGTATGTAGCGTACTGAGGTCAGCCCCCAGGGCGTTCATCGCGCCGCCCATTCCCACGTAGCGGGCAGTTCCGATGAGGTCGCGGCTGGCAAAGGATTCCACTTTATAAATGTCCTGTGCCGCAACAGGCATAGCCAAAAGGAGGGCACCAAGGATGATAGAAGTCTTTTTCATATCTAATGTGAATGTATTTTAGTTTCAGAAGCTGAGTTAATGTAAAATTAAAAACTCTTGAATGCTTCTGTAAAACTGATATTTCATCATGAAGGAAATATAACTTTCTGATTCTGAATATTGTTGCTATCGGCGTCCGCCAAAACTACGGCCGCCTCCGCCTCCGGAGCTACGGCCACCTCCGCCTCCACCTCCGAAACTGCTACGACCGCTACTGCTGCCGCTGCCAAACGAACGTGAACCGCTGGAGCTACTGCCGCTATAGGAATGGCTACTGCTGCGAGAGGAAGGTGTTGAATAGGAAGAGGAGCTGGAGGGCGATGAAAAGGAACGATTGCTGTTCCCAAAGGAACGGCCCGACGAGCTGTTGGCAGGTGTCACGCTGCGCGAACTTCCGTTATTGCGGGAATTTCCGCTTCCGAAGGAGCGGTTGTTGGTGGCTTTGTTGCTGTCCCCAAATTGGCGGTTGCGCATGGTGCCCGTGGTCGAGCCGTTTCTGAAGCTGCGACTTCCACCAGAATTTCCAAACGTCCGGTTGTTGCGATTCGTGCTGTTGTTGAAGCCCCCGGTGCCGCGATAGGTTCCATTGCCGCTGCGTCCGTTGTTGAGACCAAACGAAGATGAACTGTTACGTCCGCCATGCGAACCATTGTTGCCTGCCAGCAGGCCTCCGCGCTGATTACCGAAGGTGCCGCGATGACTACCCCAGCCCCTGCGGCTGTCGGCCCACCATCCACGGCTGTGGTGTCCGTAGCGAGGATACCACGCCCAACTGTTGTACCATCCTCCATACCAGCCTGGTCCGTACCACCCCCAATATCCTCTCCAGGGCGAGTACCATCCACCATACCAACCTGTATACCAACCAGGGCCGTACCAAGAAGCGTAGAACGGATCGTACCATCCATAGTAGTTACGCCATCCCCAACCCCAGAAGGGGTCGTAGAAATAAGTGTCGTAGTAGTCCCAATAGAAGGGGCTGGCTACCACTACGCAACCAGGAGCATGGAAGCGAACGATGCGCGAAGTGTAGAGTCCGTCGCAGGCCTCCGCGTCTGTCCATCCCTCATTGTCATCCTCAACGTTGTTGGAATAGTTGTTGTCTGGTACTGTACGGCGATTGTAGTCGTCCACATCGCGGAGGTCAGTGCGTCCTTCATACCAGTTATCATAGTCAGTGGCGGCACCGGATGTTTCCAGATTCTCATAGCTTGAGCTACTCATGCTGGTCGTCAGAGGAGCCGACGGCTGTTGCTTTTTCTTTGAGGGAACGAAATATACATCGTCCTGGGCAAAGCCCGTGCCGCAGCCCATCATGGCTGCAAGTGCGTACAGAAGGTAGTGTTTCGTTTTCATGTCAGTCGTATTTTTGTTTTTGTTGTTTACTTTGCGGTAAATGCTTCTTTATCGTTAAGACGGGTAAAAAAGGGAAAAGTTAATCCTCGGGGAAACATTTTGTACGCATATAGTTTCCAGCCCGCTTCAATCCAGCATAAGAAGGTCGCCTACGGCAGGCATGAAGTCGGGCTCAAGGCTGTTGGCACGATAGAGCATCTGCATGCGAACGCCGTAGAGTTGGCTGATGGCGTGCATGCTCTGCCCTTCTTTTACTTCATGAAACTGTCCGCGTTGCTTAGAAGCTACGTGTGACTTTTTCTTTTCAAGATATACCGGCGTGCTGGCACGTAATACATAGGTGTCGTCCACTTCGTTGAACTGCATGAGCTTCTTACGGCTCACGCCTGTAACCTCGGCCAAGGTTTCAAAGGTGTCCCCCTTGCGTGCAAGTACGTATCGGCAACCGTTGCACATGCGTATCTGCAGTGGCTGGGAGGCCACCATGACTTCTGCTGGCTTTTGGCTTGGTTTGGAGGGTCTTGTTTCAACAACTTCCTTGTGAGGCTTTTCGTGCTGGCGCTCATTCCGGGCCACGTCTTGCTGTCGCTGATGATGCTTGCTGCCCTTGGCCGTGTCATATTCGTGGAGCTGATAGATTTCGATCAAGCTGATAAGTTTGTTGGCATATTCGGGATTTGTGGCATAGCCTGCTTCTTTCAGTCCACGTGCCCATGCCTTATAGTCTGTGGGGTCCAAATTGAAGAGGGAAGCATAGCGTTGGCGCTCGGCAAGGAAACGGCTATGATCCTCAAAGCCCTCTTCAACGCTTTCGTATTTTCGGAAGCGCTCACTTTTTGCATCGTCATCCTTCGTCAGATAAGGTCCAGTCCAGGTGCCGCCGGTCTTTATGCCAAAATGATTGTTGGCTTTCTGTGCCAACATGCTGGTACCGGCACCGCTCTCGAGCAAGCCCTGTGCAAGCGTGATGCTTGCGGGTATGCCATAACGTTTCATTTGCTCCACGGCCATCGGGCTGTACCGACGGATATACTCTTGATAAAGTGAAGATTGCGCATTTGCCACCAAGGCGGATAGCGCGAAAATGTAGATAAAAAAGCGTTTCATGGCAGCGAAAGTATACAATTTTTTTAGAACGCACACATTATAAATATAAAAAAGATGTTAAAGCTCTGCAGTCTATGTCGTGCATGCTGCGTGCGGTACGGAAGTAAAAAGAAATCTTACGGTCGTGCTGTCGTTTACGTATATTTTCCTATCTTCGCGCCGATGAAAGATAAAACAATCCTTAAAGTTTACCGCGCATCGGCTGGGTCAGGAAAGACATACACGCTGGCCGTGGAGTATATTGCCCACCTCATTGGTGGACGCGACTGGGCTGAGGATATGCGGCGCCATCGTCACATCCTTGCCATCACCTTCACCAACAAGGCTACGGCCGAAATGAAGGAGCGCATCCTGGAGTTTCTTCATACCCTCAGTCTCGGTGCCGACGACAAACTGGCCGAAAAGGTGGTTGAGACGGGGCACTTACCCAAGGAAGATTTGCCTCGTCGCGCCAAAGCGGCGATGGAAAGCATCATACACGACTACAGCCATTTCCATATCCACACCATTGATACGTTTTTCCAACGACTCCTCTCGTCGTTGGCGCACGAGCTGGGGCAGAGTGCAAGTTTCCGCGTGGATATCAACGACAAGGAGGTTACATCGGAAGCTGTAGGCGCGCTCCTCGCGCAACTGGACGATAATGAGGACGTGCGGCTATGGATAAAGGATTATATCCGACAGCGCGTCGGTGAATCCAAAAACTGGCGACTGGCCGATGACATTAAGCGCTTTGCCGAAAGCAACGTGCTGAGCGAGGAGTTTCAGTCTACCAACACTCAACTTCGTGAGGTGGCATCGGACAATCAAGCCATGAAGGCATTTCGCCAGAAGCTCTACGCCATGCGTAATGCGGCTATCGGAGAGCTTGTCACCATTGCCGAAAAGCTTCACGATGTGGAAATCCTCATAGCGACAGCCGGCGAAGAATCATTTCAGCGTCGCGGCGACTGGGCTACAGGTTTTTTAAGGCGCATAGCCACTGCCTCCGACATCAAGGAGGCCAGTCCGTCGGTAAAAGAATATATGGACAATCCCGAAAAGCTCCTCAAGAAAGGTGCACTGTGCGACAGCAATTGTCGGGCAGCAGCAGCTTCTGTCAGTCAGGCGTTGCGAGAGGCTGATGCTATCCGGGAGAGGAGTCTCTACACCATCAACTCTTGCGACCTTACGCTCAGAAACCTCAATCCCTTGCGTCTGCTGAATGAAATCAGCAAAATCATCGAGGATATCAATACCGAGCACAACCGCATGCTTCTGGCGCAGACTAAATTGCTCTTCCATGAGATGGTGAAAGGCGATGATGCGCCGTTCATCTTCGAAAAGGCCGGCACCAACTATCGTAATATCCTTATCGACGAGTTTCAAGACACTGCACGCACGCAGTGGGACAACCTGCGAAAGCTGTTGCTTGAGAAGGCGGCTTCGGGAGAAGAATGTCTCATCGTGGGCGATGTGAAGCAGAGTATCTATAGATGGAACGGCGGGGACTGGCGCATACTGAAAAACATTCAGCACGACTTCAACTACCCCGTTCGTACCGTAAGCCTTGACCAAAACTTCCGCAGCCAGGCTGCCATCGTGCGCTTCAACAATACATTCTTTCCGTTGGCGGCCAGCGAGTTGGACGCGATGCAAAGAATGTCCGATGAAACGGAGGAAAACGAAAGTGCGGCCAGTATCTATGAGGATGTGTCACAAAAATACCAAGAAAATAAAAAGCAGGGATATGTACGGGTGACCATAGACGAAACGAAGGAAGGCGACTTCGGGGCGCTACGCACAGAAGAAACATCTGAAGATGCCGACCACACAATGGCGGCTCAAATCCTCAGGTTGCACCGCGAGACGGGGCTCCCGTGGAGCGAGATGGCTATCCTCGTCAGAAAGAAGGAGGAGACACAACGTATTCTGGACAACTTCTCTCATTTTCACAAAGACATTCCTCTTATATCTGATGAGGCCTTCTACTTGAGTAGTTCGCCAGCTGTCATGCTCCTCGTCAATGCGCTTCGTGTTCTCGTCGACCCCTCCGATGAAGTGGCCACTACCTACATCCTACGTGTCTATCGTAACATCGTGATGGGCGAAAACCGCAATGCTGAGGAACTTGTGACGGAAAAAGAAACACTCTTTCCGGACAACTTTCTCGTGGAGCGGCCCACCCTGCTTGCAACCCCCCTCTACGGATTATGCTTGCGTTTGTGCGACCTTTTCTCGCTTGATGACCTTTGCGGACGCGGGGACTTGCCCAGCCAGGCTGCATTCCTTACGAGTTTCCTCGATGAAATCGTTGATTTCCTGGCCGACAACCCTCCCACTATTGAACTCTTCCTGAGACATTGGGACGAGCGCCTCGTGGAGAAAGCTATCCCCTCGGCTGAAGCCGACGGCGTGAGAATCCTCACCATACACAAATCAAAGGGCCTTGCCTTCCATACGGTGTTCGTGCCCTTCTGCCATTGGGAATTGGAAGATCTATCCAACGCCACGCGCAACATCGAATGGTGGCAACCTGAGGACGAAGCCTACGAAGGGCTTCCATTAGTGCCTGTGACCCCTATCGCAGCGGCCGCCAATAGTACTTTTGCACGTTCGTATGCGCAAGAATTGTTCCAACGGCGCGTGGATAACCTGAACCTTGCCTATGTGGCCTTCACGCGACCGAAGGAAAACTTGTTAATTTGGGCAACAGCAAAGAGGCGTAAGGATGTCGAACGCCCAGCTACCATCGGCGATATACTCTACAGAAGTATGCAGAAGCTTTATGAGTTGCTCCCACAATCCGATGAGGGAGAAGACATTGCCCTGCAAGCCACCTTCTCTCATGCAGAAGACGGCTGCATCCTGCAGTACGGCGCCCCTATGCCTTCAGGAAAGGGGGAGGCAGAAGGTAGAAACCTGCCCCTCACCTTTGCTCCTCATAGGACTCGCGCCACGTTCGTGCAAAGCACAAAGGCAAAATTATACGTAGGTAGTGGCGATCCCGAAGAAGAAAATGTTGCTCATGGCCTTCTCTTCCACCGCATCTTTGAAGAGTTTGTCACAGCCGACGACATAGACCGGGCAATCAGGGAATTGCGCGATGCGGGCATCATCCCCCACGAGCTCAGCGACGAGGAGCTGTCCCGCTATGCCCATAGACGAATAGATGGTGACGGCACGCTGCCAGAGGTGCGCGAATGGTTTGATGGTAGCTGGCGGGTCCGACGAGAATCCACACTCCTTACCCGCCAAAGTTCGGGCGAGCTCAAAGCGCTCCGGCCCGACCGCGTCATGCAGCGCAACGGGCGCGTGGTAGTTGTCGACTACAAGTTTGCTGTTCCTTGCGATGCCCACCACCGCCAGGTGCGCAGCTACATGAATGCCTTGGTGCAGATGGGCGTTCGCAATGTAGAGGGATTTCTGTGGTATGTTGACCGTAACGAAATTGAACGAGTAAGATTATAAAAGAAAGATATACAGAATAATGAAGGCTTTTCTTCAACTTGTAGCAGAAGATTTTCGTGAAAGATTTGGTGACGATTTCAGTGATATTGTCGTGGTGTTCCCCAATCGTCGTGCCGCCTTGTTCTTTAACGATTTCCTGGTGGGCGAAAAGCCCATTTGGGCACCTCGCTACCAAACGATTTCGGAACTCTTTTCCGAGTATTCCCAACTCAGCATAGCTGATCCCATAGAAACAGTCTGCCGCATATACAGGATTTATCATGACGCCACGCAGACAGCCGAGACTCTTGACCATTTCTATGGATGGGGCGAAAGGCTTTTAGCCGACTTTGACGATGTCGACAAAAATATGGCTGACGCCAAAAGTCTGTTTGCCAACATAGAAGACTACCATCGCCTGACGAATGTACTCGGCTCGCCGCTGACCGACGAGCAGCGCGAAGCCCTCAAGCGTTTTCTTGTAGACTTTCGCGCGGATGCCGCCACGGGTATACGCGAGCGCTTCAGTACCTTTTGGGATCAGATAGGACACATCTACGAAACACTCAACAATGAGCTGCTCACAGAAGGCTTGGCTTATGAAGGAGCACTTTATCGGAGGGTGGTCGAAGGCTTGAAAAACGGCGAGTTACAAGTTCCGGCAGGCATCAGGCAGTACGCTTTTGTCGGCTTCAATGTGCTCGACCATGTGGAGCATGAGCTTTTTGCTCATCTGCAACGCGAAGGCAAGGCAACCTTCTACTGGGACTATGACGTGTACTATGTCAACGAATCGCCACAGCACGAGGCGGGACGCTTCCTGCGGCAAAACCTGGTAGACTTTCCCAACGCGCTCCCCGCTTCCTTCTTCAATAATTTCCGGGGTGAAAAGCAGATAGAATTTGTTAGTGCACCTACAGAGAATGCCCAAGTGTTTGCTGCGACCGAATGGCTGGCAGCGTGCCTGCGAGATACCAAAGATGCCCGGCGCACAGCATTGGTACTGTGCAACGAGAACCTCATCGAGCCTGTCCTTCATGCCTTGCCCGAGGAAGCTTCTCACATCAATGTCACCAAAGGATTTCCTCTCTCACACACGCCGGCGGCAGCCCTTCTTGAGAAAAGCCTAAAAGAGCAATCGCGCCGGGGGGATAGTGCAGGAAGCATGAGCAACCTGCAATTTTTAGGGAAGTTGGCCGAAAGCCTGCACGCTGCAGCCCTTGAGGTACAGGAACATGTCCGCACTGAAGGGGAAGAAGGTACGCATGAGGGCGAGAAAGAACTTCTGCGCCTACTCTACACCGAAGCCTACTATCAGACGTCAACCATCGTAGAGCGGTTCATCGGGCTCACCGAGCGGGGGTTGCTGGTGGTCGACTGGGTCACCTTGGGCAGACTGCTCCGGCAAGTGGTGCGCTCGGGCAGTGTACCCTTCCACGGCGACCCGGCGCAAGGCATGCAGGTGTTGGGGGTTCTCGAAACTCGAAACCTTGACTTTGACAATGTCATCATGCTCTCAACAAACGAGGACATGCTGCCCAGGCGAATGGGTGACAACTCTTTTATCCCCTACCCGCTTCGTATGGCATATGGTCTCACCGATGCCGAAAAGCATACAGCCGTATTTGCTTACTATTTCTACCGCCTCCTGCAACGGGCGCATCACGTCCGCCTATGCTACAATGAGACTTCAACGGGGGCGCGCACAGCCGAGATGTCGCGCTTTATGCGCCAGCTGCTGATGGATGAGAGCATGGGTCCCCGTATCAAGCAACTCTCGCTTAGCGTCAGGCAGATACGTCAAGAAACGCACCCCCTGACAGCCACTAAACCAGCCAACCTTTTTGATATTCTAAACCCCGAAATCACCGATGAAAGCGGGCAAAAATGCATCCGCCCCCTTTCGCCCACCTCTCTCAACAACTACCTCGACTGCCCTTTGCGCTTCTTCTACCAACGCATAGCGCGCTTGCACGTCCCCGATCCTGACGCCGAGGAAATTGAAAACACGTCGTTTGGCGAGATTTTCCACCGCACGGCCGAGCTCTTCTACACGGAAATGCAAGATGATGGAGGCAACGTGCGCGCAGAGGACTTGCGGGAAGTGCTGACAAACCCAAGGCGCTGGGAGCATGTGCGCGAACTCATAGCACAAGCCTTCCAGGACGTCAGGAAAGAGCGGAGCGAAGTGGCAGCCGTCACGCTGGAGGAATGTATGCGCAACCTCATACGCCACGATGCAAAGTTGCAGAGTCTCCGCATCCACGGCCTGGAAAAAACCTTCTGGCTTGACATCCCTGTAAAGACAGGCGGGGGCACCCGTCCGCTGCGTGTGGGCGGTATCATCGACCGCCTCGACTCGGTCATCGATCCGCAGACGGGGCGGCGCATCCTACGCGTCGTGGACTACAAGACGGGGACTCATATAGAAAAATGTCTTTCAATGGACCACATCTTCACGCCTTCGGACAATCGCCCTCACTATTTCCTGCAGACATTCCTCTACACGATGGCCGTGAAAAGGGAGCTGCGGAAGGTGGAGCCTGAAGCCGAGGGCATTACAGCCGCCCTGTTCTATCCCCTCTGCGCCTCGTCCGACGACTATGACTGCCGCGTAAGTTTCGGAGGCTCTCCCCTCAAGACATTCACCGACGAGATGGGACGCGAGTTCCTGGAAGGCTTGAAACTCACGGCCGAAAACCTCTTTTACACAGGGATGGACTTCACGGCCCAGCCCTCCAAGAAGCGCTGTCTGTGGTGCGACTTCCGCCCTCTTTGTGGCTGGAGGGAGCAGAAAGCCACATAAAAGTAAAGCTCAAATGAATATGTTGCAAATCACTAATTATTAGCTATAAATATTCCACATGATCAATGTAGAAATTTCCGCTGAGTTTCGTGCCGTTGCTCCCGATTACCATGGAGCCTTCATCGAAGCCACGGTGCAAAACTGTCCCACTCCGCCCGAATTGTGGGGAGAGATAGAGCAGCTCGGCGAGGAACTGCGAGCCCACTACGACACGGCAACGTACAAGGAACGTCCCGGCGTATGCGAGACGCGTGCCGCCTATCGCGCTGCAGGCAAGGATCCCAGTCGCTATCGCCCCTCCTGTGAACAACTTGGTCGCCGTATCCTGCAAGGCAAGGAACTCTATAGCATTGACGCCCTTGTGGACCTGGGCAATGCCGTGTCCTTGAAGAGTGGATACTCGGTAGCCGTTGTGGATAGCGACAAGATTGCGGGTGAGCTCATCACGCTTGGCATTGGCCGCGAAGGGGAAGACTACGAAGGCATCGGCCGCGGCCCGCTGAACATCCACCGGATGCCCGTTTTCCGCGATTCCATCGGCGGATTCGCCACACCCACAAGCGATCATGTTCGCACCCGATGCAGCATGGACACCACGCACCTCCTCCTCATCATCAACGGATACGATGGCGATGACGCACGCTTGAAGGAAGCAACTGCCTACACAGTCCGTCTCCTCGAGCAGTTCCTCGAGGCCACCGAAGTCGAGACAAATTTTTCGGTCTGAGAAAGTGCATATTTAAGAAATAATACATATATTTGCCGCGATAAACGATTTTGACACAGCTTACATTTATCTAACCATTCACCTAAAAACACAATCATCATGAAGAAGACAAAGTTTTTCATGCTTGCAGCCGCAAGCCTCTTTGCATTCACAGCATGCAACAACAAGACCGAAGGCGGCCAGGCAGGCTCCGACTCCGCAGCCGTCGAGAATCAGGCAGAAGCCGCCGCCGAAGTAACCGTAGGCACAGAAGGCCCCTGCACGGCCGCATGTGCGAAATTCAGCGTGGAAGTGCCTGCCGGCTGGAAGGTTTTGAAGCTTGAAGAAGAAGAAATCCGCATCGGCTTGGGCGATGACCACACAAAGGATGCACAGGTAGGCATAAGCGCCCGCTTCAACAAATGGGAAACCGCCGTGGAGAACCAAGGGAAACACTCCGAACAACTTGGCGAAAAGTCCTTTGGTGACAACACCTTCGTCACTTTCCAGGACGACAGTCACTTTGTCGCATTCATGAAGGTGGACGACATGCATTTCGTGGGTGCCAACACATGGAACGTGCCAGCCGACGACGCCACCCTGGCAACCATTCTCGCATCCGTAAAAGTAAAATAATTCCCTAACCAATAACCACTATGAAAAAGTTTCAACTATTTCTTTTCATTTGTGCCGCCCTTGGGCTAAGTGCATGCAACGGCAAGGCCGACAACAACACGACAAATGAGTCCAACGCCGACAACGAGCAGGTAGCCGAGGCGCTGGCAGACGGCAACACCTTCGAGGGAGCTAACTTCTCGCTCGTATATCCGAAGGAGCTTACTGAGACCTATTCCTCCGAGACGATGTTCAATGCCGACGACAAGAGCGGCAACTATTGCCACATCGATGCCACATGGAACGACTCCGGAGCCACCATTAGCCAGCTTCCCGAATACGCCAAGAACTGGAAGGGCATGAAGGAAAAGGACGGTTGCACGGTGGACGAACCCGTCATCAACGACAAAATCCTCACCATCAAAGCCGTGAAAGACGGAAAAGTCGAGCTCCACTTCGTCGTGATGAAGGAAGATCGCCTCGGTGTGACTGGTAGCCTGAAGTTTGACGCAGGCAAAGAATCCCAGTACGAACCCGTGCTGAAATCCATCATTGCCTCGGTGAAGTTCAAATAAGAGCTGAAACGACCGGTTTCATCGAGGAGAAAGGCCGCCCCTGTCTGCGACTTTTCTCCTCGATAAGTTTTTAAGACACAATAAGTAAAGGACTGTTCTATAATCTACGAACCTATGACCGCGAAGGAAATCTATTTTGCAGGC
>JAFSQD010000027.1 GCA_017446765.1 Alloprevotella sp.
GAAGTTTCTCCTCGGCATCGGCAAGGCGTAGCTGTTGTTCGGCAAGGCGTAGCTCGGGACGCCCATTGCCCTGTGCGCTGTTCTCCTGCGGCATGCGGGGCTTTTCGGGCACGACGTTTTCCATGCCGCAGAAGGTGGCAAGCATGTCTGCGAGGGTGCGGCGTTCCGACTCCAGTGCCCGCGTCCTCTGCACCACCTCCATGCGCTCGGCGCGTACGGCGTTAAGATCGCTTTCGGCCGCCGTGCCGTGCTCGAACATGGAGGCAAGTCGCTTTTCGTTGGCTGTAAGCAGCGTCTCCAAGTCGGCATTCAGGCGCAGGCGGTCGTCGAGAAGCAAAAGGGAAAAGTACATGTCGTTCACGCGGCGGCGCACTTGATAGAGCGTGACGGCTGTCTCGGCTGCCTGCACGCCTGCCTCCTCGCTGGCCACGGCCTTCCGGTAGCGAACGAGGCCTCCGTCGTAGACAGTCTGCTGCACATCGACGCCCAGGCGGTACTGGTCTTTACGAAGTCCTTGCATCTCGATGCCGGCTTGGCGGTATAGGGATTGCATTTCCTCGGGAAAGGAGGTCACGCTGCTCTGGTAGGTGGCCTGTGCGGAAAGCGTCACCTGCGGAAGCCAAGCCTTTGCGATATTGTCCAAAGTCAGTGCCTTCGTTTTTTCTATCATGCCGTATCGGCGTATCAAGGGGTAGTTTTCTTCCGCTGCCTGCTGGCAAACTTCCAGCGGCTGTGCCAAGATGCGTCCGAAGAGCATCAGCAGGGGCAGCAAGAGCATCATTCTGTAGGACATAATTATAATTGTATGTTTGACGGTGCAAAGGTATGGCCGTTGCAGGGGACATTCGCTATCTGAAAGTGGGCAATAATTTCCGTTTTGTACGATTATGGATAAAATATGGGCTCATATCGGCATTTTTTAGTTCCTTTGCATGCAGGTACAATCAAATATCTGAGATATGAAAAAGCCTCCCAAACTGATGGATCTACCAAAGATGCAAGACATTTTGGGACCTCACAGCGAACAGTTGAGCCACCACATCTTCATCAACGGCGAATTGGCCGTCCTGCACGGCGGTTCCAACTTCTTCCCTCTCCTCATGGTGCAAGAGCCTCCCTTCGTGGTCAACGACCATCGGCTCGGCATCGTCATCGGCGGCGAGGCTCACCTCAACCTGAACCTTGTGGACCGTCACTATAAGGCTGGCACCCTACTCTTTGTGGGGCCGGGCTCGGTCATCAGCCCTAAGAGCATCACTCCCGACTTTTCTGCATGCGGCATCGGGATTTCTGCCCAATTCCCGCTCCCCTTCCCGTCGGGCGAGCTCCCCACCCTGCTCAGCGGACAAGTGCGCGATTTCCAGGCTGAAGCCAGCGAGGGCGACATTTCCATAGCACGCCACATCGTCGACACACTGTGGCATGTCGTCCATCAGCCCAACCTCAACTGGCGGACGGCGAGCCAACTTGTGGGAGCACAGATTTGCCACTACGACTCGCTCCTCCACCGCCTGAGCGAGCGCACGCAGTCATCTCGCACCCGCGAACAAGACATCTTCGAGCGCTTCCTCTCACAGGTCAACGCCCATGGCATGCAGCAACACAGGTTGGCCTTCTACGCCGAAAAGGCCTGCCTCACCGAGCGCTACCTTGGCAGCGTGGTGCGACAGGCCAGTGGCATGACGGCAAAGGAATGGATAGACCGCTCGCTGGTGACGCGCATCAAGGTGGAACTTCGCCACAGCGAGAAGAGCATCGCGCAGATTGCCGAGGAAGCCCACTTTTCGAGCGTACCGTCCTTCTGCAAATTTTTCAAGCGGCTCACGGGTAAGACGCCTATGGAGTTTCGTCAGGACTGAGGGGACGACGCGAAACAAACGAAGGCCGCAGGGCACGCGGCATGATGCTGCGTCCTGCGGCTCTGTGGCTTTCTTGGACTTTCTTGTAGCCTCTGCTTATTTGGCGGGCTGGGGAGCGGGTGCTGCGCCTTCGGCAGGTGCCGCGGGGGCGGCATTTCCTGGGAGGTTGGGCATGGTGGTTGTCTTCATGTCGGTCACGACGCTGGCTGCATTGTCGGCCTTGGGCGTGGCATAGACAGTAAGAATGGCGAGCACGACGAGGGCAGCAGCAAGCGTCCATGTGGCTTTTTCAACAAAGTCGGTCGTCTTGCGGACTCCTGCCAATGCGTTTGCGGAGGCAAAGCCCGAGGCAAGACCGCCGCCCTTAGACTCTTGAATCAAAACGATGAGGGTGAGCAGGATGGCCACGACGACGGCCAGGATAACGAGTACGCTGTACATGTTTTTTTCTGTTGTTTTTATGGCGGGCAAAGGGCTCGCACTGGTTGTTTTATTGTTGTATTTCGTTGGTTTTCTGCCTTTTGGCATATTCCTCAAGGAGTTTCAGTTTCTCCAAGAAGCGCAATTGGTCGGCAAAGTAAGCACTTTTTTTCGGATTATTCAAATATATTCGCCGAATAATTTGCGCAGCCTTGTCGTAGCGACCCTGCTTGGTGTAGATGCGAGCGAGAGTTTCGGTGAAGATGCCGTCCTCTGCTTCGGAGGCTGAAACCTCGTCGTCCAGTTCGGGTTTGAACTCGGGTTGTTCCTTGAGCTCGAAGTGTTCGCCGGAAGTCTCCATGAAGTCGTCGAGAAGCTTTCTGCGATGTTGCTTTCGCCCGTCGGAGGAGTTGGAATCCTTGGGGGATTCGTTGCCTTCGGCATCGGCCAGGCTCATGAGCACGGCGGTGTAGTCGGCTGCGGACTCGCGGGTGTTTTGCGGGCGGGCGGTGGGAAGGACATCGGGCGGAAGCGTCTCAAGGAAGTCGTCGATGAGGAGTTGTGTGCGCGAGGTGCCCATGGCGGTGTCTACCGGAGTCGTGGGCTGGGCGGCGGGCTGGGCTGTCTGGTCCATGGGGCCTTCCACCATCTCGTAGAGCACGCGGCGGTCAGGCAGAAAGAGGGCAGCGCGCCGCACTTCCTCACCGAAGGAAGGGTCGCGGAGCAGGAAGAGATTCTGTACAAACAGCAATCGCGCAGCATGATAATAGGGGTGCTGCGCTACTTCCTGCCGCAGGAGGTAGAGGCTTTCCTTGCCGAGTTGTTCGGGATGGTCAATGTAGTGGGTCAGGTCCATGTGGAGAGGTGTTGCAGAGGGAGGGAGAGCGCTTGCAATGGGATTACCAATCGGCCACGGTGGCATTGAATATCTGGTCAATGATGTCGTTAATCATCTCCGTGACGAGTTGTTCCTGCACGGCTGAGAGTTGCTGACTGGCGTTATACTGTGTGGTAGCCGAGAACTGTCGTTCCCAGTTCTGGTTCATCTTTGGATTCTCGAAGCGGATGTTGACAGTAAGCTTCAGTTGGACTTGGGAGGAGTAGCCGTCGGCCGAAATGGCTTTGTTGAACTGGTCGTAGGCCGTGATTTCACCGCTGATGTGCATGTCGCCGCCACGTTTGACGAGCTTAAGTCGCGTCTGGTTGGCGTATCGATCTTGCAGTTTGTTGTTGAACATGCTTTCCATCGGTGCCCAACCATAGGGGGCGCGGTTTGCGACGTTGTCAAGCTGGATGGTCTTGATGACGTCGTAGTTGATGGACGTGCCGGTGAAGCTATAGCTCACGCTGCAAGCGGTCAGCAACACCGTCGTGACGAGAAGCATGAGCGCGAGGGTCTTAGTCTTCCAAGCCATATTCCTTGATTTTGCGGTAAAGCGTGCGGTCCGAGATGCCCAGCTGGCGCGCGGTGTCCTTACGACGGCCTCCGTTGCGATGGAGGGTGGCGCGTATGAGTTCACGCTCGGTGTCTTCGAGCGAGAGGGGCTGGTGGGTGGCGGTATCCTCGGGGATTTCCTCGGCCTCGGCAAAGGGTGCCAGGTCGGTGTCTGGCATTGAGGGGGAGTCGTCGTCGCGTACGTAGGGCACGAGGGCGCGGGGGCCGGCGGGACGTCCGCCTCTGAGCCCCACGACCTGCTGCAACTCGCTGACGTCGCGCCGCAGCTCGAGAATGAGCTGGTAAATCTGCTCCAGATCGTGGCCTGAGGATTCGTGGGGCAGGGCCACAAGATCGCGGCGATGGGCCGCTGGCAGATAGCTGCGCAGGGTGTCGGCCGTAATCTCGCGCTCCTCGCTCGTCACGCTGAGGCTTTCGACGAGGTTCTTGAGCTGACGCACGTTGCCGGGCCAGGCATAGGCCTTGAGCGCATGTTGGGCATCGGCGGTCAGGCGTATGGGGGCCATACGATACTTTTCGCTCACGTCGAGGGCAAACTTGCGAAAGAGCAGTACGATGTCGTCGCCGCGTTCGCGAAGTGGGGGCACTGAGAGGCGCACGGCACAGAGGCGGTAGTAGAGGTCCTGGCGAAACTTGCCTTCCTCCACGGCTCGTTCCATGTCGACATTGGTCGCGGCGACGATGCGCACGTTGGTCTTTCTGACCTCACTGCTCCCGACGGGGATGTACTCGCCGGTCTCGAGCACGCGCAGCAGGCGTGCCTGCGTCGAGAGGGGCAATTCGCCCACTTCGTCAAGGAAGAGGGTGCCACCGTTGGCCACGGAGAAATAGCCCTCGCGCTTATCCACGGCACTCGTAAAGGCTCCCTTCTCGTGGCCGAAGAGCTCGGAGTCGATGGTGCCCTCGGGAATGGCGCCGCAGTTCAGGGCAAGGTATCGCTTTTGCTTGCGCAGACTGTTGTCGTGGATGATGCGGGGAATGACTTCCTTGCCCACGCCGTTCTCGCCTTCCACGAGTACGGAGATGTCCACGGGGGCTATCTTCAGCGCCACTTCCACGGCGCGGTTCAGGCCCTCGGCATTACCGATGATGTCGTATCGGCGTTTCGTCGATTGTATCTGCGAATCGTTCAATGCTCTATTGATAATAATTATCCCCCGACTCCTTGCGTCGGGACGGCAAAGGTAGGAAATCCGTCAAAAAAGGACAAACGAAAAAATCAAAAAACGGCTTGCGAAGGCCTTGCGAAGGCTTTGCTTTCCTCCGGAATCAGAGCGTCACCATGCGGACAAAGCGACTGAGGGCGTACATGTCGGCGGCTCCACCAGGGGAGATGCCGCGCGACGTCCAGTCGGCGTTGAGGCGCTGAAGGTCAGCATCGGTGAAGCCTTCGTCCAGACGGCGAGCGGCGGTCTGCCTGACCTCCCGGGCCACGTCGGCACCGCATCGGAAGAGCACGTTGGTGTCGTCAATGTGGGCAATGATGCTCAGGAGGCAGGCCATGCCCTCGCCTTTGGCCTCAAAGGCGGCAGGAAAACCCTCGCGCGCGCTTTCAATGGCTGTTTTCACTCCGGGATAGCGACGGCGCACCTCGGCTCCGTGGGTGCCATGGGCTTCGGGAAAGGAGCGGGCAAGGGTGCGGATGGTGTCCTGAAGGCTTTCGGGAGAGATGGTGGCACCCTCGGCGGAGGTGTCGCAAAGTATGGCGGCGGCCGCCACAGCAAGTCCGAGGCTGAAGAGCGCACCGCGATGGGTGTTGACGCCCCCGGTGGCTTCCAGCATGGCGCGTTCGGCCTTCATGCCGAGCCTCTGCAAATGCGGGACAAGGGCATGAGATGGAGCCATGCGGCACGAGGAATGAGCCAGCCCGGCTATCTGCCAGAACCATGGACGCAAGGCGCGTATGCTGCGGAGCATCAGCGCGTGGTCCATGTCGGCATGGGCTCCATTGTCGTGACAATCCACGAGGCCGGGCTTGGGCGTGAGATCCAATTCGTCGCGCAGGGCGCAGCAGGCGTAGTGGGCAAGGACGTAGGGAAGCGACGTGGGCGGCACCATTTGCCAGGCACCTCGACGTGCGAGGGAGGCGGAAATGGGCGTTCCCAGGGCTTCGAAGCGTGGCGTTTCCACGACTTCCACGGTGTGCTGATGCTCTGCATCGTTGCCGCAGGCGGCGAGGTGGCGTACGAGGGTCGCGTTGTACTGCCGCGTCAGGGCGTCATCGGGCTCGCTGCCCACGAAACGGACGTCGGCACCAAGCGCAGGGGCTATGTGACGGCGGAAGAGGTCGGCGTCAAGCTGCATCTGCGTGGTGGCGGCATCGGACGTCTGTTTCAGGAAATAGGAGGGAAAGGTGGCTGCAGAGATTGCGTAGGGACCCGTTGGAACGACGCATACGCTGGAAAGGTGCGAAGTGCCAGCCTCGACCATCACCATGCGCTCGCCGTAGGGAAAGTCGCTGCGTTCCTCGCTGACCACCATCACCACAAGGCGTTCCACCTGCGCGGCCGCCCATTCGACAAGGCGCTGGTGGCCAAAGGTGAAGGGATTGGCGTTCATCACGATGACGCCGAGGCGCCCACAGTCGACGCGAAGGCTCCTGAGGCTACCGAAATAGCGTTGGAAGCGCTGTGTTCTGCTCTCCATGAGCACGGCATGCGGCGCGGCGGCCAGAAGGACGTAGCCCAAGTCGCGGAACAGGGGAAGGTGCTCGGGTTTTGTATAGACCATCGTCGTCGGGTGCCCCTGCTCGGCCGCCAGACTCTGCAGGCGGCTGACGAGACGCGCCATCAGCCCTTCGCCCCTCACCTCGGGACTGACGGCCATACACTTGATGACACCTCCCTCAAGGCCACCGCCACCCACAAGGCGGTCGTCCGCCGAGAAGATGCCCAGATAGGTATCCACAGGGTCGAGACGCAGGCCACACGTGGCGAGAAAGTGCTCCACGCGGCGGCGCTGAAAATCGAGCGAGAGGGGCAGTTGGCGTAGTTCGTAGTCGCTGTACATGGGTCGGCAAGCTTTCGTTTCAGCCACAAAGGTACAAAAGTCGGTCATAATATCCCCACACCCCGCCGTCTTTTCGCATTTTCATGCCCCAAGATGCGCCTCGGACGAGCGAGTTTGTCCCTGTCAAAACCGACATATTGCGAAAGAAAATGAAAGTCGGCTTTGCAGAAAAAACACTTAAAGCCACAAAATACGCCAATTTCCTGCTTTTTTCAAAAAAAGGTTTGCTTGCATGCCTAAGCGCCCGTATCTTTGCACTGTTTTTCATGGTATTAGATTTAAGGTTAGTAAAGATTGGTTGTCGTGAGACAATCAATTTTTTTGTTTATACCCCTCGCTGAACCTACCGTGCGGCTTTGCCGGAAGGGCATGCGGCGCGTGCCTCAAAACGAGAAGGCTTACAAAAAAATCCGTTTGCGCAAACGGATTATTTTGTTTGCGCAAACGAATCAATCCGTAAGGCCTGCAAATCGATTAAGAGGCCTTACGGATTCATTATGTCGTACAGAGGGTACCCCCTTTGCGCCAACGGTCAGATTTTGTCGCCGTGGAGAATTTTTTCGATGTAGATGCGCATGATTTCGATGGCACGCGTGTTGTTGCCGCCCTGGGGAATGATGATGTCGGCAAACTCCTTCGTGGGCTCGATGAACTGCTTGTGCATGGGTTTCAGGACGCTGCGATAGCGTTCCATCACCATGCGAGCCGTGCGTCCGCGCTCGATGACGTCGCGCTCCATGACGCGGATGAGCCGTTCGTCGGGGCCTGCGTCCACGAAGATGCGAAGGTCCATCATTTTGCGCAATTCGGGACGATAGAGCGCCATGATGCCCTCGATGATGATGACTTCCGATGGTTCCACGTGTATGGTCTCGGAGGTGCGGTCACAGGAGAGCATGGAATAGACAGGCTGTTCGATGGCCTTGCCCTGGCGCAACTGACGCACTTGTTCCTCGAGAAGGTCCCAGTCGAAAGCATCGGGATGGTCGAAATTCTTCTTTCTTAACTGTTCAAGGGGCACGCCGGGCTGTGCAGCCTTATAGTAGGAATCCTGTGGAACTACGGAAACGCGGCCCGCGGGGAGCTGCTCGATGATTTTTCTCACGACGGTGGTTTTTCCGGAACCCGTACCGCCTGCGATACCTATGATTATCATAACAAAGAGAATTGACAGCGCGAAGATAAGAAAAGGAAATAAAAAAAGCCGCACGCGGCGGCCGATTTTTTTGTTTTTACAAAGAAAATGATTTTCACCCCTTCTCGACGTGTTCTCTTCCCACCCATCCGCGCTCACCATCGGGCAACTCTACTTCGAAGGCGGTCCGCGTGCTGTCGGTCAGCGTGACTGCCACGCCGCCATGGAGTTCGCGCAACTGGCGACTCTGGGGCGCGGAGGCTTCGCGGAGGGGCACGCTGGGAGCCGTGAGCACAGCACGATGCAGGTGGCTATAGTCGTGGCGTAGGCTGAATGCGCATGCCTGTGCCACGAGGAAGCACAGGGCGGCAGCCAATGCGCCGAAGAATCCCGTCTTTCTCAGCGCAGGACGCTCGGAGAGCTGGTAGAGGCCGAGGCCGAGGAGGGCAAGCAGAAAAAGGCAGATGCCTACACCCCCCCATGCGTCGGCACTGAAGAGGTTACGCAGGTTGCGCGTCCAGGTGACGAAAAACATCTCGTGGCGCGGTTGGAAGCGGTCGGGCAACTTCGTGGCGCATAGTGCCAGGTCGTGACGAAGCGACTTGTCGGCCGGACGAAGGCGAAGGGCGCGTTCGTAGTACAAGACGGCGCGGGCTATGTCGTTCATGCGATAGTGGGCATTGCCCAGGTTGCGGTAGAGAGCCGCACTGGGACCGTCCACGAGGGCTGAGTCGTAGGCGGCGACGGCCTCTACATAGCGCTGGCAGTCGTAGAGGCTGTCGCCCACGTGCTTCAGCGAGTCGGCGCGGGGCGTGGCATTGGCCTGGGGCGAAGCTGCAAACGTCAGCAGGAGGAGCAGGAGGGAGAGCGAGGGCTTCATCGTTTTCTTTTCAAGGCGCACGGACTCAAGGCCTCCGATGGCTGTGGCGGCAAGGTCGTAGAGTGCGCGGCGGTCGTGGGTTGTCGAAGGGGCAAAACGTGCCATGTCGCACTGTGCGAGAGCCTCCTCAAAGTGACGGGCAGCCTCAGCGGGCAGTCTCGTGTCGGAAAGGATTTCGCGGATGCGCTCACGGGTGCGCTCGGAGCGGTCAAGGCCGAACTTGTCGCCCAGGTATTCCTCCAGGGCATGCGCCATTTCGTCATAGAAAGCAGCAGGCGGCGAGTTTGTATCGGCCAACAGACGCTCGGCCTGGCGCAGACGGCGACTGACGGTGCGCCCGGCACGGCGGCGGCGCTGCCCGTCGTGGTCGGCACGGGCCTCAAGGTGGCGGCTGAGGAGCGGACGAAGCAGGAAATAGGCGGCAAGCAGCAGGAGCAGAAGCAGCCAGTAGCTCCACGTGCCCCACCAGAAGGGACTTGCCAAGGAGAAGTCGCCCGCGTCGCCGCGCTCTATGGGGGCGATATCACTCTCGCGAAGCAGGCGCTCGGCCTCCACGTCGGCTGCAGGGCGGTCGTCGGGCTTCACGTCGAGGGAGATGGGGTCGGTGCGGAGGGTCTCATATTGCCGCGTCTGCGTGTTGAAATACGTCAGTGTGAGGGCAGGAATCTCGTAGCGTCCGGCATTGCGAGGCACGAAGGCGTAGTCAAAGTTGACCGTGCCCACGCTGCCTTCACGCGAGAGGCGCGTGCTGTCGGCCGTCTTGGGCGGATAGGTCTCAAAGTCGCGTGGGAAGCTGACGGCGGGTGCCGAGAGCTGGTTGAGGTTGCCCACGCCACGGAGCGAAAGGCGCAGCGTGGCCACGTCGTTGGCACGTATCTCCTGCGTCAGGAGTGCCGCGCTAAGCTTCATCTGCCCCACCCCGCCGCTGAAGTCGGCAGGCCGAGGCTCGGGCAGGGCGTTGACATGGAGGCTGAGGGGTTTCGTCTGGCGGTTCACCTGCACACTGGTACGCATGGAAGCATCGTTGAAGATGGCATCGAGGATGTCCTGAGGCGCGTGTTGCTGCACAACGGTGAAGCGTACGGGGATGGCAGGTATCGTGAAGCTTCCCGCAGCCGACGGGATGAAGAGAAACGAGCCGATGGTGCCCACCTTGTAGCTGCGACCTCCGCGTGTGACGGTCTCCATCTGCGCAGGTCCGGTGTTCACGCTCTGCATCGCGGCATTGGCCACCTCGGGAACGCCGTCGGGAAAATAGGGACTGGAGGCTGTCACGCCTGCAGCCACATAGAGTCGAACGTGCATGAGGATGGGTTGGTTCTCAAAGACGACGGTGCGTTCGGGCACAAGCTCGACAAAACAGTCGCCTTCCGTCACACGGCTGCCGGCACGTTGCATGTCGGGCGAAGGCGTGGCGACTGATGGTGGGCGGAGGTCGGTGACGGTGAGTTGGAACGCGTTGGAGGTGAGGGTGCGCCCCTCAGACTTGACGGTGGCAGCCGGAAAGCTGAACTTCCCGACGTGCTGTGCCTGGATGACGATGGAAATGTTCGTGCCGCGCTCGTCGGTGCGCCGGCCGTTGATGATGGTCGTGCTGGAAAAGCTACTCTTCGTGGGCCGGCTCAGCTGCTGGATGCCGGCGGGGAGCTGAAGGTGGACGGTGGAAGCGTCCACGTCGGCATCGACCGTGTAGCGTAGTTGCACGGGAACGCCTATCTCGACCGAGCGTGGCGGCTGAATGGTCATGCGCTGTGCCACGAGCAGGGCGGGAACGAGGAGTAGGAGGGTGAGGAGACGGTATCGCATCGTGTGTATGGGCGTAAAGGGAAAGATTCAGAGGGCGCGTAGCTACCAGTTTTTCTCCTGTCGCTGCCCTCGGCGGGGCGTGGCATTCACGCGGTCGCGCGTCTGCTGTTCGGCCTGACGCGAGAGGTTCAGGAGCTGCTGGGTCTGTGGCGAGCGTTGGTCGCGTTGGTCCTCGGGTTGCTGCGGCTGTTGCTGGTCCTGCTGTTGTTTCTGCTGATCCTGCTGTTGCTTTTGCTGATCCTGCTGTTGCTTCTGCTGGTCCTGGGATTGCTGGTCCTGCTGGTTTTGCTGGTTTTGGGGGTTGTTTTTTTCCTCGTCCTTGAGCTGTTTCTGGCACAGTGCGAGGTTGTAGCGGGCATTGTCGTCGTGAGGGTTGGCACGCAGTGCGTCCTTGTAGTGGTCGATGGCCTGGCGCAGATACTGCTGCTTTTCCTCGGGCTTGCAGCTGAGGGCTGTCGACTGGGCGATATATCCCTGGTTGTAGCAGGCCATGGCTCGCAGGTCGGGCTCGGAGGCCAGTTCGGCAGCCTGCTGGAAAAGGGGCATGGCCGCGTTGGCATCGTGCTGTCCCATCGTGGCCGTGGCGAGATTGAACACGGTGCGGGCGTCCTCGGGTTTCAGTGCCTCGGCACGGCTGTACCTTTCGGCAGCCTCCTTGTAGTCTTCCTTCCCGAAAAGCGCGTTGCCCTTACGCATCAGCATCCAGTGGCGCGTCTGGGCACTCGCTTGGAGGCCGATGGCCAAAAGGAGCATGATGGAAAGTATCTGTTTTGTCTTCATAAGCATTTCAGAAAACATGGTTTTCCTATTTCTTTTTCTTCGTGAAAAGCCCCATGCGGGTATAGAAGGGAATCTTTCCCTCAAAGATGAGCATGGCGAACGTGAGGAACAGGAGGGCGATGATGCCGAAAGCCTGATACTGTTCGCCGGCCTCGGTGTGCTGGAACTCCTGCTCGGCCTGCGGCAACTGGCGGAAGGCCTCGAGGAGGGCTTCCTGGGCACGGTTGCTGTTGTCGACGCGCAGGTAGCGTCCTCCGCCGGCCTCAGCCACGCGGCGACACATGTCCTCGTTGAGCTTGGAGAGCACGGGCTGTCCCTCGGCATCGGTGAGCGGCCCTTCTCCTTGGGGTATGGTGGCGCCTTCGGGTGTGCCTATGCCGAGCACGAAGAGTGTCACACCGCGCTGTTTGGCGGTCTTTGCAGCTTCCTCGGCGCCTCCCAGATGGTCCTCGCCGTCGGTGATGACGACGAGCGCCTTGCCCACCTCGCGGTCAGAAAAGCTTCCCAAGCCCAGCTGGATGGCTGCGGCGAGGTTGGTGCCCTGCAGGGTGACCATGGACGTGCTGACGGAAGATATCTGCATGCGTGCGGCGCCGTGGTCGGAAGTGAGGGGGAGCTGCGGATAGGCCTCGCCGGCAAACACGCCGAGGGCAATCTTGTCGGCGGGCATGCGGTCGATCATGTTTGAGATGAGCAGGCGGGCACGCTCAAGACGACTCGGGGAGGCATCGCGTGCGAGCATGGAATTGGAGACGTCAAGCATGAAAGCGGCTTCGATGCCTCCCTTCCCCTCGCGGACGGTGTTCTCTCCGTACTGCGGACGCGCAAGCATGAGGATGATTGCCCCTGCGGCAGCCACGACGAGCCCAAACTTCAGGCGACGGCGCGCCTTGCTGCGTCGCGGGGAGAGCGTTGGGAGGAGTGCATCGTCGGCAAGTCGACGCGACATGCGGCGCATGAAAATGCCATAAGCATAGGCTGCGCCCACCATGAGGGGGAGCAGCAGGAGGAGATATAGGTATTGCGGATCGGCAAATCGGAACATCCTTTTATCGGTTTATGGGTATTGGTGGGGAGGTAACCCCTTGTCACTTGTTTCCCGTCACTCGTCACTCGTTACCAGACGGCTTACGGCAGTCGCCGCAGGACGGTGAGACGGAGCGTCAGGGCGAGGAGCAGGGAGAGGAGGGCAAGGAGGCCTATGGGTTGCCAGGCGTCGTAGCGGCGGGCAGAGCCTGAGACTTCGAGGCGATGCTTTTCCATCTTGTCGATGTCGTCGTAGATGCGTTTGAGCTCGCGATGGTTTTCGGCCTTGAAGTATTTGCCGCCTGTCTGCTGGGCAATCTTTGTGAGCGTCTCGGGGTCCTCGGGCTCCTGGAGGCTTGTGGTGTAGACCTCGCCGTTTGGCAGCATGGCGACAGGCACGTCGACGTTGGCGCCACCGCCCACAGCGATGGTGTAGACGCGTATGCCGAGTTCCTTTGCCATGGAAGCGGCCTGGAGGGGAGAGATCTGCCCGGTGTTGTTGACACCGTCGGTCAGGAGGATGAGCACTTTCGAGGGTGCCCGGCTCTCGTCCAGGCGTGCCACGGCGGCTGCCAGTCCCATGCCGATGGCCGTTCCGTCGGCGATGATGCCCGAATAGGGCAGGTTGCAGTTGGCCTGGAACTGCAGCAGGGAGAGCAGCGAAGCGTGGTCGGTCGTGAGGGGACAGAGGGTGAAAGCCTCGCCGGCGAATAGCGTGAGGCCTATGTTGTCGTCGGGGCGGGCATTGATGAAGTCGGAAGCCACGAGGCGTGCGGCCTCGATGCGGGAAGGAGCTACGTCCTCGGTCATCATGGAGGTGGAGACATCCAATGCGAGCATGATGTCGATGCCTTGCACGGAGCGCGACGAGAAGTTGCGTACGGTCTGCGGACGCGCCAGACAGACGACGACGAGTGCCACGGCCGTGATGGCAAGGTAGGCAGGGAGGTCGGCAAGGCGCGTGCGCCACGTGCGGATGCGCGGCAGGAAGTCGTCGGTCGATGCCACGACAAGCCGGGGCTCGCGACGGCGCGAGAGCAGGAGGTGCCAGAGGAGCAAAGCCAGGGGCAGGAGAAGGAGCAGGAGATATTGCGGATAGAGGAATGTCATGACAGGAGCTGATAGATTTCCCATGCTGCGGCCACGAAGAGCACGGCGCTGACGGCGGCTGCCATCACGGTGGCGACGAGGAGGCGACGCTTGCGGGCGGCCACCTGCACGTCGGTTTCGACGACAACGCGCACACGCTGGCGGGGACCCTCCTTATCGGCGGGGGAATAGGTGTCGACGAATTGGAGGGCACTCTGGAGGTTGCGCTGTGCCTCGTCGGGCGTGGCCGGCTGGCGTGCGAACTTGACGAGGTCGGCCGTGGAGAGGAGTTGGGGCAGTGCTCCTTGCCGGGTCTCGGGCAGGCGTTCGAGGGCTTCGGCTATCTGCGAGGTCGTCATGTTCATGGCGTCGATGTCGAAGCGCGCGGCGAGATAGCGGCGCAGGGCAGTCGTGAGGTTGACATAGTAGGCTTTGTAGTCCTCCTGGGTGATGAGTGCATTGCACTGGTGCAGGGGATTGAGCAGTGCCAGTGCGGCTTCGCGCGGGGAAGGCGGCAGGGGCTCGACGCGCTCGGTGCGGCGGGGCTTGACGCGGCGCATGCGCAGGTAGAGGAGCACGGCGGCTGCGGCGGCAAGGGCTCCGAAGAGGAGGAGAAGCGCCAGCGTGCGGTTGAACTCGAACTCGGCGTCGACAGGACCGTAGGGGTCGCGGAAGACTTCGGGGTGGAGCGTGTCGACGGGCACGGTGGTGACCTTCAGGCCCACTGCGGTGCGGGGCAGAAGGGTGTCGGAACCGATGACGACGGCCGGCCTCAGGGCGTAGAGGGCACTGTCGAAGCTGGTGACGGTGTATCGCCTGAGGAGTTCGAGGCGTGCGCCGTCGTTGTGGAGCTGTGTATCGACGGGGGTGGCACTGATGACCTCGACACCGGGCATCATCTCGCCTTGCGGGGGGTATTCTGGAAATTGGACGTGGGTTCCACGATCGGTCTTGACGCTGAGCTGGAGCTGCACCTGCTGGCCGATGAGGATGGCAGCTGTGTCAAGCTTTGCCTCGACGATGGTCTGGGCCTGTGCCATGAAGGCCGGGGCGAAGAGCAGCCCCAGGAAGAGGGCGAGGCGTTGGAGCAAGCGGCGCAGGGGAGCGGCATAGTCCTGATGGGTGGGAAAGGAGGCCATATCGATGCCGGCGCGTTTCATGCCGTCGGTGATGCGGCGGCGGTGTTCGGTCCACCATGCGATGTGGCGGCTGCGCTGTCGCGGCGAACTTGTGTCGACGAGGACGTCGCGTCCGGTCTCGGCATCGCGCACGCGCAGAAGCCCCACGTCGGGGAGTTCCTGCTGGAAGGGGTCGTAGACATGCATGGCTACGACGTCGTGCTTGCGCGCAGCGACGGAGAGTGGCAATGAGTAGTCGGCCTGGTCCATGAAGTCGGAGATGACGAAGGCGATGCAGCGCTTGCGGAGGGCACGCACGAGGTATTCGAGTGCGGGAGCGAGTGCCGTGCGGTGGCCCTCAGGACGGAACGAGAGGAGGTCGGAGACGATGCGCAGCACGTGTCGCCGGCTTTTGGCGGGTGGTATGAACTTTTCGACGCGGTCGGTGAAGAAGATGGCGCCCACCTTGTCGCCGTTCTTGAGGGCTGAGAATGCGAGCGTAGCTGCCATCTCTGAGACGAGTCGGCGCTGCGTCTTGGCGCGTGTGCCGAAGGCGAGGCTGCGACTGAGGTCTACGAGGAGCATGACGGTGAGCTCGCGTTCTTCCTCGTAGAGCTTGACGTGGGAACGTCCCGTGCGGGCTGTGACGTTCCAGTCGATGGCGCGTACGTCGTCGCCGGGGTGGTATTCGCGCACCTCGGCGAAGCTCATGCCGTGCCCCTTGAAGGCGCTGTGGTACTCGCCGGCCATGGTCTCGTCGGTCAGGCGTCGGCTTTTAATCTCGACGAGCCTGACCTCACGCAGGAGTTCCATGGCGGCATCGGTTTCCGCCGTATGTGCGAGGGTTTTCAAGGTACTTCTACTTTGTTGAGGATTTCCGTGATGAGCTGGTCGGTGGTGACGTCGGCGGCCTCGGCCTCGTAGGTGAGGCCTATGCGATGGCGCAGCACGTCGGGTGCCACTTCGCGTACGTCCTCGGGTATGACGTATCCGCGCTGGCGGAGGAATGCCATGGCGCGTGCGGCGAGCGCGAGGCTGATGCTGGCACGTGGCGAGGCTCCGTAGTGGATGTAGGGACGGAGGTCGGGCAGGCGGTAGTCGGCGGGCTGGCGGGTGGCGAAGACGATGTCGGCGACGTACTGCGTGATGCGCTCGTCAAGGTATACCTCCCTGACGGCGTCGCGGGCACGCAGGATGGTGTCGGTGGAGACGAGTGGGCGCGGCTGGCGGCTGATGTCGCCGCTGAGGTGGGCACGCACGATGGATTTTTCCTCGGCCAGGCTGGGATAGTCCACGCGCACCTTGAGCATGAAGCGGTCGGTCTGTGCCTCGGGGAGGGTGTAGGTGCCTTCCTGCTCGATGGGGTTCTGGGTGGCGAGTACGAGGAAGGGTCGCGGGAGCTGGTAGGTCTCGTCGCCGAGGGTGACCTGTCGTTCCTGCATGGCTTCGAGCAGGGCGCTCTGCACCTTTGCGGGTGCGCGGTTTATCTCGTCGGCGAGGACGAAGTTGGCAAAGATGGGGCCGCGGCGCGTCGTGAACTGCTCGGTGCGCTGGCTGTAGATGAGCGTGCCGAGGAGGTCGGCGGGCAGGAGGTCGGGCGTGAACTGTATGCGGGCAAACTGTGCGTCGCAAAGCTGTGCGAGGGTCTTGATGGCCAGAGTCTTTGCCAGGCCGGGGAGACCTTCGAGCAGGACATGCCCGTCGGCCAGCAGGCCCACGAAGAGTGCGTCGACGAGGTGGCGCTGGCCCACGATGGTCTGCTGCATGCCGTCGCGCAGGAGGCTGAGGAATCGGCTTTCCTCGGCTATGCGTTCGTTGAGCTGGCGGATGTCGGGTGTAGTTTCCATGATTACGGTATGTACTGAATGGTTTTTGGCTGAGTAATATATATAAAATGTACGCGCGCACGCACGCATGTGCGACTTTTATGCGGCTTTCGAGGCGCAAAGGTAGCATGAAAGATTGAGTGGGGGAGCGTGTGGAGGGTTAAAAAGAATAAAAACGCGCTCGCCGGCTCCCCCACCCTTTTTCAGCATTCGCCGCGCTGCTTCATGGCGAGGTACTCCTCGTAGGTGACGCACCGGCTCTCGTCGGCCTCCTGTCGGGCGAGGCGTTCGCGGCGTTCGCGCTCGGCCTCGTAGCGACGCAGCAGCTGGAGGCGTTCGCGGCAGAAGCTGGCCATGGCGGAGGTGACGCGCAGGGGGTCGAGGGCTCCATAGGCATGGCCGTAGCGCCCGGCCTTGAACCATCCGAGGAAGAGCATCACCTCGGAACAGCGCAGGAAGCCATAGTTGGCCGAGATGACGTCGGAGAGCTGGGAGATGACATTCTCGGAAAAGGCTCCCGAGCCTTTGCAGTAGACGAGGAGTTCGGTGATCTGAGCCACGAGCCATGCCCTTGCGGCCTCGCCGCCGTAGGCATCCTGCAGGAGGCGCAGCGTGGGAGAGCTTTCGAGGCAGAGGGCGCGCTCGGGATGGAGCATGCACCAGCGCTGCCACGTGGGCGAGACGCCGAGGAGAAAGTCGCGGATGGTGGGATAGCGACGGCGCACGTCAGCTACAATCTTGCGTTGCGAGGGTGATAGCGTGGAGCGTCTCGGCATAAAGGCGGCGCTCTTCAGCTGCTGCATCGAGACGGGCGCGTTCGGCACGTCCGGGGTAGTGGGTTCCAGCTGGCTGAACAGGTTGGGAATCTGATTCATAGGTGTTGTCGTTTTTAGGTTGTTGGTGATTCGTGTTTCTGAGTTGTGCTTGCTTTTCTTTTCTCTCTGCATACTTCCGCTCGTTACGCTCCCACATACGGCATGCAGCACGCCAGTCCTTCATGCGCACGTTGCCCACGCTCCAATCTCTGACCGCATAGTAGTCGAAGAAGTGCCCTGCGTCGAAATGGTACTGCTTCTCACGGACGTAATCGGCCACTTCCTGTTCGGTAGGCACACGGAAAGCGCTTCTTCTCGCGCGCGACTTGTTGTTGTTGTTGTTGTGTTCTTTCTTTTTATCTTTTCTTTCTTCTTTAGAGGGAGGTATGGAGGGAGAGTTTTCTTCTTTCGTTTCTGTTTTTGTTTCTTTGAAAAGTTCGTCAAGCTCGTCGAAGGGGAGACAGGGCTCGGTGGGGCTGGGCACGGCGAGGCCATGGGCGGTGGCGGACGTAGCGGCGGCGGCATCGTGGAGCTCCTCCATCAGGGCCACGCATCCTCCGAGCTGGGCGGCAAAGTCGCCCAACCGCTCGCGCAGGCCTGCAAGTTCGTCCTGAAGCTCGGCCATGCGGAGCAGCAGGCCGGAGAGGGTCATTTCGTGAGGTTTCATGGGGACAGTGTTTTGGTTTTTAAGTGGTTTGACATTGTATTCCTGCCTTCATCGGGAAGGCTTACGGATTGATTCGTTTGCGCTAACGGATTCATCGGGAAGGCTTACGGATTGATTCGTTTGCGCAAACGGATTTGCGGAAAAACGATTTTCGTTCCAAGTAAAGCACTTCTCACCCGTTTTGTGCGGCAAAGATAATACTTTCAAAGTATACCAACAAGTATTTTGCATTATTTTTAAAATTTTCTTTTACCCATAGAGATACCCGTAACAACCATTTTACTTATTCCGACAAGTACACATATTGCAAACCCAAACTAACACTTCCGCACTATGTGCGGAAAAACAAGCGGCAAAACACCGAAAATGCACCTTAGGTCTTTGTTGGTGACGAACGGAAAACGTATTTTCGCAGAAACAACACACTGCCCGTGAAAGCGCGTGGGGCGCTGGAGGCCTAACCAACTACGGAAAACACCCGCTCCGAGAAGAACATGAAACCCGCAAGAAGACCACAGCAATGTACAGAGATGCCGACGGCGCCCACGAACTCGTTGAGAAACTCATGCATCTGGGCGATGGTGGAGAGGAGGGAAACCACCACGAAGCAACACCCTCCGAGCAAGAACTGTCCGAGGACGAGCAACTCGAGCGGGCAGTGGCCATGATACAGTACTGTGTCTTCGAACACAGACACGGGGAAAAGCTGCGCTCACTGGAATTTGCCCTGCTATTGAAAAAAAGAGTGTTCAGGACTTGGGCGTTTTATTTCCTTTTTTTATCTTTGCCGCAAGAAATTTTAAACAAAGCACTCATGTTCAATCCGCAACCACTCAAAGCAGCCATGAAAGCCAAGCGCATAAGCGTGCAGGAGCTCATGGCACACATGGGATGGGCCAACCACGCATCGTGGTACCGCCTATTCTCGGAAAACAATCCAAACTGGAACACACTGGAACGCCTGTGCGAATACCTTGACGTACCCCTCAGCGAGCTGAGCGACAAGGCACCCAACACGGAGATGGTGCGCGTCAGCATCAACAACAGCCAAGGCGGCACCATCGGAAGCGTCAGCGGCGGCAACGCACAGGCCGCAGGGCGCGACATCAACCAGACCGCACAGAACATGGGAGCCCTGGAGACCGAAGTGGCCGCACTGCGCCGTGAAAACGAGCTCCTCCGCGCACTGAACGACGAGCTGCGCCGCGACAAGGAGTTCCTGCAAGGCATCATACAGAAGTAGGCCTCCGCAGACACAGGCCGAAAGCCACAGACGAAACACAGAAACCAATCTTTAAAACACCTTAACATAACCATGAAAGTTTACGATTCTCACGGCATCAAGAACATCGCACTGCTCGGCAACGATGGCGCCGGAAAGACCACCCTCACCGAGGCACTCCTGTTCCAGAGCGGGCAGATACAACGACGCGGACGCGTCAGCCAGGGAACTACCGTCTCGGACTATTTCCCCGTGGAGCAAGACTACGGCTACAGCGTCTTCTCCACGGTATTCCACGTGGAGTGGAACAACAAGAAGCTCAACATCATCGACTGTCCGGGCAGTGACGACTTCGTGGGCGCAGCCATCACGGCCCTCAACGTGACCGACACCGCCGTGCTCCTCATCAACGGACAGTACGGACCTGAAGTGGGCACCCAAAACCACTTCCGCTACACCGAGAAACTCGGCAAGCCCGTCATGTTCCTCGTCAACCAACTCGACGACGAGAAATGCGACTACCACAACATCCTGGAACAAATCCAGAGCATCTACGGCTCGAAGGCCGTGCCCGTGCAATACCCTGTCAAGACAGGCCCCGACTTCAACAGCATCATCGACGTCATCCTGATGAAAAAGCTCACCTGGAGCGGCGACAGCGGCAAGTACGTAGCCGAAGACATCCCCGCCGAGGAGGCAGAGCGAGCAGCCGAGCTACACCACGCCCTCGTCGAGGCTGCAGCCGAGAACGACGAAGGACTCATGGAGAAATTCTTCGAGACCGAGCAGCTCACCGAGGACGAAATGCGCGAAGGCATCCGCAAGGGCATGGTCACGCGCAGCATCTTCCCCGTCTTCTGCGTATGCGCAAGCAAGAACATGGGCGTCGACCGCATGATGGAATTCCTCGGCAACGTAGTCCCCTTCGTAGACGAAATGCCCGCCGTCCACAACACACGCGGCGAAGAAGTCAAGCTTGACCCCGCCGCACCCGCCAGCCTCTACTTCTTCAAGACCGGCATCGAGCCCCACATCGGCGAAGTACAGTACTTCAAGGTCATGAGCGGCACCGTCAAGGAAGGCGACGACCTCACCAATGCCGACCGCGGCTCGAAGGAACGAATGGCACAGCTCTTCGTCTGCTCCGGTGCCAAGCGCGAAAAGGTGGAACAGCTCTCCGCCGGCGACATAGGCTGCACCGTCAAGCTCAAGGACGTACGCACGGGCAACACCCTCAACGCCGCAGGCTCGGACAACAAGTTCAACTGGATCAAGTACCCCAACGCCAAGTACATACGCGCCATCAAGCCGCAGAACGAAAGCGACACCGAGAAGATGATGGCCGCACTGACGCGCATGCGCCAGGAAGACCCCACGTGGGTGGTGGAACAGTCGAAGGAACTGCGCCAGATACTCGTCTACGGACAAGGCGAATTCCACCTCCGCACCCTCAAGTGGCGCCTTGAGAACCTGGACAAGATTCCCGTTGAATTCCAGGAACAGCGCATCCCCTACCGCGAGACAATCACCAAGTCGGCACGCGCAGACTACCGACACAAGAAGCAAAGCGGCGGCGCAGGCCAGTTCGGCGAGGTACACCTCATCGTCGAACCCTATCAGGAAGGCATGGAGGACCCCCAGGTGTACCGCTTCGGCGGCCAGGAAATCCGCGTCAACCTGAAGAGCCGCGAGGAAATCGACCTCGAATGGGGCGGCAAGCTCGTCTTCATCAACAGCGTCGTCGGCGGAGCCATTGACGCCCGCTTCATGCCTGCCATCCTCAAGGGCATCATGAGTCGCATGGAGCAGGGACCCCTCACCGGCAGCTACGCTCGCGACGTCCGCGTCGTCGTCTACGACGGAAAGATGCACCCCGTGGACAGCAACGAAATCTCCTTCATGCTCGCCGGACGCAACGCCTTCAGCCAAGCCTTCCGCGAAGCCGGACCGAAGGTGCTCGAACCCATCTACGACGTCGAGGTGTTCTGCCCCTCCGACACGATGGGCGACGTCATGAGCGACCTGCAGAACCGCCGAGGCATGATCATCGGCATGGACAGCGAAAACGGATACCAGAAGCTCAACGCCAAAGTGCCCCTCAAGGAACTCGCATCCTACAGCACCACGCTGAGCTCCCTGACCGGCGGACGCGCAAGCTTCGTCATGAAGTTCGCATCCTATGAGCTCATGCCCACCGACCTCCAGAAAAAGCTCATCGACGACTTCGCAAAGCAGCAGGAGGAAGACTGACAACAGCACATTCCTTAACCAAGTGGGCGCAAGGACGCACTCAGCAGCGCACCTTGCGCCCACATACATTTTCACAAACCCCACCCATCATGAGACACGCAATCCTCACGACCATCATCATGCTCATCGCAGCCACGGCCACGGCGCAGAAACCCTTCACCATCCCCGAGATGCAAGGCTGGCAAGCCGCCGAGGGAAACGCCGTAAGCCCAAAGCGCATCAGCTATGCCGAGGCCGACTTCCGCATGGCAGCAGAGCAACTGCGCCAGGACTATGAGACCATTGCCGGCGAAAACCTCACACTCAAGAAAGGAAAGCCCCGGAAAGGCGACATCGCCATGAGCCGTGACAAAAGCCTCGCACCCGAGGCCTACCGCATAGAGGCCACACCCACCCACATACGCCTCTACGCCTCCACCCCGACGGGCATGTACTGGGCCACGCGCACCCTCCTGCAGATGAAGGAAGCCGCAGGACAAGACGACCTGCCATGCGGCACCGTCAACGACCAGCCCGCCTACGCCATGCGAGGACTCATGATGGACTGCGGACGAAAGTTCATCCCCATACACTACCTCGAGGACCTCATCCGATGCATGAGCTATGCCAAGATGAACACCCTCCACATCCACCTCAACGACTGCGGATTCCCCAAGTACTACCACAACGACTGGGACCAGACCTACCAAGCCTTCCGCCTCGAGAGCGACCTCTTCCCCGAGCTTACCGCCACCGACGGATTCTACACAAAGCTCGAGTTCCAGCAGCTCCAGGAGTTCGCACGCCGGCACTGCGTCGAAATCATACCCGAAATCGACTTCCCCGCCCACAGCCTCTGCTTCTCCCGCATACGTCCCGAAATAGGCTCGAAGGACTACGGAAAAGACCACCTCGACCTCTTCCACCCCAACACCTACACCTTCCTCGACAGCCTCCTTTCTGAATACATCGACGGCGAGAACCCCGTCTTCACCGGACGCTACGTACACATCGGCACCGACGAATACAACAACCGCAAGCCAGAAGTGGTCGAAGCCTTCCGCGCCATGACCGACCGCTACCTGGGATTCGTGCAGCAGAGAGGCAAGACGGCAGCCTGCTGGGGCTCGCTCACACACGCTAAAGGCCAGACACCCGTACGCTCAAAGGATGTCCTGATGTACTGCTGGTCAAACGACTACGCCGACCCCAAGGAAATGCACGAGCTGGGCTACGACCTCCTCTCCATTCCCGACGGCCTCGTCTACATAGTGCCCGCCGCCGGCTACTACTACGACTACCTCAACTGCCAGTACCTCTACGAACACTGGACACCCGCCAACTTCGGAAAGATACAGTTTGAGGAAAACGACCCGCAAGTGCGCGGCGGAATGTTTGCCGTATGGAACGACCACCCCGGAAACGGCATCTCCACGGCCGACATCCACCACCGCCTCTTCCCCGCACTGCAAACCATTGCACAGAAAACCTGGGCAGGAGCAGCCACAACCCTCCCCTACCCCCAGTTTGACTCCCTGCGCACAACCCTCTCCGAAGCACCCGGCGTCAACCTCCTCGGCCGCCACGTCGACTACGACTATCTTGACACCCTGCAGCCCGACAGCGAACTGCCGCCATCGGCACCCAAGTGCGCCGGATACCCCTACAGCGTGTCCTTCACCGTCGACTGCAAGCCCGAAATGCCAGGCACCATCCTCACCGAGGACCTCGACGCACGCTTCTACCTCTCCGACCCCGAAGAGGCATGCCTCGGATTCGAACGAGACGGCTACCTCTTCCGCTTCGACTACCGCCTGCCCGTCGAGGGAACCGTACGCATCACCATCGAAGGCAACAACGAGAGCACACGACTCTACGTGGGCGGAAAACTACAGCAGGAACTCCGGCGCCAATGGGTCACCATGCCCGACACGCAGGGAAAGATGGCATCCGTGCCCACACTCCGTTTCCCCCTCATGCAGACCGGAAGCTACCAGAGCACCGTCAGAAACCTCAGCGTCAGAAGCCTCTGAACCCCAAAATGGTAAAGCCCACTTGACAAATAGGCACTGAGAACAAAAAACATATCACCCCATAGCGCACAATACAGAAACATTTTCATATCTTTGCGCCCGAAAAAAAACTAAAACTCGACATGACAAACGAAGAATTCGAAGCAAAAGAGCAGGAATCCACGAACTTCAACCTCGAGGAGCTCCTCCTGCTCATGCTTTCCAAGTGGTACTGGTTTCTCTTTGCAGTCATCATCGCCCTCAGTGCCGCAGTTTTCAAGATTCTCACCACGACGCCCATCTACACGCGCACCACGCAGCTGCTCATCAAGGACGAACAGAGCGGAAAGAACACCTCCACCATGCAGGAGTTCACCGACCTGGGACTCATCAGCGGCCGCTCAAACATCGTCAACGAGACGGCCACCATCTCCGCTCCCATCCTGATGGAGGAAGTGGCACAGCGCCTGCGCCTCGACGTGCAGATGACCGTACCCCAACGCCTATACGAACGCCCGCTCTACAACGACGCGCCCGTCATGATCACGCTCGGCAGCGACATCGAAAACTACCAAAGCTTCAGCTTCACGCTCAGCCTTGGCAAGAACAAGCGCGCCCACCTCAGCGACATCACAGTAGGCGGCGAGGAAACGGGCAAGAGCCTAGACATCACCCTGGGACAAAACGTGCGCACACCCTTCGGCACCATCCGCATCACGCCCACCGCAGCCTACGACGACAGATGGTTCGGCGATGAGATCAAGGTTACAAAGATTCCCGTCAGCGTGGCAGGAGCCATCTACTCGGGACGCCTCTCCGTAGCACAGAGCGACAAGGAAAGCACAATCCTCAACCTCACGCTCAGCGACGAGGTGCCCGCACGCGCAAGCGACGTGCTCAAGACGCTCATCGACGTCTACAACGAAAACTGGCTCAAGGACAAGAACCGCATCGCTGAAAGTACGTCCGACTTCATCACCGAACGCCTCAACACGCTCGCACAGGAACTCGGCGACGTAGACCGCGACATCTCCGACTACAAGAGCCAGAACCTGCTGCCCGACGTGGCCGCCGCAGGGGGCATCATCATGAACCAGAGCACGCAGAACTACAACCAGATACTTAACCTGAACAATCAAATCTCCATGGCCCAGTATCTGGAACAGCACATGCGCGCCAACAGCGAGCTCGGACACCTGCTCCCCAGCAACACCCTGCAGAATGCCGGCGGCACCGAATCCCTCATACAGGCCTACAACCAGACCACCCTGCGCCGCAACGAAATGCTGGCAAACAGCAGCGAAGGCTCGCCCATCGTGCAGAACTACGACGAGCAGCTACGCGAACAGCGCAGCGCCATACTCCGCTCGCTCAGCAATGTCATCGCACAGCTCAAGACGCAGCTCGCAAACCTGCAACAGAGCGAGGGAGAAACCAACCAGAAGATTGCCGCCAATCCCCGACAGGCACGACAGCTGCTCGCAGTCGAACGCCAACAAAAGGTGAAGGAATCCCTCTACATCTACCTCCTCCAAAAGCGTGAGGAGAACGAACTCTCCAAGGCCTACACGGCCTGGAACACCCGCATCATCCAGCCCCCAATCGGAAGCTCGGCACCCACCAGCCCGCAGCGCCGCATGATCCTGCTCATCGCACTGGTCATGGGACTCGCCATTCCGGCCGGCATCATCTACTTCCGCGAGATTCTCAACAAGAGCGTACGCGGACGCAAGGACCTGGAAGGTATGGTCACGCCATTGCTCGGCGAAGTGCCCACGACGGAACGCAAGCGCCACTGGTGGCAACACAAGAAGAAACAGGGACGAATGATTGTCATCGAAGCCGGAAAGCGCAACATGATCAACGAAAGCTTCCGCCTCGTACGCACGAAGCTCGACTTCTTCCTTGGCAAAGGACACGAAGAAAAGAAGATCGTCATGGTGACAAGTTTCAACCCTGGAAGCGGCAAGACCTTCATCACGGCAAACCTCGGGCGAACGCTCAGCCTGAACGGCAAGAAGGTGCTCTGCATCGACCTCGACATACGACGCGCCTCCCTGAGCCACATGCTGCATAAACACCAAAAGCAAGGACTTACTTCCTATCTGGGCAACGGAAGCGGAAGCATAGCCGACTACATCGTGACAAACGGCTTCGGCGAGAATGTCGACTTGCTGCCCGTGGGCATCATCCCTCCCAACCCCACCGAACTGCTGCTCACGAAGGAAATGGGTGAGGTGTTCGACTATGCCCGCCAGCACTACGACTACGTCCTCGTGGACTGTCCACCCATCGAAATCGTGGCCGACGCCACCATCATCAAGGACTATGCCGATGCCACGCTCTTCGTCGTGCGCGTAGGCGTCATGGACCGCCGACTGCTCAAGGACATCGACGAACTCTACCGCGACGGCAAGTATAACCACATGAGTCTCCTGCTCAACGCCACCAGCTACGTCTCCAGCCGATACGGCAGCTACCGCTATGGCTACACCTACGGCTATGGCTACGGATACGGATACGGTTACGGCAGAAAAGGCGACGAAGCCTACGGATACTACGGAAAAGACCAGGACGAGGACTGATCACACACGCCACAAGCCGTCCCTACAACATCGTGTGCCCCGTGCTTATTTGCACGGGGCACATTTTTTAGCCACATGTGCAATAAAACAACATGCACGCGCGTTATTATATAACAAATGACCCTAAAAGACACCGCGCCTATGGAACAACCTCTACGCACACTTGCTTCGCCACGCGAAGAAACCCTCAGCCTCCTGCGGCTCTTTGCCCACTCGATGCCGGCCTGCCGCAGCCTTGATGACGACGAACTGCTGACATTCTTTCCTGGACAACCCGTCGCACGGGGCTGACATGCTCATGAAAACCAATCACAATACTTTCCTATCATCCATGATCAACGAAAAGGACAAAGCACTCCTCGCAGCCAAAGGCATCAGCGAGGAGACGCTGCGTGAACAGTTGGCCGCCTTCAAGGCCGGATTCCCCTACCTGCAACTGGACGGTGCCGCCACCGTCGGCAATGGCATACTACGCCCCACACCCGAAGAAGCGCAGGCCGCACTCGACGCATGGGACGAATACCTCGGCGACAACCACCAAGTGGTAAAGTTTGTACCCGCAAGCGGAGCTGCAAGCCGCATGTTCAAGGATCTCTTCGCCTATCTCGACGAAGAGGAGGGTCATGCCGAGAGCCCCTTCATCAAACATTTTTTTGAAAACCTGCCCCACGCTGCTTTCTATGCCGACCTCGACACGGCCTGCAAGCGCCTCTATGGAGCAGACATCCAGGCTTTAACACAGGCCGGTCGCCTACACGACATCGTCAGCGCCCTGCTACGTGCCGAGGGACTGGGCTACGGAAAACTTCCGAAAGGCCTCCTGAAGTTCCACCGCTACGACGACGGTGCACGCACACCCGCAGAGGAACACCTCGTCGAAGGCGCACGCTATGCGAAAGATGCAGCCGGCAACGTGCGCGTACACTTCACCGTGTCGCCCGAACACCTCGCCCTCTTCCAGCAACTCGTGGACGAAAAGCAAGCCGCCATCGCAAAAGAATACGGCGCACGCTTCAACGTATCGTTCTCAGAGCAAAAGCCCTCCACCGACACCGTAGCCGCCAATCCTGACAACACGCCTTTCCGACAAGACGACGGCTCGCTGCTATTCCGCCCCGGCGGACACGGTGCCCTCATAGAGAACCTCAACGACATTGATGCCGACATCGTCTTCATCAAAAACATCGACAACGTCGTCCCCGACCGTCTGAAAGAGGCCACCGTGCGCTACAAGCGCCTCTTGGCTGGCATCCTGGTGGACGTGCAGGCACAAATCTTCGAATACCTTGAAGCACTGGACGGCGGACTGCCCGAACGCGAAGAAATGGACGAGATGCTCCGTTTCCTGGAAGATACGCTATGCTGCCACACGGACCGCACCTTCGCCGACCTCGAACTGGCCGACTATCTCTTTACGAAGCTCAACCGCCCGCTCCGCGTCTGCGGAATGGTAAGGAACGTGGGCGAGCCCGGCGGCGGACCATTCCGTGCCTATAATCCCGACGGCACCGTTTCGCTGCAGATACTGGAAAGCTCACAGATCGACATGGCCGACCCACAGAAAAAAGCCATGTTTGAAGGCGGCACACACTTCAACCCCGTCGACCTCGTGTGCGCACTGCGCGACTTCCGAGGCGATGCCTTCCATCTGCCCGACTTTGTCGACCCGCAGACGGGCTTCATCTCCCACAAGAGCAAGGACGGACGTGAACTGAAGGCCCTCGAACTTCCCGGACTGTGGAACGGCGCCATGAGCGACTGGAACACCATCTTTGTCGAAGTGCCCCTCGAGACCTTCAATCCCGTGAAGACGGTCAACGACCTCTACCGCGAACAACATCAGTAACGCGTACTCCCTGGAGCAGCTGTCCTCAACACATACAGAGACACACCCTCTCCCACCCACCACAAGCCTTCCCGCCACAACGGGAAGGCTTTTTCATGCTTCCTCTCCCCGCGCCATCCTACACCAAAACACTGCACAAAAAAAGGTGCGCCCCCACAATGGGAGCGCACCAGATTATACTTAGGGAAAACCCTGACTCTTAGTTGCGAAGAAGCTTCACAGCCTTCACAGCCTTGCCATCGCGAGCCACGCGGAGCACGTACACGCCCGTCTGCGGCAGGCGTACCTGCATGCGGTCGGCCATTGTAACGGCGGCAGCCTTGGCAGCGACAAGCTGGCCGGCCACGTTGTAGACCTGAACTTCGTAGTTGCCAGCCTCGGCAAACTCTACGTATACCACGTCACCCACCGTGTAGGTGCGGAGTTCGCCACCTTCCACGTCGGCAATGCCGTCAGGCTGACCCACGGTGATGGCGCTGAAGGTCTTGGAGTCGGAACCGAGCGGGTTAGTGAGTGTCAGCGTTACGTTATAGACACCATCCTTCTTGTAGCTGACCTTTGCGGAGCCAGCCTCGCTATTACCCGTCATATCCGTCAGCGTGCCCTTCACAGCCTTCCAGCTGGGCTCGGTGAGCACAGGGTATGCCGTGTCCTTCGCAGCGGCACAACCTGCCGTGTAAACCTGATCCACGTAATGGGGCTGGGCACGACCCTCACCCTCAAGCTTAATGAGTTCGTAGGAACCGCACTCAAGGCCCGGCGTAGCACCTACAGCCGTGAATCCCTTACCGCTTACAGGCTTCGTCTCGAAGTTCCAGAGGCAGGAAAGGCCTGCAGGCAGGTTGTTCGGGTCGAGAGCGCCCATGGACTTCTGCACTTCCTCCTCGGAGATAGCTTTCTTCCAAAGCTGGAAGTTGTCCACAACGCCATCAATGCCACCGCGTCCGCTGGCCGGACCGCCGATGCACATCCAGGGATTGTTGCCAACGGTGCCATTCATATCAAGCACGGGCAGATACTTGTCTGTCGTCTCTACACCATCCTGGTAAACAGTCGGTTCCACAAACTTACCATTGACGTAGAGCTGGTGGCGTGCCGTGCCGTCAGCCTTGCGGTCGAAGACGATGGCCACGTGAGTCCAGACGCCGAGGGGCATCGTGCCGGCAGGATATTCATACTTGGAGGCAGGAGGAGCTTCTGCACGATTGGAGTTACGATAGGTGAAGACAAGACCACCAGCCTTGTCGAGCGTGCTCCAGTTCCAGCCCCAGTCGGTGAGAGGCCAGTTGCCACTCTTGTCGGCTACGGCAAAGAACTGCGTAGCACTGGGCACGTTGTTGACCTTAAGCCAGAAGGCGAGGGAGAAGGAAGCCTTGCCCGTCAGACCAGCATCAAGCACGCTGAAGCCAAAGTTCCTTTCCTTCAAGTCGACTGCCTGAGACGTACCACCGTCGGAGGACTTACCGGTATAGACCATGCTTACCTCATCGTTCTTCTCCACCTGGATGCCAGTCTCAGAACCGTTTGCCGTAAGCGTATATATTTCGGGCAGACGGCCAAACTTGGCATCTTCTATCTTCACATAATCCTCGAAAGTACGCGCTTCGTCCTTCACCGTCGTACCACTGTGTGTCTTACCGTCCAGCTTCAGGGAGTAGCTACCGAGCTTCTCAAGGCCGGGAACCGTTACGCTGGTACCTTCGCCTGAGAAGGCCGTCGTGCCATCCTCGTGGATGAGCGTCCAAGTACCGCTTTCATGGTTCGGATCCACATAGGACATGGTGAAAGCTTCGTTCTGCGTGATGAGGTTCTTGTTGGTCTGGATGTTGTCGCTATAGGTATAAACACCCGTCTCCATGTAGTCGCTCCATGCGATGGGGCTCTCGCTCTTGTGGTCGAGGCTCAGCGCGGAAACACCAAGGCGTACGCGGGTGTCGGTGCCGAACATCGTGAAGTCTACGGGGGCACAGAACATGAGGCCTGCCCAGCTTGTGGTCACGCCCATGAAGACGGGCTCCTGACCTTCCTGCTGACTCCAGAGCTTGAAGAGAGAAGTGTTGACGTCAGTGTTGTAGACGGGCTCGCCGACTGCCTTGAGGTTGGGCATGTTCCAAATGAGCTTCGCGTCGACACCATCGCGATGGGAGGCAAGAATCTTTGCACTCGTCACCTCAGGCGTAGCGGGCGTGGCGCTCGTGCCACGTACGATGGAGAATTCGCCGAAGTAGAGGTCGAGGTTCTGAGCCTGCTGGAAGTGCAGCGCTACGAGAGCAAGCGTCTTCCCGGCAAGGTCTCCGCTGACGGTGAACTGCTTCGTAATCCAGTCCTCCTCGTCGGCTTCCTGATCAGTGGAGAGGACGTTGTAGTCGGCCTCGTTGATGGCCGTGTTCTCAGCGCCCTCGGCCGTGAAGACGAGGTTGGCCTTACCCGAGCCACTGCGGAGTTTATAGCGGAACGTGATGACATCGCCCTCCTGAAGCGCAAACTGCGTCTTGAAGAGGTGGAGGTATTCGTTGTCCGTCGAACCAAATACGCGCATCGTGGAACCGCCTACGTAGGCATCGTCCCACGTGAACTGAGCGTCAAGTCCCGTTGCGGGCACGTCTGTGGCCTTGTGGCCGAGCAGGGTGCTCGTGAACCAGTAGCGCCAAGTGGGCAGATAGTCCTGCACGCCGATGTTGTACCAGTCGCGGTCGTGCTGCTGGCGGCCCTTCCAGTTGAAGTAGCGACCGTTACCCAGGTTGAAGTATGTGATGAAAGGCTCTTCGCTGAGGTTCCAGCAGAGAGAACTGCGTGCGGACATCATCTTTGCCATGCCGTGGAACTTGACGTTGTCGGCATTGTAGTTGTCGCTGTCGACAAATCCAGGCAGGTTTGCAGGGTTACGTGTGCCACCGCCGAACCAGCGCTCTGTACGCATGAGGTAGGTGGCCTGCTTCACGGCGGGGTCGGAACCCTTCTCGTGACGGCTCTCAAAAAACATGTTGGCACTGTGAGCGCCCCAGAGACCGATGCTGTAGTGGGTCTTGCCGAGCAAGGTCCAGCTGGTGGGGTCTGCACCCTGGAGGTTGAAGCCTGCATAGAGGTCCAGCGGGTCGCGCTTCAAGGTCTTTGCCTTGTTCAGCGACTGCGTGATCCAGGTGCTGTTGTTCCAGTTGTAGTTCAAGAAGAACGACGTGCTGATGTTGTCGCTGTTACCAAAGATGCCTTGGTTCTGACTACTGAGCATACCACTGAAGTTAATGGTACCAAGATCAGTCGTTCCAGTATACCAGATGTTCTCAAACAGAGGATTCGTCTCGCGCATCTTCTTGACAAGTGCAGCGTGGAAGGGAGCAAGTGCTTCCGTGACGGCTACACTGCCTTCTGACCACTCGGAGTTGTAGCCGAAGCCGTCCAGTCCGTAGTAGGTCATGTACTTTGCCGTCTTGTCGGCTCCCTCATTAATCATATTGAGGAAGCTGTTCTGCCAGGCAGCGGAGATAGCTGCATTTGGCACGGAGGCACATCCGCTGACGGCCACACCGTTCTTGTGAGCCGCGTCGAGCATGGCTGCGGGCACACGTCCCATCGGAGCAGTCCAGTTACCCCAGTGTGTCACGTAACTCCACATGGAGAATACTTCAGAGTCAAAGACTCCGTCGGGCAAGGCGTTGCGGTTCCATCCCGTCTCGTTGATGCTGTTGATGGGCACCCACATGAGGAGTTTCTTGTCGTAGGTGGCCTGGAGGGTATCCATCACCTGCGTGGCAGCGTTACGGAAACGCGCTTTGGGCTTGATGCGGGAAATGAAGAAATTGTCGTCTTCACTTACCTGCGAACCCGGAGTCCATTTCTGAAGCGTCGTGCCAAACATCTCGCTCGCACCGCCCCAAGAGACGTAGTTGTCCTTCAGATACTGCGCTTGTGCAGACACAGAGAAAACCACTACGCCAGAAAGGAGTAAGAGTTTCTTTTTCATTGTGTTAGTTAGTTTGTTAGATAATAAGAAAAACTTAAATTGTACGTTTTTGCGAGGCGAAAGTAGCAAAAAGACACCTTACAACAAAGTACAAAGCGCACAATTTCGCGCGCGATGCGCATTTTATTTTTTGTAAGATGTACTCCCTTGTGCCACACGATGTAATCTCCATGATAATACATCCCATCCTTTTACGGCGAGAAGGTACCTTTAACTGCAAAGGAGCGCATCTCGAAAACGGAAGATGAAGAGGAAAAGAAATGAAAATAAGGATGAGGAGAAAAAAATCCCCTATGGGCAAAACAATTTCCAAAGAGAAATCGTAACTTCGCAGCCCAAATTCTCCACTATGGGCGCACGAAACATGCTAAAACGCTATCCACTGACGCTCTGTTGCATAGCCCTCATCTGGCTGCTGTGCTTCTGCCATCCACCCCAGACAAAGTTGGACGGATTTAGCGGCATTGACAAGTTGGTCCATGTGGGTATGTACCTCGTCACAAGCCTTGTCATGTGGTGGGAATACAGCCGTTCTCACACGCGCCTGCATTGGGCGCACACACTCGCGTGGCTTGTCCTGCTTCCAGCATCCATGAGTGCCGTGATAGAACTGTTGCAAGAATACGCCACCTCCCACCGTGGAGGCGACTGGTTGGACTTCGTCGCCAACAGCACGGGCATAGCATTGGCTGCACTCATTGGGCGATGCATCATATGGCCCTCTCAAAACAGACGTAACGCATGACGACAGACAACGAATCACCTCGCGCGACCCGCTATGTCCGCCTCTCGGACACAGACCTGAGCTTTGCCTACCATAGCGGGCGGAGCGGTGATGTCGTGCAGTTTGCCCCATGGCAGGTACGGCAGCACACATCGCTCAGCGTGAACCTCCGCGAGGCTCGCGACACGGAAGCGCTCCTGTCCCTCATGGCACCTCGCACAGAGGTACTCCTGAGCACAGCCGTCACTGTGGTGCCTCTGGCCGATTTTACAGAAGAGACGTGCGAATCCCTGCTGCGTTTCGTCATGCCCGAGAAGGCAGGCGAGCGCGTGTTCTACGACACGTTGCCGGCGGCCAACTGCGTACTCATCTATTCCATGGCTGAAGATACGTGCCAAGCCCTGGAGGAATCCTTCGGCGAAGTTCACTTCTCTGCATGCCTGACCCACGTGCTGCGCCACCATGCCCGCACCTGCCTTCAGGAGGACGGACGCCGCCGCATGCTCATCCACCTCCACGAAACGGCGGCCGACATTGCCGTATTCGAGGGACTGCGCCTCCTCGCCGTGAACACCTTTGAGGTGAGACAAGCATCGGATGTAGCCTATTTCGCATACCATCTCGCATCCACACTGGGCCTTGATGCGCACCGCGACTCCATTGACCTATGTGGCAACGACACCCTCACGGAGGAAGCCTTGCGCACCATCCGACTTTTCAGCCCCCAAGCCTCCCCAAAAGAGCAGTCTGGCAACATGCCTTTTGACCTGGCCTGTGCCACTGCCTCGGTATAAGTTCCATTTCGACTCCCATGCGCGTCATCACAGGAAAATACAAAGGCCGCCATTTTCAGGTGCCACGGACGTTCAAGGCACGGCCGACGACGGATTTTGCAAAGGAGAACCTCTTCAATGTCCTACGAGCCTACGTGGACTTTGAACACACACGCGCCATAGACCTCTTTGCAGGTACAGGCAGCATTACGCTGGAACTGCTCTCACGAGGCTGCCAGGAAGTAATAAGCGTGGAGCGCGACCGCCAGCATGCGGCCTTCATACGCAGTTTTCTGCGAGAACTGGATGAAACAGCGGCGACGCTCCTCTGCACGGATGCCCTACGCTACATCGAACGTGCTACACCCAGTGCTGACCTTGTGTTTGCCGACCCTCCCTATGCGCTGCCAGAACTTCCGGAACTGCCGCACCGCATCCTTGCCGGAGGACTCTTGCGCGAGGGTGGACTACTCGTTCTGGAACATGGCGACCGTCAGGACTTCTCCACACGAGAAGACTTTCTGGAACACCGTGCCTACGGCTCGGTAAACTTCTCTTTCTTCCGAAAGCAAACATCAACAACCATCCATATATGAACGACATCAGACCCATCCGCAACGCCCTCGTATCCGTCTATCACAAGGACGGACTCGACGACCTCCTACAGATGCTCCATCAGAATGGCACGCGGCTCCTCTCCACAGGCGGAACGCATGCCCATATTGAGAGCATCGGCCTACCCTGTCAGCGCGTGGAAGACCTCACGACCTACCCCTCCATCCTCGGCGGACGCGTCAAGACACTCCACCCGAAAGTGTTCGGCGGCATCCTGGGACGCCGCGAGCTACTTGAGGACCAGGCAGAGATGACAAAATATGCCATTCCTCCCATAGACCTCGTCATTGTGGATCTCTACCCCTTTGAAGAGACTGTCAACAATGGAGCCTCCGAGGCAGATATCATTGAAAAGATTGACATCGGCGGCATCAGTCTCATCCGCGCGGCGGCAAAGAACTTTCACAACGTCGTCATCATTCCTTCGCGCGACGACTACGCCACACTCACAGATATCCTACGCCTGCGCGGAGCAAAGACCTCACTGGAAGAGCGCCGTGCCTTGGCCCTGCGTGCCTTCAGCGTCAGCAGCCGCTACGACACGGCTATCCGCACGTGGTTTGAAAGCAAATAACAATCACACATATTCAAGAAACACGAAATACAAAAGCTATGAATTTCCTCAGAAGCTTCTTTTCCTTCAAACAAGAACTTGCGATGGATCTCGGAACGGCCAACACGCTCATCCTCAGCGATGGCGAGATTGTTGTCAACGAGCCCTCCTTCGTGGCCACTGAGGCATTGACCGACAAACTGCTGGCAGTGGGCATCAAGGCCAAGCAGATGTATGGCAAGACGCCTCCCCAAATAAAAGTAGTGCGTCCCCTACGCGACGGTGTCATCGCCGATTTCAATGCGTGCGAGCAAATGATGCGTGGCCTCATTCACATGGTGCATCCCGGACGCCGCCTCTTCTCGCCCCAGATGCGCATGGTCATCGGCGTACCCAGCGGATCGACAGAAGTAGAGTTGCGTGCTGTTCGCGACAGTGCCGAACATGCCGGCGGACGTGACGTCTACCTCATCTATGAACCCATGGCCGCAGCTATTGGTTGCGGCATCGATGTAAACCAGCCTGACGGAAACATGATTGTAGACATAGGCGGCGGCACCACGGAAATCGCCGTCATCTCCTTGGGCAACATCGTGTCAAACAACTCCATCAAGGTGGCTGGCGACGACCTCACCGACGACATCCAGCAGTACATGAGCCGTCAGCATAATGTCAAAATCGACGAGCGCATGGCCGAAAGCATCAAAATTAACGTAGGTTCGGCACTCACAGACCTGGGCGAAGCGCAAGGACCCGAGGACTACATCGTCCATGGCCCAAACAAGATCACGTCGCTACCTATGGAGGTGCCTGTATGCTACCAGGAAATAGCCCACTGCCTCGACAAAAGCATTGCCCGCATAGAGCAAGCTGTCATCAGTGCCCTTGAGCTTACACCTCCGGGCCTCTACGCCGACATCGTTCGCAACGGCATCTACCTTACGGGGGGCGGAGCCTTGCTACGAGGACTGGCAAAGCGTCTATCGGACAAGATTAACATACGCTTCATCGTGGCAGACGATCCCCTGCTCTGCGTAGCAAAAGGTACAAGCATTGCACTGGAAAACGTCGACGACTTTACGTGCCTCATGAAGTAACCTCCCGCGATGCGCACAATCCTGGAGTTCCTCCGTCGCTACAACTATCTCTTCCTGTTTCTCGTGCTTGAGGCAGTCAGCTTCACGCTCCTCTTTCGCTTTAACAGCTATCAGGGGAATGTATGGCTCACTGCAGCTGGTCGGGTGACAGCTCGCCTCAATGCACTCTATGGCGAAGGAGAGTCCTACCTAAATTTGCGCTATGTCAACAGCGACCTCGTGCGCCGCAATATCTTGCTACAACAACAGAACGAGAAGCTCCGCGAAGCCCTTGCCAAAAAGGGGGGGGCATCCCACTTCACCGACTCTCTGACACAGCAGGCTGCTGCAGACCTATCAATGACGGCGGCCAATGTCGTGAGTAGCATCACGCAACGGCGCAACAACTATATTGTTGTCAATCGTGGCACAGCCGACGGCATCCGTCCCGAACAAGGTGTCGTAGGTGGACAAGGCGTTGTGGGTATTGTCTACCTCTGCGAAGAGCACAACAGCCTTGTCATTCCCCTAACCAACCGCCGCTCAAACCTGAGTTGTCGCGTACGCGGAGGAAACTATTTCGGCTCGCTGACATGGGACGGGAAGGACTTGCGCTATGCCACGCTTGACGACATACCACGCTATGCAAAAGTAAAGAAGGACGACATCGTTGAGACTAGCGGTTTCAGCGCCGTTTTCCCACCCGGCCTTTTCGTAGGTCGCGTGACTGAAGTCAGAAATTCCTCCGACGGACAAAGCTACACTCTCATCGTACATCTCGGAGCTGACTTCTCCACACTGCGCGACGTCAACATAATCTCCACTTCCTACAAAGCTGAGACTGATTCGCTGCGCCAGCGCGCCGCGCAACTTGAGCCCGACCTCTGAACATCCATTTTCCACTAGCAACAGAAGACTTACCATCTCATGTTACAGATTGCACTTCGCCGCCTGTTCTGGCTCATCCTCCTGCCCTTGCTGCAAGTGGTGGTGTTCAATCATGTGCACTTGTGGGGCTATGCCACCCCCATGCCCTATGTCTACGCCCTGCTAATACTTCCCGCCAGCACGCCGCGCTGGCTCTACGTTACATTGGGCTTCACCCTGGGACTTTTTGCCGACATGGGATCAAACACGCCTGGCATCGCCGCAGCCGCTGGTACAGCCTCGGGGCTATCCATCCCATTTCTACTCCACCTTTTCGCACCCAAAGAATTTGACGACGACACCACGCTGCTGCCCAATGTGCGGACACTGGAATGGACAGGCTTTCTCAACTATGCCGCATCGGCCGTACTCATACATGTCAGTCTCTTCCACATCATTGAAGACTTCGCATTCTATTTTCCCCTCCAACTGTTGATCAACATTGTGGGCAGCACAGTCTTCACGCTCGTATTCATCGCACTCTTTGAAGTGCTGCGAAACGAAAGATAACGTTCACCGCCCATGACCACACAAGACGCTTTCAGCAACAGACGCTACGTCATCGGCGGCATTGCCATCGGCATCATTACCATCTACATCATACGTTTGCTCACCCTACAGCTTCTGAGCGACGACTACCGAAAAAGCGCCGATTCAAACGCCTTCCGACGCGACATCCTTTATCCTTCACGCGGACTCATCACAGACCGCAACGATTCCCTACTGGTCTACAACGAGCCTTCCTACAATATCCTCGTAACGATGAACGACCAGATAGGACTTGACACACTGGCATTCTGCGAAACGGTGGGCATCACCGTAGATGACTACGTGGCACGCTGCAAACAAATCAAAGAGCAGAAAGGCTACAGCCGCTTCAAACCTCAACTCTTCATGACGCAGATACCGAAGGAAGAGTTTCTCCTCTTTCGTGAAAAGTTGTTCCGCTTCAAAGGATTTGACATAGAGAAGCGCACGCAAAGACGATATGCCACCAACCTGGCTGCCCATATTCTGGGCGACGTGGGAGAAGTTAGCGAAAAAGACATCGCCGATGCAGAAGACGGATACTACAAGAGCGGCGACTTCATTGGAAAACTGGGCGTAGAACGCTCCTATGAAAAGCAACTCCGAGGAGAAAAAGGCCTACGCATCCTCCTGCGTGACGTCCACGGGCGCATCAAAGGTCACTACCGCAATGGCGAGTTTGACAAAGCACCCATTCCAGGAAAAAACCTCACGCTATCAATAGACATGAGGTTGCAAGCTCTCGCCGAACGTCTCCTGGAAGGGAAACTCGGTGCTATCGTGGCCATAGAACCCTCCACGGGGGAAATACTCTGTATGGCTTCAGGGCCCACCTACGACCCACGCCTCATGACTGGACGCGAACGCAGTGAATTGCACAAGCAACTGATGGCCGACCCCATGAAGCCAATGCTCAATCGTGCCATCATGGGCATGTACCCTCCAGGCTCCACATTTAAAATCACACAGGCGCTCATCGGCTTACAGGAAGGCATAATCACGCCCGAGACTGCATTTCCATGTGCACGGGGATTCAACTATAAAGGCATGCACCTGGGGTGCCATGGCCATGGCTCGCCTATCCCGCTCGTGCCCGCTATCGGCACATCCTGCAACGCCTATTTCTGCTGGACCCTCAACAACATGCTTGCCAACCGCAAGAAGTATCATTCGCAGGACGAAGCCATGACACGATGGAAAGACTTTATGGTCAGCATGGGCTACGGCTATCGCCTCGGCGTTGACCTTCCAGGCGAAAAGCGAGGCATGATTCCTAATGCAGAGTACTACAACAAGCGCCTCAAGAAATGGGGGCCTCTCTCCGTAATCTCAATATCCATCGGACAAGGTGAAGTGACCGCCACGCCCCTCCAGATATGCAACCTGGCTGCCACAGTAGCCAACCGAGGCTACTACATCGTACCCCACGTGGTCCACAGTATCCAGAATGGCACACTCGACACCATCTACACTACAAAGCACTATACAATGGCCGAACGGAGATGGTACGAGGTGGCCGTCGCAGGCATGCGACGTGCCGTCACCGGTGGAACTTGCCACGGTGCTGCCATTCCCGGCTATGAAGTATGCGGCAAGACAGGTACGGCACAGAACCGAGGTCACGACCACTCGGCCTTCATGGGCTTTGCTCCGATGGAACAGCCGCGCATCGCCGTGGCTGTATACATTGAGAACGGCGGTTTTGGAGCCACCTTTGGAGTCCCCATCGGCAAACTCATCATGGAACAATACCTCAACGGACAGCTCGCTCCAGGCAGTGAGGCACAAGCTGCGAGCCTGCAAAGCCGTCACATCAATTACAGAGGATATGAGAGATAGGCTGCGCCACGAGAATCCTGCATTCCGCGCCGACTGGGTAATAATCATGCTCTACCTGCTACTTATTTGTGCGGGATGGGTGAGCATCTGCGGAGCCAGCCACGAAATCGGCGACACAGATTTCTTTTCCTGGGGAACACGCTCAGGAAAGCAACTCGTGTGGATGGGTTGCTCGCTGGGTCTGGGACTTTTCCTACTGATGATTGACGAGAAGTATTTCGACCTCTTTGCCGAAGTATTCTACTACCTGATGCTCATCGTACTCATCATCACGCCCTTCATTGCCAAGGACATCAAAGGGTCGCGCTCGTGGATTAGCCTGGGCTCCGTGAGCCTTCAGCCAGCCGAATTTGCAAAATGTGCCACAGCCCTCGTCGTGGCAAAACTCGTGGGTCAATATGGATTCATGTTGTCCGACATGCGCAACTTGCTGAAAGCCGTTGGTTTTGTTCTACTTCCCTTAGGCCTCATCGTGATGCAGAAGGAAACTGGAGGAGCATTGGTTTTTCTGAGTTTTTTTCTCATGTTTTACCGCGAAGGCATGCCAGGTGCCATACTCTTCACAGCTGCAGCTGCAGTTGTCTATTTCGTAGTGGGAATCCGTTTTTCTGAGGAAATTTTCCCTGGGACAAGTGCTGTGAGCGGCCAATTCATGGTTCTCCTTATCATCTGGTTGTTCGTGTGCGGACTTGTGCGCGTCTACCTACCTCATACGCCCCATGCACGACGTTTGTTCTGGACGGGTCTTGCGGTGAATGCCGCTGCCTATCTCACGTCCTACTTCATCAAAAGCTACGATGTCGTTTGGGTACAAATCGTATGGACCGTCCTGATGGCAGCCTATCTCATCTGGCACGGGCTGGGCGAGCGCCTGCGTCCTTACTATCTCATTGCTGCTTTTGGCGTGTGCAGCGCGGCCTTCCTTTTTTCGGCTGACTTTGCCCTTGACAGCCTGGCCGAACATCAACAAGGGCGCGTCAGAGTGCTACTGGGGATGGAGGTCAAAGAAGGTCTTGACTACAATGTCCGACAAAGCAAGATTGCCATCGGATCAGGTGGCCTTGAGGGTAAGGGGTTCATGAACGGAACGCAAACAAAGCTCAAATACGTACCCGAGCAGGAGACTGACTTCATATTCTGTACTGTCGGAGAGGAACAGGGATTCATTGGCTCAAGCCTCGTATTACTACTTTTTCTGGCTCTCATCCTACGCCTCATATGGTTGGCCGAACGACAAGATACAGCCTTTGGCCGTGTCTACGGCTACTGTGTTATGTCCATTCTGCTCTTCCACGTGTTCATCAATGTGGGTATGGTGATGGGACTGACACCTGTAATCGGCATCCCACTACCATTCTTCAGTTATGGCGGTTCATCGCTATGGGGATTCACCTTGATGCTGTTCATCTTTTTGCGCCTTGACGCAGGTTGCAAGATGCGACGCCGTCTGTGAGCAAAACTTACGCCACCTCAACAATTAAAAATGGGAAAGAAAAAACCACATATCGCTAATGAGCCTGAGCCATCTGCGGCAAACATTGGCATGCGTTTGCTCATTATCGGCTTGCCGACACTGGCTCTTATTGCCATTATCGGGTTCATGAAACTAAAAAGCGACGAGCACATGCCAGCATCCGTACTTGCAGCCGTCAAGGCTCCGACATCCTCAACACCGACGGTTCCTGAGGACACGGCAAAAGCACCTATTGCCATCCCCGACACCACTATCGACCTGACCATCTTACCTGTGATCCCCGACACTCTTCCTGCCGCTCCTCCTGACAGCGTGGGAGTGGACGAGCGTTCACCCCTTACAGCGGGACATGAGGACGGACACCTTGCCGGAGCGTACGACAGAGGAGCCGGAAACGAATATGGCATTTCATACGACGACACAAATACCTACCCTACCCCAGCAGAACAGCATGCCTATAGTGATGGTTATCGAGAAGGATATGCCGTAGGCTACCGTGAGAGCAAACTTTGACCTTTAACCAGCCTCATACATAATAAGAAACTACCGCAATGAAAGATTTTCCACACCATGTGCTCTTGATGGCATTCCCATGCATTATCCCCGCCGTGCTTAGCGTTTTTTTTCTCTTTGCCGTGCACCCTTTTGGTACTCCTGAATATGCCTTTCTCCGCTTTCTCCTATATATTATCACACAACTGCTGTGGATTGTCCCTATTGCGTGTTTTTTTGCAGGTCTTGACCGCTACAGAAGAGGATTCCGACGCACAGCATATGCCATTCTGACCCTTGGACTCCTATTCACGATAAGTGACATCCTGCTATTGGTACTTAAAGTTTAGGAAAAATGGCGACCCGACCGAAACAGACAAAACATAACAATTAATATATCAGGAAATGGAAAAACGGAAAGACTTTGCCAGCAAAATGGGAATGGTGCTTGCCACTGCAGGTTCAGCCGTCGGACTGGGCAACATATGGCGATTCCCTGTGGAAGCTGGCAACAATGGTGGAGCTGCGTTTATCATCATCTACCTCCTTTGTGTGCTCACGCTGGGCATTCCTTTAATTGTCGCAGAATTTGTGGTGGGACGTGCGGCCCACACCAACACGGCACAAGCCTACAAGCGCCTCACGCGCAACACATTCTGGCAGCAAACGGGAAGACTCGGCATTATCACGGGATGGCTCATCATGGGTTATTATGTTGTCGTTTCCGGCTGGACACTTGCCTACTTTCTGAAAGCACTTGCCACGCCGCCAACAATCGCTGCCCACATAGCAAAGCAACCTGGCTATTGGTCTGATTTCTTCAACGAATTGACATCTGACGCACTCCTCCCCGTTCTCTGTGTCATTGCTTTTGCCCTCATGTCTCATTTCATCATTGTACGTGGCGTTGAGAAAGGTATTGAGCGATTTTCAAAAGTCATGATGCCGATGCTCTTCATCCTACTCATCGTACTTTGCATTTGCTCTTTCTTCACGCCAGGGGCAAAGGAAGGCCTCACCTTCCTCTTTCGCCCCGACTTCTCCCAGGTGACTTTCGGCACATTACTCTCAGCACTTGGTCAGGCATTCTTTTCCTTGAGCATAGGTATGGGGTGCTTATGTACCTACGCCAGCTATTTCTCGCGCGACACCGACCTCCTTGGCACCGCACTGAAAGTTGCTGGCATCGACTCGCTCGTAGCCATTATGGCAGGCATCATTATCTTTCCTGCAGTGTTTTCTGTTGGCATACGTCCGGATGCGGGAGCCAGTCTCGTCTTCATTGCCCTTCCGTCCGTTTTTCAAGAAGCCTTCGGTGCTTTTCCTTGGCTGGCTTATGCTGTAAGTGTAATGTTCTATTTTCTCCTGCTGCTGGCCACGTTGACGTCGTTAGTGTCGCTCCACGAGGTTCCCACGGCCTTTCTTGCGGAGGATTTCCGTATGAAACGCCGTACGGCGACGACAATCGTTACCCTTTCTGTCATTGTCATCGGCACCTTATGCTCACTCTCCATGGGCCCTCTTGCTGACTGGAAACTTTTCGGAAAGAGCATCTTCGATTGCCTTGATTGGGTTTCCGCCAACGTCCTTCTTGTGGTAGGTGGAGGTCTGATCACATTCTTCGTAGGATGGAAGATGGAATCAAAGACATTGCGCGACGAACTTACAAACTACGGAAACTATCCTTACCACACCCGGAAATGGATCATCGTCCTGCTCAGGTGGTTTGTTCCCTTCGTCATCTTCCTCATCTTCCTCAGTGGAATTGGGGTGCTCTGAAAATAGGCTTATCCGTCGATATTTGGAAATAAAACCTTCCTGCAACTAAAAAAAGCGTACCTTTGCTGCGGAAATAATAAACCAAGCATACTTCCCCGACTATGGAACAATTTCTTGAAGCCCGTCATATCGTAAAGCGATTCTCAAGCCACACGGCTCTTGACGACGTGAGCATCTCGGTACCGCGAGGACGCGTATTTGGTCTCCTTGGTCCCAATGGTGCGGGCAAGACCACACTGATACGCATCATCAACCGCATCACCGCACCCGACATGGGAGAAGTGTTCTTTGACGGACACATGTTTCGTCCTGAAGACGTTGCGCAGATAGGCTACCTGCCCGAGGAGCGTGGTCTCTACCGCAAGATGAGGGTGGGCGAACAAGCCATCTACCTGGCACGCCTCAAGGGCATGTCAGAACATGAGGCCAAGCGTAGGCTCATCATGTGGTTTGAGAAGTTTCAAATCACGGAATGGTGGGACAAGAAATTGGAGGAACTATCTAAAGGTATGCAGCAGAAAGTTCAGTTTATCATTACAGTCCTCCACAAGCCGCAGCTCCTCATCTTCGACGAGCCATTCTCGGGCTTCGACCCTGTAAATGCCGAACTGCTAAAGCGCGAAATCCTCACATTACGCGATGCTGGCCACACAGTCATCTATTCCACCCACAACATGGCTTCGGTTGAAGACGTATGCGACGAAATTGCCCTCATTAACCGTTCGCATGTTGTACTGACTGGGAATGTTCACGAAGTTAAACAGCGCTTTCGTACTGGGCTTTATGAAGTAATCATCACTGACGGCGACATAAGTGACGAACCGGAAAAGTTTTGTATCGTGGAAGCCAGTGAGTGCGACGGACTGCGCCACTTTGTGCTGCAAAAAAATCCGACACTCTCAAATTCCGACCTTGCCAGCCTCATCGCTCGACATGCCGAAATCAGGAGTTTTGCCGAACAACTACCCTCCATGAACGACATATTCCTCCAGGTCGTAGGGGGAATACAAGAATAAGCTTTTAAGTCACATCATGTCCAAGACATTCATCATCATCCAGCGGGAATTTCTCTTTCGCGTCAAAAAAAAGAGTTTCATTCTTCTGACCATCCTGATGCCTTTTATCATGGTGGCAATTGTTGCTCTACCGCTTTGGCTAAGTACCATCAAGGATTCTGAGCAGAAGCGCGTGGCTGTGGTAGACGCGACCGGTCACTATTTTGAAGCACTGAAGGACACGCGCTCCTATCATTTCTTCACAGCGCCATCTGTCCTCCCCGAGTTTCGCAGCGACACTTGCGACGTCACTGCTGTAGTCTTGATACAGGATGACCTGACACGAAGCACGAGAGGACTCACCATGTATAGCCGTGAAGAAATCTCTCAGGAACTCCTCTCCTACGTCCAGACTTGCATTGACCAGCAGGTACGCAAGGACAAACTATCCGCCAGCGGAATCCACAACCTTGAGGGTATCATCGCCGACATTGAAGCTAACGTTACCATAAACACAGTTAAATGGGATGCCGATGGGGGCGAGACGAGCTCTAGTACGGACATAGCCATTGCGGCAGGCTTCATCCTCACCTTCCTCATCTACATGTTTGTCATGAGCTATGGAGGCATGGTCATGTCAAGCGTTACGGAGGAGAAGACAAATCGTATCATGGAACTGATGGTCAGTTCCGTCAAGCCATTCCAGCTGATGATGGGGAAAATCATTGGCGTAGCCCTTGTAGGTTTTGTGCAATTGGCCATCTGGGGCATTATGCTTGCCCTCTTGATGGCCGTCGTGCTACCCATCATCATTCCTGAAGGTGCAGCCGCAGGGAACGTCGACCCCTCCATGATGGCACAGATGAATACACCTGTAGACCCTGCGGTCTTCAATGGTGGAGATAACGAGATGTTGCAGGCCCTGCAAAACCTTCCCTACATGGAGTTGGCTATCATGTTTGTGCTCATGTTCATTGGCGGCTATCTGCTCTATGCCAGTTTCTTTGCTGCTGTGGGAGCAAGCGTCAACTCGGCCGATGACACGTCACAGTTCATGATGCCGATGGTCTTCATCATGATTTTCGGTCTCTATGCCGCCATGTATAGCATTGAAAACACCAATGGGCCCCTGGCCTTTTGGTCAAGTCTGTTTCCGCTGACCTCGCCCATTGTCATGATGGTGCGCATTCCCTTCGGCGTGCCTTTATGGCAAGAGGTTCTTTCGCTCGTGCTGCTCTACGGCACCGCAATCGCCTTCGTCTGGCTTGGCGGAAAAATCTATCGTGTCGGCATACTTATGTATGGAAAGAAACCCACGATAAAGGAGATGATGAAGTGGATAAGGTACAAATGAGATAGGACTGGTTTACGATTCATATCATTCTGCCTCATGCTCCACACGGTTTGTCAGCGCGATGAAATCTTCCACGCTGAGTTGTTCGGGACGGCGTGTTAGTTCGGGCGATGCGAACAAAGCAGAGAAGTCGGTTTCGGGAAAAGTTTGTGACAGCACGGGACGCAGACTGACGCGCAACATCTTGCGCCTTTGCTGGAACGTTCCCTTCACGATACGCCGCAGTAGGCGTTCGTCACATCCGGCGTCTTGCCTTCCGTTGCGTCGCATACACACGACGGCACTCTGAACCTTGGGTGGAGGGTTGAACACCGTGGGCGGCACCTGAAAGAGCAGTTCCACGTCGTACCACATCTGTAGCAGCACCGAGAGAATGCCATAGGCCTTTGTACCCGGCCGTGCGGCAATGCGCTGCGCCATCTCCAATTGTATCATACCCGTACAGCATGGTATCAACGTACGGAAATCCAGCATCTTGAAGAATATCTGAGATGAGATGTCATAGGGATAGTTTCCTGTCAGCACAAACTCACGCCCGTCAAACACTTTGCTCAAATCCATGCGCAAAAAGTCTGCACTGACGATGCGCTCCTCCAGCTCAGGCCAACGCGCTCTGAGGAAAGCCACACTCTCCCGGTCAATCTCCACCACCTTAACTTCTCGCGCCTTCGGCAGGAGATACTGTGTCATCACCCCCATACCCGGCCCCACTTCCAGCACAGGCAGCTCGGGACATACATCCACGGTATCGGCAATGCGGCTGGCTGTAGGCAAATCGGTCAGGAAGTGCTGCCCCAAGTTCTTCTTTGGTCTGACAAGTTTCATATTCTTCTTTCTGATTGATGGGCGCAAAGGTAGCGAAAAAACCTTGCATCTGGGGAAAAAGTGCTTTTTAGTGGTAGAAAATTCGCAGAAGTGGATTTTTTATTACCTTTGTGCCTTGAAACAAAAGATACAAGTATCATTGAGCATGAAACGTGCGCTAAAGCTCATCCTTCCTTTCGTTCTGGCCATCGGCATCCTTTGGTGGATGTATCGAGGGACTGACTGGCTGGACTTTTTCTGCGTCATCAAGACGAAAATGCACTGGGGGTGGATGCTTTTCAGCCTTATCTTTGGAATGTTGGCTCAGCAAATTCGTGCCTGGCGTTGGCGACTGGCATTGGAACCCTTGGGTGAGCGTCCACGACGCAGTACGACCGAGGATGCCATCTTCCTGTCCTATGCCACGAGTCTCGTAGTTCCGCGTATTGGCGAGGTGATGCGTTGCGGAAGCCTGCAGCGCAGTGATGGTGTGCCCTTTGCCAAAAGTCTTGGCACGGTAGTGACTGAACGCATCGTGGACTCCCTGATGATTATCCTGCTGACAACATGCGCATTCTTGTCGCAGATTCCTGTCTTCACAAAGTTTCTGTCCACGACGGGCACCGACCTGCACAGCCTCCTTGCACGTTTCACGACAACAGGCTATGTCGTCACGGCACTCTGCCTTGCCATGGCCGTAGCTGGCGGCATATTCCTCGTGAGGCGCTATGTGCGACGCGGTGGCGACTTATTGTGCCAGCTACGCGACGGCATTCTCTCCCTGCGCCACGTACGCAGCCTTTGGCTGTACCTGCTCTACAGCATCCTCATTTGGGTAAGCTATTTCCTCCACTTCTACATAGCCTTTTTTTCCTTCGACTTCATGTCGGTGGTCAGTCCCCTTGACGCATTCCTTGTGTTCTGCGTCGGCAGTTTCGCTGTCCTCGTGCCCACGCCCAACGGTGCCGGCCCCTGGCATTTTGCCGTCAAGACCATGCTCGTCCTGCTCTATCCCGCATGCATCAGCGAGTCTCAGGCCATCCTTTTTGCACTTGTCGTCCACACCATTCAGACGGCTCTCGTTGTTCTCCTCGGCGCATGGGGATGGGCACATCTGATGAGAAGTAATCACCAAACGCCTAAAAGCCTAAACCACTAAAAGCATATCACGATATGAGCGAAATCAAGAATCTACAGCCGCAGGCCGTATGGAAGAACTTCGACCTGCTGACACAGGTGCCCCGTCCAAGCGGACACCTTGAGAAAGTTCAACAATTTCTCCTCGACTGGGCCTCAGAACACGGCATAGAGGCTCATAAGGATGAAGCTGGAAACATCCTCATGCACAAAGCCGCCACGCCTGGCTACGAAGACCGTAAAGTCATCACCCTGCAAGGCCACATGGACATGGTGCCCCAGAAAACGAAAGAAAGCACACACAATTTTGAGACCGACCCCATCGAGACATACATTGACGGAGAGTGGGTAAAGGCTCGCGACACGACGCTCGGAAGCGATGACGGTATGGCCGTTGCCACCATCATGGGCATCTTCGAGGACGACACAATCCCCCATGGTCCACTGGAAGGATTCATCACCGCCGACGAGGAAACGACCATGTACGGAGTGGAACACATGGCAACCGACACGTTGAAAGGCGAAATTCTCCTAAACCTTGACAACGAGACCGAGGGAGAAATGGTAGTAGGTTCTGCTGGCGGAGTAAATCAGAACGCCGAACTCGAATACAAAGAACAACCCACGGACGAAGGCGACGCTGCCGTAAAGATAACCATAAAGGGACTCCTTGGTGGCCATAGCGGACTGGAAATCAACGAAGGACGCGCCAATGCCAACAAGCTCATGGGGCGTCTCGTCCAAGATGCCATTGCCAACTATGAGGCATGCCTGTGTTCATGGGAAGGCGGCAACATGCGCAATGCCATCTGTAGCCATGCCGAGGTTGTGCTGACATTGCCCCGTGAGAACGTAGCAGCCCTCAAGGAGGATTGCATCGCCGATTGGAAGCACGTGTTCCGCGACGAATATTCCGTGGTCGAGAAAACGCTTGACGTTACCGTCGAAGACGCTGAACGCCCCAAGAGCCAGGTGCCGGCCGAGATTGCAGACAATCTGGTGAATGCCATCTGTGCCTGCCATAATGGTGTGATGCGCATGATCCCCGAGGTGCCCCACATTGTGGAGACCAGTTCCAACCTTGGCATCGTCAGCATCGGTAGCGGAAGGGCCGAACTGACTGTTCTCGTGCGCTCCAGCCGCGACAGCATGCGTCAGTGCTGTGCCGAGACCCTTGAGAGTGCCTTCGCCATGGCAGGCATGAAGGTGACCTACGACCATGCCTATCCAGCCTGGCAGCCCAATCCTCAGAGCGAAATCGTCAGCCTCATGAGCAGCATCTATCGCGAACTCTACGCAACGGACGCCAAGGTCGAGGTCGTGCACGCCGGACTGGAATGCGGTGTGATCGGGGCAAAATATCCCCGTATGGATATGGTCAGCTTCGGTCCCACGCTGCGAAGCCCCCACACACCGAACGAGCGTTGCTTCATCCCCAGCGTAGACCGCTATTGGAAGTTTGTGCTTGAGACGCTTCGTCAGGCACCACGCAAATGAACCGGACTGAAAAAATCATCTTCGGTGCGGGCGCCCTATGCGCCTGCACCGCACTCTTTTTCCTCAACCCCACCCAGCACGATTTCATGCCACGGTGCTTGTGGAAGAGCATGATGGGCTACGACTGCCCGGGTTGCGGATTCCAACGCGCACTCCACGCTGCACTCCACGGGCGTCTCCTTGAAGCTGCCCACTACAACCTCTTCCTCATCCTTGTCATACCCTATCTGATAGCCCTTATCGTGAGCGACTGGATCCTCACGGGAGAAAGAGCAGCGCGCTGGCAGCGCGTGACGCACAGCCAGTGGATGCTTTGGGGCTATGTCGTGCTCTATTTCCTATGGTGGGTCCTGCGCAACGTCATGGGCATCTAGACACAGCCACCCCCCGAGGGAAATCCACTGACAAGAAAAAAGAAGTGCAACTATTTGGTTCATTGATGAAGATTATATACTTTTGTCGCGAAAACAAACCTAAAACAACAAATCATAGTACGTCATGAACAGTTATTATTACCTCGACGCTGCCAACCAGCAGCAAGGCCCGCTCGACGGCAACCTGCTCCCCTCAAAGGGCGTTACGGCTCAGACCCTCGTCTGGGCACAGGGCATGGCTGAATGGACGGCAGCAGGCCAGGTGGCAGAGCTTCAGCCGCTCTTTCAGGCAGCCCAACCCGCACAGCCGCAGTTTCAGCAGCCCGCACAGCCGCAGTACCAGCAGTACCAGCAGCCCGCACAGCCGCAGGTTCAGCAACCCGAGCAGCCGCAATACCAGCAAAACTACGGGCAGGCACAGTATCAGCAACACTACGCGCAGGCACAACAGCCTGGAGCACAAGGCTTCCAGCCTAAGCCCGACAACTACCTCGTGTGGGCCATCCTCACGACCATCTGCTGCTGCTGGCCCCTCGGCATTGTGGCAATCGTCTATGCCGCCAAGGTCAACAACCTCTACATGACCGGACAATACCAAGCCGCCCAGGAAGCTTCCGCCAACGCCAAGAAGTGGAGCATCATCACGGCCATCGGCGGTGCCGTCGTCGTCCTGCTCTACGTCATCTTCTACGTCATCATGGGCGCAGCCATCGTCTCAGGTGCCCGCTGGTAGTGCAGCTGCCCATAGCAATGTGACAACCATACTCTTGGCCACGATTGTGGTCTACTTCGCCACACTTTGCGTCATTGCCTTTCGTTCCCGGGGAGCGGCAGACAATGACGCCTTCTTTCGTGCCGGGCGCCGTGCGCCGTGGACGATGGTGGCGCTCGGCATGGTGGGCGCCAGCGTGAGCGGCGTTTCCCTCGTCAGCGTTCCCGGATGGGTGGGCACCACGCAGATGACCTACCTGCAGATGTGCATGGGGTTCGTGCCCGGATATTTTGCCGTCGCCTTCCTCCTGCTCCCCCTCTACTACCGCCTGCGCCTCACGAGCATCTACGGGTATCTCGGAAAACGCTTCGGGCCGCACACCCACCGCACGGGCGCCCTCTTCTTCCTGCTTTCAAAACTCACGGGAGCCGCCGCGCGCCTCTATCTTGCAATCGTCGTGTTGGCGCAATTCCTCCCCCAAGGCCACCTCACCATCGCCCTCACAAGCCTCCTGGTGCTATTGCTCATTTATATTTATACGCGCGCGGGAGGCCTGAGCTCCATCGTGCGCACGGATGTCGTACAGACCGTCTGCCTGCTGCTCGCCGTCGGCGGCATCGTGTGGGGCACGGCCTCCCACCTCGGCTTGAGCGCCCAGGGCACATGGGACGCGATACGCCACAGCCCGCTGTGCCGCGTCTTTGAGTGGGACTGGGCAAGCCGGCAAAATTTCTGGAGGCAGTTTCTGAGCGGTTTCTTCATCGTTGTCGTCATGACGGGTCTCGACCAGGACATGATGCAGAAAAACCTCTCCTGCCGCACCCTCCGCGAAGCGCAGAAAAACATGTGCTGCTACGGGCTGGCCTTTCTCCCCGTCAATGCCCTCCTGCTGGGCCTGGGCGTCCTGCTGTACACGCTTTGCGCGCAGGAAGGCATCGCGCTGCCCGCCACGACAGACCGGCTCCTCCCCACGCTCGTGGCAGGCGGCGCGCTGGGCACGTGGGTGGTCGTGCCCTTCGCCGTCGGCATCGTGGCCGCCGCCTTCTCCTCCGCCGACTCCGCCCTCACGTCGCTGACCACAAGTTTCTGCGTCGACCTCCTCGGCGTAGAGCGGCGCGGCCTTTCTTCCGACACGCGCGAACGCCTGCGCCGCCGCGTCCACGTGGCGATGTGTGCCGCCTTCTTCCTTTGCATGACGGCCATCGGAGCCGCGGGGACCGGCAACATGCTCGACACCATCTACCGCATGGCCTCCTACACCTACGGGCCCCTGATCGGCCTATTCGCCTTCGGCATGCTGACGCGTCGCGGCGTGCGCGACCGCTACGTCCCCGCCGTTTGCCTCGCCGTCCCCCTGCTCTGTGCACTCCTCGACTACGCAGCCCCGCGCCTTTGGGGCCTCTCCCTCGGCTACGAACTCCTCCTGCTCAGCGGCGTGCTGACAGCCATAGGCCTCTGCCCCCTGTCTGCCCGCCGGCGTATACGTGGTGGACGGAAAACGGGTCGTGAAATGATCTGAGCCCTGTTTTCTGCACTCGAGCTCCACATTACTCCCCCTCTTCAGTCCCCCTCATCGCCTTAAGCGAAGAAGGGGGGCTTCTTTGTTTTTATCTGCCGTCGCACGCCGAGGGGTGGCGGGATGCGAGCGTTTTTTTAGGCGACAAGCAAAATAAAATGCGGGACTGGGCGTGCTTCTCGGAAAAAACTCCTACTTTTGCAAATGCAATACACGCTGATGCGACTTTTTTTTAACCCTACAATAAAATAATCAAGATGACAAGCATGAGATTCAAATCGGTTTTCGGAAGCATTGTGATGATGCTCCTGGGCTGTGTCGGCGCACAGGCTGCCGACGGCGACAAGTGGCAAGAGACGCAGCAGGGCCGGAAGTTCTGGTTTCGCGTGGTGAGCGAGCGCGATGCCACGGTGGCCTACAGCACGACGGGCAAGGACATGCCACAGACTGAAGATTTCAACTACCTGGGCGGCAGGGTGGCTCACAACGGCAAGACCTACACGGCTGTGGCTGTGGACGAAAACGCGTTCCGCGGAAACGTGAAACTGTCGGCGGTGCGCTTCGACGTCACGGTCGCGAGCATTGGTGCCACGGCTTTCTACAACTGCCCGATGTTGGAGAAGGTGGTGCTGCCCGACCATCTGGCGAGCATCGGCGAAAATGCCTTTGCGGGGTGTGTCAGGCTGGGCAACTTCGAGCTGCCGGCCTCGGTGTCGTCGATAGGCGATGGGGCCTTCACGCTCTGCAGCAGCATCACGGCCTTTGAGGTGGCGGCGGACAACAAAACCTTCGTCGCGCGCGACGGCGTGCTCTACCGTGGTACGAAACTACTGCAATATCCCTTGGCCAAGAGCGTCGCCCGGTACGCCATCCCCTACGGCACGACTGCCATTGGGGCTGAAGCGTTCTACGGGTCGACAAAACTGGAGGAGCTGCACGTGCCAGGCACGGTGAGAGCCGTGGGAGACTTCTTCGCAGCGAAGTGCAAGGTCCTGACCGACGTGTACCTGCACTGGAACCTGGAGACGATGCCCAAGACGCTGTATCAGAACTTCTCGCGCTGGGATGGCGACGACAGCCTGCTCACGCTGCATGTTCCCGTGGGATGGTCCTATCTCTACACCGGAGCGCAGTTCAGCAACTTCGGGAAGGTGGTGGAATGGGATGCCGAACTGCCCGACGAATGGTGTGGGCAGAAGGTGAAATACAGCGAGTATGCCCACATCACGCGTAATGTCGGCAAGGGGCGCGTGACCTACGACCCCGACACACGTACCTTCCACCTCGACGGGGCGAAAGTGGAATACGGGGAAAAGGGCAAGAGCATCATTGCCTTCCACGACGAGGATGTCATCGACTGCAATGGCAGCATCGGCGTGACGGGTACGAACAGTCTCGCGGTGGGAGTGAAGGACGGCACCAGCCTGCAGAGCATGTCGGCACTGGACCTCACGGGCACGGTCACGGTATTCTCTGAAAACGACAAGGACACCAGCCATCCGCGCTTGGACATCAACGTGAACGAGGACTACGGCATGTGCATCAAAATGCATGCCAAGAGTGAGCTGGAGTGGAGGGACGTGGATTTCGCCTTCACATGCCGAGCCTACCACACGAAGGAATACAACCCGCATGCCATCGCATACGCTGCCTCCACCGAAAGTGCTGCGGAAGGCACCTTCAGCGTATTGGTGGAAGGCTGCAGCGGCACGATGGATGCCCCGTATTCGGTGATGGATGGGCTGAAATCGTTCCACACCGACGCACAGGTGGTGCAGCCCGAAGGGGGCGTTGAGGTGAGCGGAAGAGAACACGGCCAACTCGTCCAGAAAGGCACATCCGCAGCCGTCAAACACTTGGAACTGCTGTTCAACAATGGCCAGCCCACTTTCGACAAGAAGATTCTGACGAGGGGCGAGCAGACCCTGCCAAACAGCACGGGCACGATCGTGTGGGATCCCGACAGGAATGTCCTGACGATGAAGAGCCTGAATGCAAAGGGCGACTACGGCTTCTTCTTCCCCGAAAACACAAGCATCGTCGTGGAGGGTGCCTGCAAGCTGACATCCACCCGCAATGCATTCACGAGCCCCGAGGAAATCATCGCCACCGGCAAAGGCTCGCTCGAAATCAATTCCGGCGCTAACGGCTTCCAGGTAAGCTCCCTTGAACTTCAAGAAGGCAGCTACACCATCACGGCATTGGGAAATGCCATCTGCGGCTACTCGGAAAAGGACAAGGGATGGGCTGCCATCGAAACAGAAACCACCTTGAAGAACGTCATGGGCAAGAATTCAAATACGCCTGTGGTGGCGAACATGCGCTTCGTCACGGACAACAGTTCGGCGGCTTCCATCATCACCAACAACCCCGAAAATCAATACTACATACAGGAAGCTTACTACTTCGACGACGAGCAGGGCACACTGGTCGCCGCGCTCGACGGCCAGCCTGTGAAGGATGAAGTCCACTACAAGAAGGGCACTACACTGGGCTACGAGCGCTATCCGCTCAGCGTGGCGGGTATTCCCGTGTCAAATCTCAATGGGTTCCACATCACGAAGGGCGTCACATATCTCAACGCTGACAAGCTCTTGATGCTTAACAACTGTAACATCGAGATTCCCACCCAGCTGAGCAACGCGCGCGGTATTTTCGTAGAACCAAACTTCGGCGAACGGTTACGCATCTGGGTTAAAGGGGATTGCCACATTGGCTACAGCGGCACCGCTTCCAACCACCAGTCCATCTACATCAACGGACAGACCCACGTCATCCTTTCGGGTGTGAGTGACAACGTCACGTTGGGCGGCACGGTAGTAGAACAATACGACAAGCTCACGCTCGACAACGACCGCGAAAAGACCTTGTCCATCGCCCTCGTCAATGGTGCCAGGCTCGACATTGAAAACTTGAACGTGGAAGCCACCGCACCCGTCAGCGATCTTTCCGACAACTGCATGCTCATACTCTACCATGCCGACCTCTCAGTCATGCCGCGCTCTGGCGGATATGCGCCCTTGTACGTGAAAAAGTTTCAGAGCTTCTATGCCAATCCCAAGAACAAGAATCTGAAGTTTGACGAGGAGAAAGGCATTTTCGTGGACACCACCAACCCTTCGGCTCGCTTTAGCGCATACCTCGAAATCAACCGCCGTCATCCCAACATCTGGATTGGAGGTCGCCAGATCACTGCGCCCTACATCTATGACGGACAGACTCCCAAGGCAGGCTATTGCCATTTCGACTTCCGCTTCAACGAATTTACGTTCAACAACTTCCGCTGCGTGACAGACAACGGGCCCGCCCTACTCTACAAGATTGAAAACAACATGAGCGACGAGAACTATTACGCCCCTGTCTTCCACTTCAAAGGTACGAACACGTTAGCCGGTAGCAGCGCAGGAATCATGGTGGGCATAAACTACGACACGGAGTACGAGGCCTATCCTTCCACAGAATTCGTAATGGATTCCGAAGGTGCTTCTGCCACACTCAACATCAATGCCACCAACGGCCATGCCATCTACTTCACCACTCCCGACTGGTCGCAATTGGCTTTTGAAGACCTTGACATCACACTAAAGGGACAAGGTGCTATCGGTGCCAGCGGCAACGCCATGGAAATCTACTTAGAGAATTGCAACCTGAGTGCCTACAACACAAGCGACGGGACAGATTCAACCACGGGAGCTCCCGTGCCTACGATTGGCTATTTCGACGAATTTGAACTTTCTGATTGTTCGTTCACCCAGGCCGGTGTACACTACGACAGTTCCCTTGGCTGCGTGGCCGATGCCTCAGGGGCTCCCATTACAGGGACTGTGCTCATTCGCAGGGATAGTGAAAGCGGCACAAGCGAGCAACCCTACGGACAGACACTCGACGTCGTGCTCCGCGATAGAATGAGCAGCAGCGAGATGAGCACGCTGGAACAGGCTGGCCTCTTCTTGGTCGAGCGCCATCTGGACGTAAACGGCTACATGGGCAATGCCACCACCAGGTACAACACCTACTATCGAAAGTCAGACCACAAGGAACTCTTCAGTGCGAAGGAAGTCTTCGATGGAAACACGACGTATTATCTGGCGGCCGACGTGGAGACGAAGGATATCATCAACATCGACATCACTGCCTCCGACCGCGATATGGTGAACATGATGTATGGTGCCGACGTGACCGACCTCTTGAGTCATTACGACCATGTCCGCCTTCTGTTCGCCGTGCCTAATGCCATAGAAGGTGTGACCGTCGCAGGCCCCGGCACTGACAGCACGTTCTACATGCTCGATGGCCGCCGCACACAAGGCCGGCCTAAGAAACCCGGCATCTACGTCCACGACGGAAAGAAAGTATTACTCCGTTGAGTCGTGTTTGCACGCTCAAACGAAGTACAGACAAGGTTGTGTGACGTCTGAGGCGATACTTACTCCCCTTCCACTCCTCGAGAGACGGAAGGGGAGTTTTCTGCTGTGTCGCTCATGTGCTCCATCATTGAGCGGACATCGGCCTGTATGCGCTGATAGAGAGGGCAGTCTACATAGCCGAGGTGACGGCGCAACGACTGGTCGATGGTGGAAGTGCTGTGCTGGTAGGAGGAGAGTTCGTTTTGCTCCTGGGTGGCATGTACGGCAAGGTTGCGTATCTCGCGCTCGCGTTCGCGGCGCAGCCGCTCGCCTACACAACCGAGCAGGGGGGCTACGACGCCGTCGTAGAGGTCGTGGCCTCGCATGAAGAGGTAGGCAGTCTGGGGCGTTGCACCGAGGCGCAGCATCTGCGCACGCAGGGGCTTGTAGGTTTTCTTTCCTTCGGGAAACTCCTTCTGCAGTCGTGCTATCTTCGCATTGACGCGATGGCGCAGTTTCTCAAGGCTCAGCTCTGGATGAAAGATGTCGGGCTTTGGAATGGCCACGATGTTATAGAAATCGCTAAGGGAAAAGAGCTTGTGCTTCCCGTAGCGATAGCACCACACATTCCACACGAGCAGTGGCCAGATGGTCTCGCTGTACTGCCGCATGAACTCCTCGAAGGGAAAAAGCCGACGATCGTTGAGGGTGGCCATCACGCACACGTTTTGCAGGGACGGCGCATAGCACTGGAAACTCTCGATGGCGTAGGCGTAGGTGTGAAATACGTAGGGCGAGGAGCATACCTGCATGCTCAGCTCGGTGGCTCCCTGCAGGAGGTAGTCGTAGTCGGCATCGACGCAGGCAATCATGTATTCGCCCAGTTGATGGCCCAGGTGGTTGGCAATGGCCGAGCGCTTCCCTTTCTGCAGCGAGCGGCGAGAAGGCAGCATGACTTCGAAATACACCTTTTCCGTCTCAAGGGGGCGCAGGAGGTTGCTCCAAAAGAATACGTCGTCGAAACTCTCCACGTAGGCCACAATTCGCCTGCGTGCTTTCTTCCCCATCAGCCGGTTGGCGGCCTCGATGTAGGAGGAGTTCAACTGTTCTCTGAGCGTGCCACGTTTCATCAGTCCACGGTGATGTCGCCCACCTCGGTCACGCAGTCCATCCATCCGTCCATGATGACACCGGGAGCATGCGTAGTGAGGATGATTTGTGCATGGGGATTGAGTTCGCGCACGTAGGCTACAAGCACCTGCTGCCACTCGACGTGCAGGCTGGCTTCGGGCTCGTCCATGAAGAAGACGTAGGGCTGGTTGTCCTCCGTCAGGGCCGTGAGAAGGATGAGAAGCATCTGCTTCTCGCCGCTGGAGAGCACATAGGGCGTGATGTATTCGTCGTATTGGCGGAAGCGCATCTCATTGGACGTACGGTCGAGTTTCTTCCCGGTCTGCGAAAAGAGTTCGTCCACGATGTCCTGGAAGCGCGTCTTTGCCGCCGATGCGGCCACGGCTTGTGCGTGCCCGTCGGGAGCACCGCTTGTGAGGAGCTGCACCATGCGGTTGCCCACGTTCACCTGATAGTCCAGATACCGCCTCTGCATGAGGTAGAGCTGCCAGTCGAGTTCAGTAACGATGTGTGTTCCGGGCAGTTCGGGCATGCCCTCAGCCTGTACCAGTTGGCGGTCAAAACTGCGGATGATGTCATAGCGTATGCTCTCGGCGTCGTCGGGGTCGAAGTCAATGGTGACGCCGAATTGCGGATTCTGCTGCAGTTCGCCCGTGGTAGGCCGTGTGCGCAGTTGCCGGATGAGTCGGTTGAGGATGGTGCTCTTGCCCTCTCCGTTACGCCCTGAGAGGATATTGACGTCGGGGTTCAGTTCCCAGCGTATGTGCTTCCGACCTCGCCACAGGCTGGGAATCTCAATACGGACGATGTGGTTGGCGTACTTCATAGTTTATTCCAAATATCCCCTTCCGGATAGGGAGCCACCACCTCTATGCTCACGTGGCTCACGGGGTGTTCAAATGCGATGCTGCGGGCATGCAGGCTGATGCCGCCGTCGGGATTGCTTCGCGGAGCGCCATATTTCAGGTCGCCCTTCACGGGGCAGCCGATGGCCGCCAACTGACAGCGTATCTGGTGGTGGCGCCCCGTGTGGAGGTTTACTTCGAGAAGCGAATATCGTTCGCCGCGCGCAAGGAGTTTGTAGTCCAGCACGGCACGCTTGGTCTCTGGGCGTTCGCGGTCGTGAGCATAGGCCTTGTTCTGCCGCTCATTGCGCGAAAGGTAGTGCACGAGTTCGGCCTCCGGCTGATCGGGCACTCCGCATACGATGGCGTGGTATACCTTCTTCACCTTTCCGTCGCGAAACATCCGGTTGAGACGTTCCAGGGCCTTACTGGTACGCGCAAACACGCACACACCGCTCACGGGACGGTCCAGCCTGTGAGGGATGCCGAGATATACCGCACCAGGCTTGGCGCAGCTTTCCTTGATATAGGCCTTCACGTCATCGGCCAGCGTGCGGTCGCCGGTCTTGTCACCTTGGACGATGTCGCCGACGGCCTTGCTGACGATGATGATGTGGTTGTCTTCGTAGAGAATGTGAGGCATATCTTAGTGAAGACTTGTATTGGGGGTGTTATTCGCCTCGCCTACTCATGACATGTAATGCTTTTGCATCGTTATTCGCCTCGCCTACTGCGAACCGCCCTTCGTCGCACTTTGCGCGGCGGGCCGACCATCGCAGCGAGGCTCATGAACATGTGATGCTTTTGCATCACATGTTCATGCCGCCATCCACCTGTATGACTTGTCCGGTGACGTAGCTTGAGAGGTCGCTGGCAAGGAATGTCGCCACGTTGGCAATGTCTTCCGTCTGTCCGCCACGACGCAGGGGAATCTTTGTCATCCAGTCTTTTCTTACCTCTTCGGGCAGGGCTGCCGTCATGGCCGTCTCGATGAAGCCCGGGGCTATGGCATTGGCGCGCACGCCGCGACTGCCGAGTTCCTGAGCCACGCTCTTTGCAAGGGCAATGAGTCCGGCCTTCGAAGCGGCATAGTTGGCCTGTCCGACATTGCCGTGAACGCCTACCACGCTGGCCATGTTGATGATGGAACCACTGCGCTGACGCATCATGACGGGTGCGCATGCGTGGCAGAAGTTAAAGGCACTCTTGAGGTTCACGTTGAGCACAGCATCCCATTGCTGCTCGGTCATGCGGATGAGCAGACCGTCCTTGGTGATGCCGGCATTGTTCACGAGGATGTCAATGCGTCCGAAGTCCTCATGGATCTTTTTCACTACAGCCTCTGTTTCCTCGAAGTTTGCAGCATTTCCCGCATAGGCGCGGCAGGTGACGCCCACTGCCTCTATCTCCTGACGGGTGGCTTCAAGTCCTGCTGCCATCTCGTCGTTGAGGACGAGGTCGGTGAATGCAATGTTGGCGCCTTCTGAGGCAAACTTCAGTGCTATGGCCTTACCGATGCCACGGGCTGCACCCGTGATGAGTGCGGTCTTTCCTTCTAACAGTTTCATTATATTATCGTTTTTAGGTCTTTGAGTCTTTTGTTCTTTTATGAAATGGTCGGGGTGGAGGTGTTTGAGGGTCGGGGCTGGGTTTCCCGCATTTTACGCCATACTGATGTTTCCCAAGACACGGCGAATGATGCCCATGACGATGGGTTGGCTCTCCTCTTCGGTGAGGCCACGCCCCAGGCGGTCGTAGATGTAGGGCACTTCGAGACCCTTTGTGGTATAGAGGATGATATCGGTCAGGAGTCCGACGTTCTCAATGTGGAATTGACCGAGCTCGATGCCTTCCTGCAACACGCGGCGTATGATGTCACGTTCTTCGGCGTCAAAAGGCTTGCGCACTTTCTCCACCATCCATATGTTGCGGAAAAACTCCGCCCGAAGCGACCCGTTGCGCCCCACCGTCTCCTTGATCATCCTCAGATGGGTATAGATGAGCAGGAGTATTTTTTGGTCGGGACCTATCGTGAGGCCAGCCACGCGGTCCATCTCCTCCGAGAGTCTTTCCAGCTCGCTTTGGATGACGGCATAGTAAATTTCTTCCTTGTTCCGGAAATACGTGTAGAGTGTACGACGTCCACGCTCCGAAGCCTGAGCGATGTCGTTCATCGTCGTTGCCTCAATTCCCTTGCGTGCAAAGAGTTCGCGGGCTACGTCCACGAGCTTCTGGCGGGTTTTCACAATTGACATTTTATCTCGATTTAGTTCCTTCTATGGCCCCAACTGTTCTTGCCATGGCTTGGACAGTAGAACTTCCCCTGTCCTTCTGGCTTAACGGAAACGGTTTCTTGTCGCACCCGTTCTTTATGTGTGCAGTGCCGCAAAAGTAGTAAGACTTTGCTTATTATGCAAAAAAAAATTGCACAAAGTACCCATTGTGTGCCAAAAGAAAGAAAAAAATACGTACTTTTGCCGCAAATCAAAACCCACGGACAACGTTACGACAATGCATCCCCCTCAACTTTCCCTACTGCTAATGGTACCCATGACGCTATGTTCATTGCTACTTCCCACGCACGCATGCGCACAGAAGAGCGTGACTGAAATCATGAGACTGGCCTCCGACGGCAACAGCGAGGCACAATACGACCTGGGCTGTCGGCTCCTTTTTGGCGAAGGCATTCCTCAGGATAGTGCGAAAGCCATCAAGTACCTCACCCTCTCGGCCGACGCCGGATACGCTAAAGCGCAGAATGCCATGGGCTGGGCCTACCGAGACGGCGACGGCGTGGAGAAGAACCTCGATAAGGCTGTTGCTTATTTTGAAAAGGCTGCCCAGCAGGGCGACGTCGAGGCCATGGAGCAGCTGGGCGAACTATACGATGACATCAATAATCCCTTCTGGAGCGGTTCGCAGTCTAAGGAATGGTACAAGCGGGCCGCAGAGGCGGGCAGCGAAAAGGCTCGGGTAAAAGTAGCCTTGAACAAACTCAGCTCATACAGTAAAAAAGACGAACAGGAGGAGGGGCTGAAAGAACTTCTTGACTTGGCTGATGGCGGGAACACCGATGCCATGGTGGAAATGGGACATGCCTACTTCGACGGACGAGGTCCCGTCAGCCAGGACCGCAAGGCAGCCGTCAGCTACTACCTTCGGGCTGCCGAAGCAGGCAATTCGCGCGGCATGATGTGCATGGGCACATGCTATCGCGACGGCAAGGGCGTACCGATGGACAGCAAGGAGATGACACGATGGTTTGCCCGTGCCGCCGAAGCCGGCAACACAAATGGCATGTATTTCTACGCCAACAGCCTGGCCGGAGGCTACGGAAGCCAAAAGGACCTCGCCGAAGCATGGACATGGTATGAGCGTGGAGCCCAAAAGGGCGAAGACCGCTGCCTGACACAGATGGGCGAATGGCTGCTGAAGGGGACAAACGGCACGAAAAACGTCCAAAAGGGCATTGCCTACCTGCGCCAAGCTCTTGACCATCGCAACGGAAAGGCAGCCCGCCTGCTGGGCGAATGCTACCGCGACGGCGTGGGTGTCAAGAAGAATATGGAGAAGGCGCGCGAAATGTGGACCCTCGCCTACGAGTACCAAGACCGCACAGGGGCTGAACTCCTCGCCCACGCGCTCGAAGACTATGGCGAGGAACTGGGAAAGAATGCACACAGCGAGGCCGACAGCCAAAAGGCACAGGAGTGCTTCGATCGAGCCACCAGCATCTGGCACGACATCGTACGCTGGCACGACGAGGATCACCCCCTGCCCGTCAAGGAGAACCCCGACACCGGCGACTACGAGACCGACGAATACCTGACGTATTAAAAAGGACAGCCGCACCCCGACCCTCCCCAAAAGGAAGGGAGGTAGGATAGTCGAGAGGCGAATGACAAGCCATAATACCTAAAAACCTAAACAACCAAAATAATGCACAGACTCTTTACCCTATTTGCCGCCCTACTCATGGCATGCGCCACGTATGCTGACGGCGGCATGTGGTGGCTCCAGCTGATGGAGCAGCAACACTTGGCCGACTCCCTGCGAGCAGCTGGCCTACGTATGAACAATGACGAACTATTACGACTGCGCGACTGCGTAGGACAGTTTGGCGGCGGCTGCACCGCCGAGGTCATCTCCCACGACGGCCTCATCATGACCAACAATCATTGCGGGTACAGTTTCGTACACGCCATGTCGACCCTCGAGCAAAACTACCTCAAGGACGGCTACTTCGCAAAAAGCCGCGAAGAAGAGATACAAGTGCCAAGGCTCACGTTCTCCTTCGTCGTCGACATCGAGGAGGTAACTGAAGAAGTGAAAGCCGAAGCCAAACGTCAGGAAGCCGATGCCTACACGATGCAGTCGCGCCGATTCCTCAGAAGCATAGCCGAGAAGATGCAGCGCAAAACCGAACTGAAGGCCATGGGAGGCGTGTCCGCTGAGATTGTAAGCTTCTACGGAGGAAACCGCTTCTACGCCATCTACACGCAGACCTTCCGCGACGTGCGCCTTGTCGTCAACCCGCCCCTGAACGTAGCACAGTTTGGCGGCGACGGCGACAACTGGGTTTGGCCGCGCCACAATCCCGACTTCGCCATCTTCCGCGTCTACGCCACTTCCGAGGGCAAGCCGGCCGACTACAGCCAGACGAATGTCCCCCTCCATCGCGACCGATGCCTCCCGATCTCACTGAAAGGCTACGAGGAAGGCGACTTCTCCATGATCATGGGATTCCCAGGCAGCACGAGTCGCTATCTCTCCGCATCCCAGCTGAAACACGAGATGGAGAACGTCTATCGTCCCATCGTCCTTGCCGGAGAGCCCCAGCTGGAATGGGAAAGAGACCAGATGGAACTCAGCGACAGCATGCGCCTCGCCATGCAGGATGACCACATGGGACTGCAAAACACGGTGAAGAACTTCGGCGGCGCACTGAAAGCCGTCGAACGCACACGCCTTGTCGACGAGCGCCGCGCTGCGGACGAAGCCCTTACACGCTATGGCCGCGAGAAGGGAGACAAAGAGCTGGCATCCGTCGTCCAAAAACTTGACGAACTCTACGCCACAAGTGCCGATACACTCTTCGACTTCATGCTCTACTATCGCACCCTGGGCACGGACGAAGAACGCCGCCTCCCCGGCGAATTGCTGGATGCCTACTACGAGGCCCTGCGCAAAGGCGACATCAACCTGCGGGCGCAGGTGGGCGACACCCTGCTGAAGTATTTCGAGGCAAGCATTTCGGGCTTCGACCGTGGGCAGAATGCCTCGCGCATGGCCGTACTGCTACCCATATGGGCAGACAACTGCCGTCTGGAATCCTCGAAAAACCTGCTCATTGCCAATTTCGAGGGCATCATGTACCAATCCATCTTCCGCAGCAAGGACACGCTGAAGGAATTCCTGCGCAAGCCCACCATCGAGCGCTGGGTGGAAGACCCCATTTGGGTACAACACATCAGCGAAAAGACCACCATCCGCGAAAAGTACCTACCCTGCTACATGCGCGTCGGACGCCAGGAGGCAGAGCTCTCCCGCACCTATCAGCGCGGACTGATGGAGATGAACGGATGGTCGACGCCCCCCGATGCCAACTTCACCCAGCGCCTCACCTACGGACACGTAAAGGCATACTCCCCGCGCGATGCCGTCCACTATGACTACCGCACCTTCCTCGGAGGCATGTTTGAGAAGGAGAGCAAGACCGACCCCGACTATGCCGTCAATCCCCGCGTCCGCGAACTCTACGACGCACGCCAGTTTGGCACCTATGCCAACAAGGAAGGCCGTATGCAGACCGACTTCCTCACCGACAACGACATCACGGGAGGCAACAGCGGAAGCCCCGTACTCAACGCCCGTGGCGAAATCATCGGCGTAGCCTTCGACGGCAACATCGAAAGCCTCTCCTCCGACTTCAAGTACGACCCCCAGATGCAACGCTGCATCAATGCCGACATACGCTACGTACTCTGGACGCTCGACACCTTCGGCGGCAGTTCTTACATCCTTCCCGAACTCGACCTGCGCCGATAACACACACACGAGACAACCCATATAGCTGATAGGGGATATGCCCTGCATGGGCATATCCCCTATCTCGGCTTAATAAGAAAGGGATTCCTGCCCAGCCTTGCAAAACAATTTCTGCTCTTTCTGCTCTTTCTGCGAGACTCTTAACCACATGCAGACACCTTGGGCAAGTGGCTCCCATCCATCCGCGGACTGAAAAACCATCGAGCCAATAGCTCAAGGCGTCACCCTGGATACGCGTATCATGTATATGGAAAAACTTTTTTTTGCCGAAAAACTGCCACCTCTGCGACCCAACCCCTGTATATAATTGGTTCATAGCACATTGCAAGAGTGGTGCGGGTAGCAGTAGGTAGCATTAGGCGTGGAGTGAAGGACACCTTAGCGTATCGCCAAGAGGCCCGCATAGCGCACAAAACCCCTAATTTCGTCAAGAAAACCGCATCGCGCATGCCATTCGCCTCCCCGTTTCCCTTGTTCGAAGCCACTTTCGATGTCACGCACATGCTTACACGATCGCAAGCCATACAGCCAAGCACAAAAGACGCTGGAAAAAAGCCACAGCCCCGAGACCTTACGAAGCATCGGACATCTCCGGCAAAGATATAGGACATCTCCGGCAGAGATATAGGACATCTCCGGCAGAGATATAGGACACCTCCGGCAGAGATATAGGACACCTCCGGCAGAGATATAGGACACCTTCGGGAGCCACAAGGCTTCCTCAATACAAGAAGAGGCAAACACCGAAAAAACACATTCTGTCCAAGCGAAGAAACGGCATGTCAAGTGCCATCCCGCCACATTAGCGGCACAGTAAGCGCCATGGAACACACAAAAGCGGCATATAAGGGGACACGGCAGCCCCCCTTAGCTTCATACCAGACACATCCACGCACAAACACAGCCTCTACGACATGATAAAAGTCCCCGAAACAACACGATAAGCGCTGTTTCCCCATACCCCTACTGCTACCTACTGCTACCCAGGCTTTTCCATCAACAACCTCAGTACCAACCAAATGCAGAAAGAAGGTAGCAGATGTGGCAGTTTCCCATCGCAAAAAAGTTCTATGTTTTTTCACGCCTGACTCACCACATACACACGGCGCATTTCTTTCTTTCCAGAATTATTTGTATTTTTTTGGCCGTATCCGCCCCTTGCGGCTGGGAAGCTATCTGAGAATGACGTAGCCAGTGGGCGGAGCACTACATATTAGAAGGCGTCATGTTGCGCTTTGTGTTTGGTTCTTCGAAACTACCACAATCGACAAGTCAATCAAGAACAATGCAGAGATGACTGCCACAGGGTGTAGTATATACTCTCCGTAGTGTGCTGCGAGGAACGGGTTTCCTCAACGCACACTTTACGGGGTATTGTATACTCCTACGTGGGTGTTTCTCTGCCTGTTTATTGCCATGGCGCGGCAGCTGGGCATCAGCTGCGGACAAGGAGAAATCAACGCGCAGGCCAACGTGGCGCTGAGCCGATTCTTGTCGCAGGTACTAATGAACCTGGCCGGCTACTATGTGGGCCAGAACCGCATGGGTACCTTCGGCTACCTGCAACCATGGTGTCTGGTCGAGGACGAGGAGGCATGCCGGCGCGTGGGATGGAAGACTTGGAGCGAACGGGAGGGGATGGAACAGGGCGAAAGCTGTGTCACCTTGGCATCGGCCTTGATGTGGGGCAACAACATGGCGCCATCGACCATGGACGCCGAGCGCGTGATGCAGCTCATGGCATGGGACATAGCCGAGCGAGGACAGTTTGCGTTGGGCAGCGGCAAGCAGTTCACCAACCGCGTCGTACTGATGACCGAGCCCGTCGCCGACATCTTGAAAAACTCCTATCCGACACTTGACAGTCTGGAGGACGCCCTCATAGCCAACTCGCGGCGCCCGGCCTACGAGCGAGCCTTTGCCAACTACTACGCCAATGCAGGCGGACGCAAGGATGGAGGGAAACATTCGTTCAGGCAGTACCTCGGCCACATCGTCCGCAGCGAGGGCGGCGAGAAGACATCAACACCGCCATGGCGCGACACCGACGCTGAAACGCTTGCCACCGTCGCCACCATGCAGAAGGGCTCGACGGCCTTTCTTGTCACGGGCGACGTCTCACGCAACAAGGTGCAGACGATGCCGGGTGGCGGCTTCTCGACCGTCCGCATCGAACTGCCTGCCGACTGGGACGCCTTGATGGAAGCCTGCACGTTCCCGACTTCACCCTGAAGGGGAGCCGCCGGCCATGAGGGGTGGGGGGACAGCTATGCCGGTTCCCCACCCTGCTGCTACATAGAAAACTGGAAGTCCACCTGCTTCTCCTTGTAGTTCTCGAAAATGCCGCTGTAGGAGTTGTCTGACAGGTGACCGATAAACTTGCCTATGTAGCTACCGTCCGAAAGGCTGTAGGCGTAGACGACGAAATACTTCGTGTTGTCCTCATAGCGATGAATGGCGATGCGGCGCGTGATGGTGACGCCATTCGTTGTATAGGAGAACGAACCCGTTTGTCCGTCCAGTTCCATGTGGGCAGGCGAATTGAGGCCCATCGTCCCGTCCATGCTAAAGTGGATGCCTGCTTGGGAAAAGAGCACCCCATCGCCTGCGGGAGGTGGGACAGGCTCGGCCGACTGCTCTTCCGGCACGACACTCTCCGAAGAGTACGCATCTCCGTTTAATACCCCTTCCACGGGTGTGGAATCTGCAGGGGCATAGGCCTCGTCGGAGAATGCGACCTTGCTGTTCAGAATAGAGTTTCCTACCACAAACCCTATGGGTATTAGCAGCAGAGCTGCAAGTAGAAAAAAAAGCAAGGACAGTCCCCAAGTGCCCCTTCTACCTTCAGAGGCTACTGCTCCCTGCTGCGGGACTACAGGTGGCGCAGGAGGTATGGCATCGCTGGCTGCATTGACGGGCACCACATCCGTTTTCTCAACAAAATCCTCCACCTCGTGCACTCCTGTCGGCTCAGCCTCGACCACGAAACCCTCATGCTGCACATCGGCCACAGAGGCGACGGGGGCAGCAGAGAGGGCTCGGCGCACGGCAGGCACGCTGCCCGCCGGCACCCAGTCCTCCATGCCTTCCTGCCAGATGAGGGTCTCCAGGTTGATACCTTGGCGCACGAGTTCATCTACGCCAAAAGAGCCCTTCACCGAGAAGTCGCTATCCGTATAAAGAAACTGACTCATAAACCGGAAATCCATTTTTTGCTAATAGCCCCTACGAGCGCGGTCGAACTGACGACGCACATCGTTGCGCAGGCCATTGGACGAGCGTCCGGGGTTGACTGTACGCGGAGCGGTTGTGGGCGCACGGTGCACGGGAGCTGAGACCCTCCGTGGTGCCTGCCGTACGGGAGCTGCCGAAGGGGCTTCCTGGGCCTTGCGCACGTCGGCGTTGGAGGCTATGGCTGCTATGTCGGCAAAAGACTTATAGCTGGAGGCATTAACCTTGAATATCTCCTTGGCCTTGGCAGCCGCTGCGGGCGTGTACTCCACCTCGTCTGCTCCCTCCACGAAACCTTGGAATGCCGCCATGAGGGCAAGTCCGTGTGTGGGCAACAACTGTTGAGCCTCGGTCTGAAGCTTCACCGCGGAGTCTATGTCACCCTTGCGGAGGTCGTTGGCAATGTCCCAATAGAAGTCAATACGCGCCTTGAGCGTATCGGGCACTTCCGTGCCATTGTCCGATACCAACGTATGGAGTTGGTCCACTTCGGCAAAGGTGAGGCTGGGGTTGGCAAGCGTAGCCCACAAGTCGGCAGGCTTCACGCTGACGCTTGCTGCCGTATCGGCCTTCATGGGAGATTCCAGGGTTTGGGGGGCTGCAGGAGCTTTCTTCTCTGACTTGCCAAAACCGTTCAGCAAGAAATAGAGGCCGCCACCCAGGATGGCAAGTCCCACGACTCCAAGGAGAATCCAAAGCCACAGCTTATTGCCTCCACCGCCGCCATTCGCAGCTGGAACGACCATCGTAGGTGTGGGAGCAGGCTCCGCCACAGGAGCGGGAGCGGGCTCTACCACAGGAGCGGGAGCGGGCTCTACCACCAGAGCGGGAGCGGGCTCTACCACAGGAGCAGGTGCAGGCTCTACCACAGGAGCTGGAGCGGGCTCCGCCACAGGAGCGGGTGCGGGCTCCACCACAGGAGCAGGTGCAGGCTCTACTACAGGAGCAGGTGCGGGCTCCACCACAGGAGCAGGTGCA
>JAFSQD010000028.1 GCA_017446765.1 Alloprevotella sp.
TACGTTTTGTGTCAGAGTTCAGCGTCGCGCAGGCGCTCGGCATTCTCGGCCACGATGAGATGGTCGATACAGTCTTGTATGTCGCCGTCCATGAAGGCGGGAAGATTGTAGATGGTATATCCGATGCGATGGTCGGTGATGCGGCCTTGGGGATAGTTGTAGGTGCGTATCTTTGCCGAGCGGTCGCCCGTGCTGACGAGGGTCTTGCGTCGAGAGGCTATGTCGTCGACATATTTCTGGTGTTCGCGGTCGTAGATGAAGGTGCGCAGGCGGGCAAGGGCGCGCTCCTTATTCTTAGGCTGGTCGCGCGTCTCGGTGCATTCAATGAGAATCTCTTCCGTTTCGCCTGTGTTGGGATTCTTCCAGGGATAGCGAAGGCGTACGCCGCTTTCCACCTTGTTGACGTTCTGACCACCAGCACCGCTGCTGCGGAACGTGTCCCACTTGATGAGGCCTTCCTGAATGTCGACGTCGAAGGGCTCGGCTTCGGGGAGGACAGCAACTGTGGCCGCACTGGTGTGTACGCGTCCCTGCGTCTCGGTGGCTGGTACACGCTGTACGCGGTGGACACCGCTCTCGTATTTCAAGGTTCCGTAGACATCGGGACCTGTCACTGAACAGACAATCTCCTTGAAGCCGCCGACGGCTCCTTCGCTGGCACTGCTCACTTCCAGGCGCCAGCCTTTGCGTTCGCAATACTTGCTGTACATGCGGAAGAGGTCGCCAGCAAAGAGTGCGGCCTCGTCGCCGCCGGTGCCGCCGCGTATCTCAAGGATAGCATTCTTGGAGTCTTCTGGGTCCTTGGGAACAAGCATGAGCTTTATTTCCTCTTCCAGTTCCGGTAGACGTGCCTCGCACTCAGCAACTTGTTCGCGGGCAAGCTCTTTCATCTCGCCGTCAGCCTCGGTCATGAGAAGTGTTTTTCCTTCTTCCAATGCTGAAAGCAGGTTGGCATATTCGCTGCGAGCACGCATCAGATCCTCAAGTTCCTTGTACTCTTTGGTGAGTCGCACATAGCGTGCCTGGTCAGCAATGACGGCGGGGTCGGTGATGAGCGTCGCCGTTTCCTCAAAGCGCCCTTGGAGGGCATCAAGCTTATCAAGTAGGTTGTTGGTCATTCAATATGTAATTTAAGTTTGCGAGTTCTTTGCGAGCAAAGCGAGCAAGCTCGAGCGATAGAATGGAGTTAAACGGGGAGTTAAGCACTGCGTGCTGGACGATAGCTTTGATTATTATGTGTTGTCCCTTCTTACTCCCCTTTTTACTTCCACTTTTACTTCCAAAAGTATTGTGTATGGGTCTTAGAAGTTGCGGGAGGCGAAGGGGAGGCACAGGCGAAGGGCGTTGTGCCAATACTCCCAGGAGTGCCAGCCATCGCGGACGCGGAGCTGGGCATCAATCCTGTGTTTGCGAAGAGCTCTGTAGAGCATTAGGTTCTGTTCGAGGAGAAAGTCGTCGTCGCCACAGTCGATGAACCATTTTATGTTCCGCAGAGAAAGGTGGATATCGTCGGAGGCACTGTCAAGGAATTTGATGGGATTGTGCTGATTGACGGCTTCCACGAGGGCGGCAAACTTCTCTTGTCCGGGACGGTTGCGGCTCTGCAGGTTGTCGTCGTTGTAGAGCCAAGCGCTCATGGCATAGCAGGAGGAGAAGGTCGCGGGGTGGCGAAGGGCATAGCCAACGCTGCCACCTCCTCCCATGGAGAGGCCTGCGATGGCACGATGCTGGCCGTCGCCGCGATATTTTGCCTCGGCCGATGGCAGGAGTTCATTGAAGAAATAATCTTCGGCGTTCCATCCGGGCATGTTGAAGTATCCATTCCAGATGTTGCGCGTGTCTTCGCCCCCGCATCCCGGCATGATGACTACCATGGGACATGCTTCACCACTGGCCATGAGCTCGTCGCATACACGTTCCATCTGTCCCTTCTGCGACCATGCACGGTCGTCGTCAGTCAGGCCGTGGAGAAGGTAGAGTACTGGAAACTTGGCGCTGGCATTTCGGAAATAGGCATCAGGAAGATATACGGAAAAGAATTTTGTCACTCCAAGGACTTCGCTGCGCAATGAGTCGCGTACGATGCGACCAGCTTGCGCCTGAGGCGTGGGGAGGAATGCCGAGAGCAGGAGTAGGAGGCAAAGAAGATACTTTTTCATGAGATGAAGTTGTAGGGTGGGAGAGTTTTATTTGTATTGGAATGTTCCGTGTTCGCTATGTATAGTGAGTGAGCGGGTTCCTTCTTCGACGTGTCCTACGATGCGGGCTTCAATGTTGAAAGAGCGGGCGAGAGCGATGACCCGTTGTGCGTCGTCCTCAGTGGGGAGGTAGACTTCAAGACGGTGGCCCATGTTGAAAACCTTGTACATCTCCTGCCAGGGTGTCTGGCTCTCCTGCTGTATCATTCGGAAGAGTGGGGGCACGGGGAACATGTTGTCCTTGATGACGCGGCAGTTGTCGCCCACGAAATGGAGCACCTTTGTCTGTGCGCCGCCTGTACAATGTACCATGCCGTGGACGGAGGATCGCATCTCGTCAAGCATGCGGCGTACGACGGGAGCATAGGTGCGCGTGGGGCTCAACACAAGTTGCCCTATGTTGCATGGTACTTCCGGCGAACAATCCTGAAGGTTGAAACTTCCACTGTAGACAAGGTCTGAGGGTACGGAGTGGTCATAAGTTTCAGGGTATTTCTCTGCGAGGTATCTTGAAAAAACATCATGGCGTGCTGAGGTCAGTCCGTTGCTGCCCATGCCGCCGTTGTAGGATGTCTCGTATGTGGCTTTTCCGAAGGAAGCCAGTCCGACGATGAGGTCGCCTGGACGTATGTTGGCATTGTCGATGACGTCACGGCGTCGCATACGGCAGGTGACGGTGCTGTCGACAATGATGGTGCGTACGAGGTCGCCGACGTCAGCTGTCTCGCCGCCAGTGGCATAAATGCCGATGCCCATTTCGCGCAGCCAGCCGAGGAGTTCGTCGGTTCCGTTGATGATTTCGCTGATGACCTCACCGGGAATGAGCATTTTGTTGCGTCCGATGGTAGACGAGACGAGGATGCCATCGACTGCGCCTACGCAGAGCAAGTCGTCAAGGTTCATGATGAGGGCATCCTGCGCAATGCCTTTCCACACGCTGAGGTCGCCTGTTTCGCGCCAATAGGCGTAAGCAAGGGAGGATTTTGTGCCTGCGCCGTCGGCGTGCATGATGTTACAATAGTCGGGGTCGCCTCCGAGGATGTCGGGAAGTATCTTGCAGAAAGCCTTTGGGTAAAGTCCCTTGTCAATGTTGCGGATGGCTGCGTGTACGTCTTCCTTGGCAGCACTGACGCCGCGTGCCATGTAGCGTTCCTGGTCGGTCATAGTTGAAGAAAATGGTGTGAACTGAAGAAAAAGCGTAGTAAGAGACTCGCATGAGCCTCTTACTATGTAGGTGTGGAGTTTGTTTAGATGTCGTCGGGGATGTTGAACTCAGGCGAGTGTTGAGCTGCGGCATCGGCCTCGAACTTCGGCTTCACGCTGAAGCCTGCCATGCCAGCCACGATGCTGCTGGGGAACTTACGCACCTTGAGGTTGTAGTCCTGCACGGCTTCGTTGTAGCGGTCGCGTGCGACAGCAATGCGGTTTTCAGTGCCTTCAAGCTGTGCGCGTACTTCTTGCCATGCCTGGCTGGCCTTCAGCTCGGGATAGTTTTCGTCGGCCACCATCAGGCGTCCCAATGCCTGGGAGATTTCGCCCTGAGCCTCTTGGAAGCGACGCAGGTTTTCTTCCGTCAGGTTGTTGGGGTCAAGGGTGATTTGCGTGGCACGTGCGCGTGCTTCCGTCACGTCGGTGAAGGTGCCCCGCTCGTGGCGGCTTTCGGCAACGGCCGTTTGGACGGCTTTGTCCAGGAGGTCCATACGCCGCTGATACTGCGTCTGCATGTTGCCGACGGCTGTCGTGACTACTTCGTCCTTTTCGACGAGCTTGTTGTTGGTGCTGATGTACCAGCCTACAAGGGCAAAGATGAGGACGACAAAGCCTACACCGAGACCGATGAGGATTTTTGTTGTTTTACTCATAATGATGTTGTTTAGGTTTTAGGATATTTTGAACTTGTTTTGATTCTGCAGCCTTAGAAACGTCCTCCTGCGCCGCCGCCGCCGTAGCTGCCGCCGCCAAAGGAGCCTCCGCGAAAACCTCCTCCGCTTCGGCCTCCTCCGCCCAGCAGACCGCCAGCCATGGTGCTATTTCCCCGAACCATGTTCGTTTTTTTTGAACGAGGTTCAGAATAACCGCATTTCTTACATTTCCATACTTCATAGTCGTACCGCCATCTTCCTTCATAATGCGACTTGCTGCTGACTACTGTGAGAGCGTGCTTGGCTCCACATTTAGGACAAGCTTTATGCCTCTCAAAATATGCGGCTCCAGAGGCCGCTCCGACAATACCGCCCACAATTGTAAAGATAAGCAAGCCTGCGATTAAATCCCCTTCTTCCTCCTCTTCCTCGGCTTGTTTGATGAGCGTTTCGTCGCCCTTGATGTATTCAATTGTGGCTTGCGTTGTGGCATAGAGGGCTGCATCCCATTCTTCCTGTTTGAGGAGAGGTACCATGATGGCATTCTCAATGCGTTTCAGGATGGCGTCGGGCAGCGTGCCTTCGAGACCGCTTCCTGGGGATATGAAGTAGCTGCGATCCAATGTGGCAAGGGTGATGACAAGGCCGTTGTCGGCTCCTTTCTGTCCGATGCCGTATTTCTCAAACAGCTGGCGGTTGAACTCATAGGGGTCGTCGCCCTCAAGATGTTCCACGCAGACGATGACCGTCTGGATGCCCTTTTCACGCTCCATGTCGCCGCAGAGCGAGTCGAGGATGTGCACGGTGTTTCCGAGCAATATCTCGTCGGGGTTGCAGACGTAGCGAGTGCTGTCTGCAAGGTGCACCATAGGAAGTGTTTCGGGTGACCATACGCCTGCGAATAGTCGTAAGGGAACAAGTAGGCTGAGGATGAGAGAAAACTTTTTCATTATAGTGCTTTTTATGACTTTTCTATTGTGTCAGAATCTGCCTCCAGCACCGCCTCCACCGTAGCTTCCGCCGCCGAAAGAGCCTCCGCTTGAGCGAGAGGAACTGCTGGAACTGTCAGAATGGCTTCTGTCGGTGTCGCGTTCAGTTTGAAGTCTTTCTTGCTGGTAACGTCCGTCGCTATTGCGCACGTAAGTGTAGTTGGTATATATGTACTTCTTGTAGAAATCGTCCTGCGGAATATCTTCTTTATCGGTGCGTCCACATCTATCACATTTCCATGTGATGGTAGACATGGCAACGCCCATTTTATTCATAAAGTCAACCTTTTCCACTTCCTTTTGAAGGGCAAGCGTCATACAGTTAGGACATAGGCGCTCTGCCTTAGGACGAGAACTTTCGCCTTTGAGCCACGACATATCCTCTGGGTGTAACTCTTCATGTTTGCATGCGTTGCATTTCCAGAGGGAAGATTTGTGGAGCCGCGTGTCGGCACCGCGTTCAAACTGGAACTTGATGTGTTCTAATGTTTGCTTGCCGCCGCATTTCGGGCAGTCGGTGTGGGTTTCGTTGAAAAGCTTTTCCGCTTGTTCCTTCTCGGCTTTTCGCCTTCGTTCCTTTTCCTCTTTACTGTCAAACAGACCATTTACCCAAGCAAGGAAAGCCCCACCTCCAGCCACGAGAATACCCATGAACCACAGCAGCCAGTTCGAATTGTCCTTGTCGTCCTTCGTCTCTTCAGCATGTTCGGCTTGCGAGAGCCGTTGGGTGAGTTCCATGCGTACCGTGTCGTCCCCCAACAGATAGTTGTGGAGCCAAACCACCATCTGGTAGATGCCTAAGTCCCATTTTTCTTCCTTTAGGTGAGGGACAAAAACTTGGTTTTCTATGCGTTTGCATATAGCGTCGGGCAGGATGCCTTCCATGCCCGTGCCGGTGGAGAGAAAGTAGCTGCGGTCTTTCGTGGCGAGTGTGAGTAGGAGGCCATTGTCCTTGTCCGCCTGTCCGATGCCGTGAAGTTCAAACAGTTCACGGTTGAACGCATAAGGATCGTCGCCCTCAAGATTTTCCACACAGACGACGACAAACTGTATGCCCGTTACGCGTTCGATGACGCTGATGAGCGAGTCGCACACCCAGACTGTGCGCTCTTGCAGAATGTTGTCGGGATTGCAGACGTGGTGAGTGCTGTCCTCAAGGAAGACCATGGGTACTTCCTTGGGCGTCCACACCTTTGCGCAGAGGCAAAGGGGCAGAAGAAACATGAGGATAAGGGTCGTTCGTTTCATACGCAGAAAGTGTCTTATCTTGTTTCGTGCGGCAAAGATAATATTATTTTATTGTATTTTTTATTATGTCTTATGGCTTTTTGCGTCTCATAATCTGCCTTCCGTGCCGACTCCGCCATTCTTAATTTTCCGTGCGCGCGAAAATCCCGCGCGTGTGCTTTTTATTCTTTGTATGTGTGCATACGAAAAAACTGGCCTGTTTCTCTTCTTTTCAGCATGATTCTTGTATCTTCGCGCCAAAATAGGGAATTATGATAACATATAAGGCAGAATACAGCGAAGATGAGGTGCGCGAGCTCCTTGATTGGGCTGAGCAGCATCTGGACGAGCTTCCCGTATCCCTGGAGCTTGGAAAGGAAATTCGCATCCCCGACGTACGGCGGACCGTCGCCTCACTTCACGATATGGCCAAATCTCACGGTACCGACCGGTCCTTCAGCGGACAGGTATACACCTTGATGCGTATCCGAGAGGCTGTGATCGGAAAGGGAGGCTGAGTATCAGTATTACTTTCACGATTTTAGGTAAATAGTACGTTTTCAGAAGAATATAAAATGCGATGAATAATAAAATAGCAAAGAGTGCCCTTGTCGTTTTCAGCGGCGGACAGGACTCCACGACCTGCCTCTATTGGGCAAAGAAACATTTTGATGAGGTCTATGCGCTGACTTTCCGCTACGGGCAAAAGCACGTGAAGGAAGTGGACATAGCAGCCGATATAGCACGTGAAGCCGGCGTACACCACGACGTGATGGACGTGAGTTTCATCGGTACCCTCGGTCATAATTCCCTGACCGATCCCACGATGCCCATGGATGCCGACCGGCCCCAAGGCGGCGTTCCCAACACTTTTGTGCCTGGACGCAACCTTTTCTTCCTGAGCAGTGCGGCCGTATATGCCCGCGAGCGCGGCATCTTCCATCTCGTCACAGGGGTGTCGCAGACGGACTTTTCCGGCTACCCCGACTGTCGCGACTCCTTCATGAAGAGCCTCAACGTGACGCTCAACCTCTCAATGGACGAGCAGTTCAGCATCCATACGCCCCTCATGTGGCTTGACAAGGCGCAGACGTGGGCGCTGGCTGACGAGCTGGGTGTATTCTACCTCGTTCGCCAGCGTACGCTGACCTGTTACAATGGCATTCCCGGTGATGGCTGCGGCCACTGTCCAGCATGCAAACTCCGCAGAAAAGGGCTGGAGGATTTTTTAGGGGTGACTAGTGATGGATTTAATTGATTATTATGAACAGAGAACAGGATGGCCTTACCGCATTAGGCCGCAAGACAGAGTATAAGAGTGACTATGCTCCCGAGGTGCTTGAGACTTTTGAGAATCGGCATCCCGACAACGACTATTGGGTGCGCTTCAACTGCCCCGAGTTCACCTCCCTTTGCCCCATCACAGGGCAGCCCGACTTTGCCGAGATACGCATTAGCTATATCCCTGCGCGCAAGATGGTGGAATCAAAAAGCCTCAAGCTCTACCTCTTTTCCTTCCGCAATCACGGCGACTTCCACGAAGACTGCGTCAATACTATCATGAAGGACCTCGTACGTCTCATGGAGCCGAAGTACATTGAGGTGGAAGGCTTCTTTACCCCTCGCGGCGGCATCAGCATCTATCCTTATGCCAACTATGGCATGGCCGGTACACGATACGAGGAATTGGCACGCTACCGCATGGATAACCACAATTTGAAATGAAGAGAATATATCATCATGGGAAAACACCTCAACAGCATCGGCCGCAGCCTTTTACAGCACAAGACATTTTGGACCCTCTTGCTCTTTACTGTCTACGTGGGATTCATTGATCCCAACAGTCTCATGGAGCGTTATCGCCTGCATAGTGAGAACAATGCCCGCCGAGCAGAAATCGCTAACCTTGATGCTCGCTATGCCCGCAGCCAGGCACGCTTCCAAGAACTGGGAAACAGCCGCGATGCCATTGAGAGCGTGGCACGCGTAAGCCTGAAGATGAAGACAGACAATGAGGACCTCTACGTGATAGAAGAAGAATGACACGCACACAAGCCATCATCCAGCAAGTGGGCGGCCTCGTGATGCTCGTGGGTGCCGTCCTCCCCCTTTTCGTCGACGACTTTTCAGTTGCCTTCTATTGTTTCTCGGCCGGTGCCGTGGCTTTTGCTGGCATCCAGTTCCTTCAGCGATACGATGGCGACGATTTCCGCCTTCGTCGACTGCGCCGTCAGCAGGTGGCCGGTGCCCTGTTGCTCCTTGTGACTGCCATCCTCATGTTTACCCACTGGCAGCACATCGCCCCTTTTCGCGGCGACGAATGGAAGGTGACCCTCGCCATCGCAGCCGTTTTGGAGGTCTATACTGCATTCAGAATGCCTTAAAGGCGCTTCTCGGCGTTAAATTCTGTGAAGAATGCCCCGCAGAATGATAAATAAACTTTATTTTCACAAATCCTCTCCCCTCATATTTCCGCTTTTCGCCATGTCGTACTATTTTTGCGCTTGCTAATAAGATGCTACGACATTGCGTAATCTGTTTCACATACTCACCCTTTTGACTGCACTCAGTCTCGCCTCTTGTGCCGAAGAGTACAAGATTGCGGGAAAAAGCACCCTGCCCGCACTTGACGGGAAGGTGCTGCATCTGCGTGCCACAAACGGTGGGACCGTGAGTATTGACATAGATTCCTGCCAGGTTGTCCATGGTCGTTTCAGTTTCTATGGCGACGTCGACACCGTTTGCATGGCCCAGATCTACATGGGGACGCAGAATATGCAGGTGCCCATCGTCCTCGAGACGGGTGACCTATTCATCTCCATGGACAACCTGGGTCAACGTGTCACGGGAAGTCCCCTGAACGACCGCCTCTATCGATACATCAACCAGCAGAAGCGGCTTTACAACGAATGGGAAGACCTGCAGGCTCAGTATATCCAACAGATTCGCAAAGGCAAAAAGCCTGAAAGCGTGCAGAAGAAGATGGCACCCAAGTTTCGCCGTAACGCAGAGGAGAGCGAGCATCTCGAAACTCGCTTCATCATTGATAATTCCGACAACGTCCTCGGGCCAGGCTATTTCATGATGCTCTGCGAACAGTATCCCTTCCCCGTCCTGACCGAGCAGATTGTAGAGATCCTTCGTGCCGCAACGCCGCGTTTTCGTAACCATCCATTCGTCAGCACCTATGTGAGGCAGGCACAGTTCAACCCCATGAGCGTGCCCTTAAAATGATGAAATACAAAAACAATAATTGTGGATTATAAAGAAACTGACAAGATGTTTGATGTTATCTGCGACCAGTACCACTTGTTGCAGATGATGAGTCGCTTTGGCATCAGCACCGGCTTCGGCGAGAAGAGTGTCCGCGAAGTCTGTGAAGCTGCCGGAGTGCATGCTCCCACGTTCCTTGCTGTGGCTGGTTACCTGAAGAATGGCCGCGAATCGGCTCCCTACTATGTTGAGCGCATTTGCGTCTCGGCCTTGATGAACTATCTTCGTCAGGCACATTCGTATTTCCTGAATTTTCAGCTTCCTTCCATACGTCGGAAGCTCATCAGTGCCATAAACTGTTCCTCCGCGAACGAAGTGGCCTATCTCATTTTGAAATTCTACGACGAATACATGGGCGACGTGCGCCGTCACATGGACTATGAGGACAAGTGCGTCTTTACATACGTCGACACTTTGATGCGAGGTAAGGCTTCAGGCGACTTCCGTATCGAACAGTTTGCACGCAGCCACGTAGGCATCGACAAGAAACTACAGGAACTAAAAAACCTCATTATCAAATACTACAACGCCTCTGATGCGGCAGAGCTCATCAATACGGTCCTCTTCGACATTTTCAGTTGCGAGGATGACCTGCGCCAGCATTGTCATGTGGAGGACGACCTCTTCGTGCCGGCTGTAGAACTGCTTGAACAGCGTGTTGCCCAAGGCGAGAAGCCAGAGGATGATAATGTGACCGCCTCTCCCGATACTGACCCGCTCTCCGAACGTGAGAAGGAAATTGTGCGAGCCATCGTGCGTGGAGGGAGCAACAAGGAGGTAGCCGACAGACTCTTTATATCTGTCCATACCGTGCTGACCCACCGCAAGAACATTTTCCGCAAACTCGGCATCCATTCCGTGTCCGGTCTGACTATCTATGCTATTGCGCGCGGTCTGGTGAAGCTTGACGAGGTGGAACTATGAGAGCAGGGCAGACATCTGTCCGCGTTACACCTTCATATAAAAGCAAAAAATCCTGCAACCCTTTGTCGGTTGTGGGATTTCTTCTTATCTTCGCGCTTGAAAATCAAACACAGTACTCAATATTATAATTCAACTCTCGGAAGTTAAAATGGAAGTAGACTCTCTACGCTCGCGGAAGATAAAATGGGCAATACATCATGGGCAGACAGTAGCCCTAAGCTATCGTCCAGCACGCAGTGCTTTAACTTCCAGCCGGCAAAGCTGGCTTAATCCCTGTTAAACATCATTCTATCGCTCGAGCTTGCTCGTTTTGATTGCAAAGAACTTTCGAAACTTAAATAAATATATAATACAAATATGCAACATCGCTATTTCCCCCACACAGAGGAAGACATCCGGCAGATGCTGGAGGTGATTGGCGTCAAGTCGCTTGATGATTTGTACGCCGAAGTCCCCGAGGAGCTTAAACTCGGGCGCGATCTTGATTTGCCAGAAGGCAAGAGCGAGGCAGAGATCCGTCGAATCTTTGCCGGTCTTTCAGCTCAGAACCGTCATCTTGTTTGCTTTGCCGGAGCTGGCAGTTACGACCACTACACGCCCTCTCTCGTACCCTACATTACTTCGCGTTCGGAGTTCTCCACCAGCTATACGCCCTATCAGGCCGAAATCTCACAGGGCACGCTCGCCTATATCTTCGAGTATCAGATGATGATGGCCCGCTTGACGGGACTTGACGTGTCAAACGCCTCCATGTATGACGGCGCTACAGCCACAGCCGAAGCCATGATGATGATGACGGCCGCAGCCCGCAAGAAAAACCGCGTGTTGCTTTCGTCCACACTTCCACAGCGCGTGCTTGACGTCTGCCAGACCTACACCTCCTATCACGGCACGGAGGTGACCCTCATTCCTGCGAAGAACGGCTTGACAGATCGCAAGGCCATCAGCGAAGCCCTTGCTGCCGGCGATGTGGCTGGGGTGATTGTACCTCAGCCCAACCGCTATGGAATCGTGGAAGACTTCACGGGTCTTGCCGACGAACTCCATGGCCAGAAGGCTTTCCTTTCCGTCAGTGGCCCTGCAAGTCCGCTCGGCGTGCTGAAGTCGCCCGGAGCTTGGGGTGCCGACATTGCCTGCGGAGATGCGCAGAGTCTTGGCATCCCTCTCGGCTATGGCGGCCCGTACATCGGCTACTTCTGTGCTACGAATGCCCTAATCCGGAAAATGCCTGGCCGTATCGTAGGGCAGACAGAAGACAAGGACGGCCGTCGCGCCTTCGTCTTGACGATGCAAGCTCGCGAACAGCATATCCGCCGCGAGAAGGCCACCTCAAATATCTGTACGGCACAAGGCATGATGTGTCTCTATGTGGCTGCCTACCTCAGTCTAATGGGTGCACGAGGCCTGCAGGAGGTCAATGAAACTTCGGCCAAGGGAGCTCACTACCTTTGCAAGGCTCTCGTCGACAGTGGGAAGTTTGAACTCACCTATCCCCAACCCTTCCTTAACGAGTTCCGTCTGACATGCAAGGCTGCAAAACCCGCCGACCTCATCAGTCACGCCGCCGAAGCTGGTTTTCTCGCAGGTGTCAAGGACGGTGAGGATGGTCTCATCCTTTGCGTAACCGAACTACGCACGAAAGAGGAAATGGACCAGCTCGTTGAACTTTTAACAAAATAATCCGAGAATCCCTATTACTCCGAAAACAAGAAATAGCTATGAACAACAAACTATATAGCAACCTCATATTCGAACTCTCTCGTCCTGGCCGCATAGGCTATAGTCTGCCGCCTTGCGAAGTGGAAGCTGAAGGTCTTGATTGCCTGCCTGCCACCCTGCGCCGCGACGAAGCCCCCGAGCTTCCTGAAGTAGACGAGCAGACCGTGGCCCGTCACTACACCAACATGTCGAACAATAACTTCGGCGTTGATACAGGCTTCTATCCGTTGGGAAGTTGTACCATGAAGTACAACCCCAAAGTCAACGAGGAAATGGCAGCCCTGCCTGCCTTTACGCAGTTGCATCCCGCACAGCCGGCCGACACAGTCCAAGGGGCACTACGCCTCTATTGGGAAGAGCAGCAGATGCTCTCCGAGATAGCAGGGCTATCCGAGTTCACACTCAATCCTTATGCCGGAGCGCATGGCGAACTGACAGGTCTGATGACCATTCGCGCCTACCATCGTAGTCGTGGAGACGAGAAGCGTACGAAAATCATCGTGCCCGACTCTGCACACGGCACCAATCCCGCCTCTGCAGCTGTCTGCGGACTGCAGATTGTAGAGGTGAAGTCCACGGCACGCGGCACGGTGGACGTGGAAGACCTCAAACCACTACTCGGTGATGACATTGCCGGCATGATGATGACCAACCCCAATACTTTGGGTATTTTTGAAACGGAGATACCAGAGATTGCACGCCTTGTGCACGAATGTGGCGGCCTGATGTACTACGACGGAGCCAACCTCAACCCCATGTTGGGCGTTTGCCGTCCCGGCGATATGGGTTTTGACGTGATGCACATCAACCTCCACAAAACTTTCTCCACGCCTCATGGAGGCGGAGGCCCCGGCGATGGTCCCGTGGGTGTACGCAAAGGGCTTGAGCAGTTCCTTCCCGATCCCCACGTGGTACGTCGTGAAGACGGCACCTTCGCCCTTGAATGCCGTGACGGCTCACTGGGCAGTGTTAGCACTTTCCTTGGAAACTACGGCATCATAGTTCGTGCCTACGCATACCTGCTCAGCCTGGGCCGCGATGGCTTCCGGATGACAGGCCGTCTGGCTACGCTCAATGCCAACTACATCAAGGAACGTCTCAAGTCCCACTACCTCCTGCCCATAGAGGGGCTTTGCAAGCACGAGTTTGTCTTCGATGGCCTGCGTCCAGAGTACGGCGGCGACCATCACGACGACAGCCATGTGACGACACTTGACGTCGCCAAGAGCCTGCTTGACCTTGGTTTCCATGCGCCCACTATTTACTTCCCGCTGCTCTTCCACGAAGCCTTGATGATAGAACCTACGGAAACCGAGTCGAAGGATACGCTTGATGCCTTCATTGATGCCATGCTCTCCATCGCAGAGCGTGCCAAGGAAGATCCAGCAAGCGTGAAGGCGGCCCCTCACCACACGCCCATACGCCGGGCAGATGACGTGAAGGCCGTGAAGGATGCCATCTTCAAATATGGTGGCTGACGAGAATCATGTTATTCAACCCTTATAAAAACAAAGAAGTCAAGAAAACAATCAGACATTTCAGCCTCATGGTTTTGTTCTCCTTGCTCTCCATGTCCCTTTTTGTGGCATGCGGTGACAAGGAGGAAGAACTGAGCAGCCAGTTGACAAGCATCTTCTACCAGTAGAAAGGTGCCAGCCAGATTATTCAAGTCCCCCCGCAAGCGCATTCCGTCTGCGGGGGCTTGCTATATAATATATAATTGCGTATTTTTGCCGTCAGAAATATGAAACTATAGCATGTGCATGGAAACAAAGCAATTTGACCTTATCATCATCGGCGCAGGCCCTGGTGGATATGAGACGGCACTTGAGGCCGCTCACAAAGGCCTCAATGTGGCCATTATCGAAAAGGAACAACTCGGCGGTACCTGTCTCAACGTGGGATGCATACCTACAAAATGCCTTTGCCGCAATGCCGAAGTTCTTGAAGACGTGAAAAATTCAGTTCGCTATGGAGTCAATACGGGTGACGTAGCCTTTAATATGGTACAGGCCGTAGCGCGCAAGGACGAAGTGGTGGGCAAGTTGGTGGCAGGCGTGGAAGCCCTGATGAAAACGCCAGGCATTACACTCTATCGTGGAACGGCTATGTTTCAGGATGCCCACAGTGTATGCGTCGAAGGAGAAGAAAGCGTAGTGATTCAGGCTCCAAATGTCATCATTGCCACAGGCTCTGTGACTAAGTTCCTTCCTATTGAGGGTGCGCATGGCCGTGGTGTAGTCACCAGTACCGAAATGCTATCTCTCATGGAAGTACCTGGACGACTCTGCATTATTGGGGGCGGTGTCATCGGCCTTGAGTTTGCCAGCATATTCAATGCTTTCGGTTCGGAGGTTACGGTGGTGGAGTTTTGCAAGGAGGTTCTCCCCTTCTTCGATCGCGACATGGCAAAGCGCTTGCGCACAAGCATGAAGAAGCGTGGCATCATCTTCCGGACCGGAGCTGCCGTGACGCGCATTGAGGATGGAACGGAGGAAGCCAAGAAGGTGTTCTTCGATGAAAAAGGAAAGGAAGGGTGCGTAGAGGCCGATCTTGTGCTGATGGCCGTCGGTCGCGCCGCCAATTTGGAGAGTCTGAACTTTGAAGACGCTGGTATTGCCACTACGCGTCGTGGTGTCGTAGTCGACGAACACATGGAAACGAATGTGCCGGGTGTATATGCAATCGGCGACATCAACGGTCTCATGCAGTTGGCTCATGCTGCCACGGCACAGGGCAAGGTGGCTCTTGGTCGGATTCTTGCTGATAATGCATCTGAGACGATTAACCTGAACGCATGTCCTGCCGCTGTGTTTACTGTTCCCGAACTGGCCATGGTAGGAAAGACCGAGGAACAGTTGACCGATGAAGGTGTGGAGTATAATGTTCACAAAGCTTTCTATCGGGCCAACGGAAAAGCCCTTGCCATGGATGCAGACGATGGCATCATGAAAATGCTTACCGACGCAGAAGGTCGGGTGCTGGGAGGCCATATCTTGGGTGCCCATGCTGCCGACATCATCCACGAAGTCACGCTCCTGATGTCCCTAGGCGGCACCTTGAACGACCTGCGTCGCACCATTCATGCCCATCCCACACTCTCGGAGATTCTCATCTCCCTGTGATGTCTTTTCACTGAGGCTGGCTTTGAGTGGAGAAGACAATGAACCTCTCGCAAGGACTTTCATCATTTTGAGCTGAAGGAAGAATAGGGGACGGAGTTCCGATATAGGCAAGAAAAGTGCCGCTGTCACCGCAGTTCCCAAAGAGCGATGGCGGCAGCGGCAGCCACATTGAGGGAATCCACACCCCTGCACATGGGGATGCGCACAACATGGTCAGTCCGGCTTATGACATCCTTGGGAAGCCCGTCTCCCTCGGTGCCCATGACGACAGCAAGGCGCGGTATCTCTTTTAGGACATGGGTGTCCATGGGCACGCTGTCATCGGTCAGCGCCATTGCGGCCGATACAAAGCTGTGGGATGCAAGTTCCTCCAGGGGGTCGTCTGCCCATGCCCAAGGCACCTGCAACACAGTTCCCATGGATACGCGGAGTGCTCGTCGTCCTAAGGGGTCGCAAGTGTCGCGTGACAGGAGGAGGCCGTCCGTGCCCAAAGCGGCTGCGCTGCGGAAGATGGCACCTACGTTCGTAGAATCGGTGACGCTCCATAGTACGCAGATGCGTCGCGAGTTGGGTGTCAGCACATCATGAGGGTGTAGTGGGGTTGGGCGTCGCATGGCACAGAGCACACCACGTGTCAGCGTATATCCTGTGAGCTTTGACAGCAGTTCTCGGCTTCCGGTGAAGATGGGGATGTCGGGCATCCTTGAGATGAGGTGGGCTGCATCTCCTTCGATATGGCGCTTTTCGCATAGAAGCGAGAGGGGCCTTAGGCCTGCGGCGAGAGCAGTATGGATGACTTTGGGACTTTCCACAATGACGATGCCCCGTTCGGGGTCAAGGCGGTTGCGTAGCTGTGCCTCCGTGAGCGAAGCATATACCTCCAATCCAGGATGGCTGAGGCTGGATATTTCTACAATCATGGGCGCAAAGGTATAAAAAAACATGCAAATCATGTGCGTTTGGCATGTTTTGGCACATTATTTGTTAAGAGGAAATCCTACTTATAATAGAACCGGACAAACTATGACATATCAACTATCACCAGCTCTTACGGAAATACTTTCCAAAAGCAAGGAAGAAGCTAACAAATATGGCATCCCATATGTGGATTCTACATGTTTCTTGCTCGCCTTGCTCCACAAGGATGACAGTCGGACGAATGCCCTCATCTATGAGTCGGGTGCTACCCCTTCCGAGGTGTTGCGTGATGCAGAAGCACTAATGGAAAGGAGTCGTGCGCGAGCCGAAACACTTTCAATGACGTTGCAGCCTTCAGCGGGAGAGATCGTACTTTCCGCCGACGGGCAACGAATTCTGCGTCTCACGCTTTTGGAAGCCCGCGTTGCCGGGGTGCAATATGCGGAAGAAGAACACTTGTTTCTTGCCATGCTTCGCGACAAAGATAACGATGCTGGCAATATGTTGAAACGACATGATATAACCTATGCAAAGATGGCAGAGCAACTTCACCTGAACCGTAGGCCTCAAGCTGGCTACGGATATTTATCTGACGAGCCCGAGGACTATCCTGGGTCGGGCAACGATACTCAGAAGTCCACAAAAGCTGAAAATAAGAACAATCCCACCTCCGATACTCCTGTGACGGACAATTACGGCACAGACTTGACAAAATTGGCTTCGGAAGGGGCGCTCGATCCCGTCGTGGGTCGTCACGAGGAAATATTGCGTATAGCCCAAATCCTTAGCCGCCGCAAGAAGAACAACCCCATCCTAATAGGCCCTCCCGGAGTGGGAAAGAGTGCCGTTGTGGAGGGATTGGCCGGGCTTATTGCCAAGCGCCAGGTTCCCCGTCTGCTTTTGGGGAAGCGCATTGTGGCTCTTGACATGGCATCTTTGGTTGCCGGGACACAATATCGCGGGCAGTTTGAGGAACGCATACGCCGTCTCATCCAGGAGTTGCAGTCTCACAAAGAAATCATTCTTTTCATTGATGAGATACACACTATTATTGGTGCTGGCGGAGCAGCCGGCACGTTAGATGCGGCCAACATCCTCAAGCCTGCTTTGGCCCGTGGAGAGGTGCAGTGTATAGGCGCAACAACGACCGACGAATACCGCAAGTCCATCGAAAAAGACGGTGCCCTTGAGCGTCGTTTCCAGAAACTTCAACTTGAACCCACAAGTCCAGACGAAACCTTACAGATTTTACAGAATATAAAAAGTCGCTATGAGGATCATCATAATGTTCACTAAACCGATGATGCCCTTGAAGCTTGTGTCCGACTGACGGAAAAATATGTGACCTCGCGCGCCCTTCCCGATAAAGCTATTGATGCTCTAGACGAAGCAGGCAGTCGTGTTCACATGACGGAACTTGACGTGCCCGCCGACATCAAGGAGATGGAGCAACACATTGCCAAACTGAAAGAAGAAAAGACGTCGGCAGCCCGTATGCAACACTTCGAGCGTGCAGCTCAACTGCGCGACGAGGTGCAACAACTGACAGAAGTTCTTGACCGCAGGAATAGTGAATGGCTGGCTTCCCAACGCGAACACCGCCCCATTGTGGACGCAGATGCCATTGCCGAAGTCGTCAGCCAGATAAGTGGCGTTCCCGTGCAGCGTCTCGCTGCTGACGAAACCATGCGTCTGCGCGGTATGCAGCAGGCCTTGAGCGAGAAGGTCGTGGCGCAGGACGATGCCATCTGCAAGGTAGTGCGTGCAATCACTCGTAACCGCTTGGGCCTAAAGGAGGCTGGGCGTCCTGTGGGCACATTCCTCTTCGTGGGGCCGACTGGCGTGGGAAAGACCTATCTCGTGAAGTGCCTTGCAGAGTGGATGTTTGGCCGTAAGGATGCTCTCATTCGTATTGACATGAGCGAATATGGCGAAAAGTTCAGTGCAAGTCGCCTTGTGGGAGCCCCTCCGGGATATGTCGGCTATGAAGAAGGTGGGCAGCTCACCGAAAGAGTGCGTCGTCATCCCTATTCAGTTGTTCTTCTCGACGAGATTGAGAAGGCCCATCCCGACGTGTTCAACATGTTGCTTCAGGTGATGGATGAAGGGCGAATGACAGACGGCAATGGCACGACGGTAGATTTCCGCAACACCATTATCATTATGACCTCCAACAGCGGATCACGTCAGCTAAAGGAGTTCGGGGCAGGTGTGGGCTTCTCGGCCTCGCGTTCGTCAGTTGACGGAAAGATGGCTGAGAGCATTGTTCGCAAAGCCCTCAGTCGTCAGTTTGCCCCCGAGTTTCTCAACCGTCTTGATGATATTGTCATGTTTCGCCCTCTCAATACTGAGGACGCCACGCGTATTGCCGACCTTGAACTTAGGAGTTTCCAGAAGCGCCTTGATGCCCAGCGCATCCGTTTGGAGCTCACACCGGCAGCAAAGGCACTCATCGTAAAGGAAGGTTTCGATCCGCAATATGGTGCACGCTCGTTGAAGCGTGCCATACAGATGCATATCGAGGACAAGCTTTGCGACTACCTACTGGACCTCCCAGAGTCAAAAGACGACCAGGGTGTCGACCAAACAGAGCGCCTTGTGCGGTTTGATGTAGAAGGTGAAACTTTGAAAATAGATAGATAGTTGGTTTACGTTGAGCGACTTTGTACTACATAGTGACTATCAGCCCACAGGCGACCAGCCCGAGGCCATCCGCCAATTGACGGAGGGCGTGCGTGCAGGGCAGCCTGCGCAGGTGTTACTGGGGGTCACTGGCTCTGGCAAGACGTTTACCATTGCCAACGTGATAAAAAATGCCGGGAAACCCACTCTTATCCTCAGTCACAACAAGACTTTGGCAGCACAGTTGTACTCGGAATTTAAGAATTTCTTTCCAGAGAACGCCGTCGAGTACTACGTCTCTTACTACGACTACTATCAGCCAGAGGCCTACATTGCTTCCACCGATACCTACATTGAGAAGGATCTTGCCATCAACGAGGATCTTGACAAGCTGCGACTGGCAGCCACAAGTGCTCTTCTCTCTGGTCGCAAGGACGTCATTGTGGTCTCCAGCGTCAGCTGTATCTATGGCATGGGAAATCCCGCCGCATTCTATGAGAGCGTCATTGAACTTCATTGTGGGCAGACTTTTAGCCTCGAGCTCCTCCTGCGCCGTCTTGTTGATGGCCTTTATACGCGCAATGACGCTGCGCCCCGCGCTGGTAATTTCCGTGTCAACGGCGACACCGTTGACGTGTTTTTGGCCTATGCCGACGATATATTGCGCATTACCTTCTGGGGCGACGAGGTAGACACCATCGAGGAACTTGATGTCGCAACAGGAGCCCGGCGCGCTTCTTTTGAGAGTTATAAGGTATATCCCGCTAATCTCTTCCTGACCTCCAAGGAGACTCAGGAGCAGGCCATACGGTTGATACAGGACGATTTGGTGCTGCGGCTTGACGAGTTGCGCAAGATGGGCAAGGATCTCGAGGCTAAGCGCCTTGAGGAGCGCGTCAGCTACGACATTGAGATGATACGTGAGTTAGGGCATTGTTCGGGTATAGAGAATTATAGCCGCTATTTTGATGGTCGCCAGCCGGGTACCCGGCCTTATTGCCTGCTTGACTTCTTCCCCGACGACTATCTTCTCGTCATTGACGAAAGCCATGTGACTGTCCCGCAGTTGCATGCTATGTATGGTGGTGACCGGAGTCGCAAGGAAGCACTTGTGGAGTATGGTTTCCGCCTTCCCGCCGCCCTTGACAATCGCCCTTTACGCTTTGATGAGTTCCAGGCACTGACGCCTCAGATTATCTACGTCAGTGCCACGCCTGCAGACTACGAGCTGTCCGAGGCTGAAGGTGTCGTGGTAGATCAGGTTATACGTCCTACGGGTCTTCTTGATCCTCCCATCGACGTGCGCAATACCGATTATCCCGTGGACGACCTCATGGAGGAGATACAACGTTGCATACGTGAGGATCAGCGTGTACTCGTTACGACTTTGACGAAGCGTATGGCCGAGGAACTATCAGACTACCTCATCCGCAGTGGCATACGTACGGCCTATATCCATAGCGATGTCGACACGCTCGAACGTGTGCAAATTATGGACGACCTGCGTCGCGGAGTTCATCAGGTGCTTGTCGGTGTCAACCTCTTGCGCGAAGGTCTTGACCTTCCCGAGGTGGCACTTGTGGCCATACTCGACGCCGATAAAGAAGGCTTCCTTCGCAACACGCGAAGCCTCACACAGACGGCAGGTCGTGCAGCTCGCAACGTCAACGGTCGTGTCATCATGTATGCCAAAAGGATTACGGCCTCCATGCAGGCCACTATTGACGAGACCAATCGCCGCCGTGCCAAACAGATTGCCTACAACGAGGCTCATGGCATTACGCCGCGCCAGATCCACAAGTCGCTGGGCAATGCACTCCCCATGAGCGGAAGCACGCCCGCCGAGGCTGCCCGCATGGCGGGAGTTCCCTTGGCAGCCGAACCTGTAGCAAACTACGGAGCTCGTCCTGGTGAGACTCAAGAGCAACGTCGCGAACGACTTACCCGCGAGATGAAAGCCGCAGCCAAGGCCATGGACTTCGTACTTGCCGCTCAGTTGCGCGACGAACTTCTTGCAATGGGGTAGGGAGTGTCAATAATCTGCAATAACAAGGCCGCTGCGTCCGTATTTCAGACGCAGCGGCTTTCTTTCTCTTGTAATGTGGTGGGTAGGAGGGACTATTCGCAGGAAGCCTCGTAGGTAGCGGCATCCATGAGAGCGTCAAGTTCGCTCTTGTCGGAAAGGCGTACCTTGATGATCCAGTTTTCAAAGGCGTCCTTGTTGATGAGTTCTGGTTCGTCCTCGAGTGCTTCGTTCACTTCCACCACTTCACCGCTGACGGGAGAGATGAGGTCGCTGGCGGCCTTGACGCTCTCCACTGCGCCAAACTCTTCGCCGGCTGTCACTTCGTCCCCCTCTTCGGGCATGTCTACATAGACAACGTTTCCAAGCTGGCTTTGTGCATAGTCTGTGATACCCACATAGCCGAAGTCACCCTCGACTTTTACATACTCGTGGCTCTCAGCATAGTAGAGCCCTTCAATAACTTTTGCCATAGAATGTTTTATTGTTTTGGTTTAGGTTTATTTGCGTGGGGCAAAAATACAAAAAACTTTCATATAATGCTCTTCTTTCCCTATTTGTAGGGGTCAAGAATGTGTTTTGTCTGGAGTGAGTGTGTTGTGAGCACCTTTCTTCTATTTCTTGTAGCTCTTCTGATAGAAACGCTTCTTGCAGACTGTGCCTCGGCGTGCCTTGCCGTGGATCATGACTTCTACGGGCGTGTCGAGTTTGGAGTAGGCAACATCAATGAGAGCCATGCAGACACACTTGCCCGTGGAGGGGCTTTTATAGCCGGTAGTGACGTATCCAATCTCTTTGCCTTCAGCGCATACGGGATATCCGTGGCGGGGTATTCCCTTGTCCTGAAGTTCAATACCCACGACCTTCTGCTTGATGCCGTTTTCCTTCTGTTCGGCGCATGCATCGCGGCCGATGAACTCAGGCTTGTCCAGCTTGACAAACATGGAGAGGGCCGCCATGACGGGTGAGATGTCGTCAGTAAGTTCGTCACCGTAGAGGGGAAGACCTACCTCAAAGCGCAGTGTGTCGCGGCAACCGAGGCCGCAGGGCTGCACGCCGGCAGCGATGAGCTTGTCCCATGCCTGACGGATGAAGTCGTGCGAGCCGTATACCTCGAAGCCGTCCTCACCGGTGTATCCTGTGCGGGAAACGATAACGGTCTCGCCGTTCACCTCAATCTCCTTGAAGGTGTAGAAGGTGAGTTCTGTACACTCGAGGCCGAGAACGGGAGTCATCAGCGCTTCGGCACCAGGTCCTTGGATGGCCAGCTGGCCATAGTGGTCGCTTTGGTTGTCGGCCACGGCATCAAAGCCCTTTATCTGTTCGCTGATCCAGGCGTAGTCTTTGTCGATATTGGCTGCATTGATGACGAGCAGGAAGTCGTTCTCGCCCATCTTGTAGACGAGCAAGTCGTCGACAGTACCGCCGTGGGGATAGAGCATCATGCCATAAAAGATTTTGCCGTATTCGGCGCCGGCCACGTCGTTGGTGAAGATGTGCTGCACGAACTTCTCGGCTTCGGGACCAGTGACGCGCACTTCGCCCATGTGGCTGACGTCAAAGACACCTACGGCCTGGCGCACGGCCATGTGCTCGGTGGTGATGTCGGAATAATAGAGCGGCATGTCAAAGCCGCCGAAGGGCACCATGTTGGCGCCCAGGGCCACGTGTTTGTCGTGGAGGCAAGTTTTTTTGTCCATAGCTGTGGAGGGGTTTTAGGTTTGTGAGTTTTTATGTTTCTAAGTTTCGGGAGTTAAATTGGGATTTCTTTGCTAGCAAAGCGAGCAAGCCCGAGCGAAGCCAGCAGAGCTGGCAGGACGATGGCATCAGCGTGCTCCATGCGAAAAGGTGTTCTTGAAATCTTCCGCCCTCAGACCGTGTATGGTGCGCTCTGGATGGTGGAGTGATATGGCGTTGTGGATGGCTTCGGATGTCATGGGCATTCCTGTTAGAGCGGTGCGGAATGCTTCCTCGGCACTCTGCGATCCGCTTTCAAAGAAGTCACCGCCGAGGTGGACATCGGTGATGATACCATCGGCGTTTGCATGTAGTACGAGGTCAATGCGCCCGCATCCCTCAATGCGCTCAGAGAAGGTGCGTGTCCGCATCTTTGCATTGTGTTCAGCCCGCCGTTTCCCGTAGATGTAGGTTTCCTCGTGGTAGGGACGCTCCAGTTCCTCTATGCGGCGCATCTGCTCAGGTGTGAGTCTCAGCATTCGATCGCAGAGGGAGGGGCGCAGGCGTTCCCGCAGTTTGCTGGCGCCGCAACTGAGAAACTCGCGAAGCAAGCCGATGCGGCTCTCTACGCTCTTCACGCCCTTGCTCTGTAGTTTGGCGCGTCCCGGTGTCAGGCATCCGCGCATCAGTTCCATCTGCGTGTCGTAGAGCATCGTGCAGTGGACAATGCTGCGTCCCGGCAGGTGGTAGAAGGCTCCGCCACATATTTTCCTCCCGTCGTCCAAGCAAATGTCGTTGCGGCCACTCACCTTGGTGGGAACTCCCATACTGCGCAAGCTTCCCGCCACGGTATGGGCAAACTTGGCAAAGATGTCCTCCACGCTGCCTGTTTCGGTCACAAGGCTCACCATGATGTTGTCCTCGTCGGCAAAGATGGTGCCCCCACCGCTTTTGCGACGGATGAGTTCTACACCATGGCTTTTGCAGAAAGGAATGTCCAGTTCCACGGTGGGATCTTGATGGCGCCCGAATACGACAGTAGGCCGCAGTTGCCAAAAGAAAGCATAGTCGTCGGCGGGCATTTCCCGCGCCAGGAACTCCTCAGCTGCGAGGAAAAAGGCTGCACTGCGACCTTCTGTGTTTTCTGGAAATTCTACGTAACAAGCGGGAAACATTGTTTTAGGTTTTTAGTTTTTTGGGGATTTTGGGTCGCGACGCTCAAAATGATAAGAAAAATGAAATAAGAATCTTTCTGTTCGCCTCCATAATGTGGCTTGTTCACTCAGAAACTGAGTTTCACGCCGAGTGAGAGGTATTCCTTAAATTGCAGGTAGCTCTGGTTGGGCTCCTTGCGGGTGACGCTGTCGTCGAAGCGTGGGTAGAGGAAAACCTGGGTGGTGAGATATTTATTGATGGTCAGGTCGATGGTGTTTTCCCACTCTATCTGTGCCTTCTTGTAGTTTGTGTAGTAGTAGAAGCGGCCCGACCATTTCACGTTCTTCATCGGTTTCCACATGTGGGTGGCCGTGATGTTTGAACCATATTCCCAGTGCGTGTGGCGGCCCTCGGCAAGTCCATAGCTTGTGGAAAGCCCCAGCCGGCCTACGTATTTGAAGTCACCAGCCAAGGGCGAGATGTTGACGCTGACGTTGAAGTTTTTGTTCTTTGTCTCGGCCGTGAACTTCATACCGATGGTCAGCAGTGATTCAAAGGGCGACATGAAGTCGGAGTAAATCTTGGGATCGTTTTTCTTGTAACCATGGTAGAACTGTGTCCACGACTGCAGCATTATCGAGTAGAACCAATGCTTTGTTGCCTTCAGTCCCAGTTCGTTTGTCAAGCGTATGAGGTCGCTGTTCGTTTTGTACTTATGGGCGTCGTCACTATGGCTGCTCTGGAATCCCAGCTTCATTTCCAACGTGTTGTCCCACTTGACTTTCTGCTTGTTGTTATAGTTTGCTTTCAGTACAATGTTTGATAGTAGTGAGTGGTTGCTCTCGCCCCCTTTGTACCAGTTTCCAGAGACATAGTTCTGGATGAGCTGGAAGCTCAGGTCGGCATTGAATGTCCAAAAGTTTGGGCGTCGCACTTCGATGTCGGGGGCTTCGGCCGTGACAGGCTCCTTCACTTCGGGTTTTCGCTCTACGTTTTCCGTCAGGTTAAGGGGCGGACGCACTTCCTGAGGCATGCCTCCTGTGTGGCTGTGTGGCATATCGGAGTCCATGTGTCTGACAAGCCAGGGACGTCTCGTATAGATGAAGGCTAACGCGTCGTCGGTCATGTCAAGGCGTGGCTGCAAGCCAAGGCTACCATCATAGATGGAGGTGGCAGGGAGTCTGGGTCTGATGCATGGTGGCACGTAGGAGAGCTGACCCATGTGGCCGTGCATGGGAGTGCCGTAGTAAGTAGGGCTGGAGAAAATGTAAAAGTAGTAGGGATTGCTGAGCGTGTCAGCTTCCTCGTAGCGCCAATGGTCAAAGCGCTCGTTCAGGGCATTCAGCGAATCGCCAAATGCCTTGATACGCTCTGCCGTGGAGTCGGCAAGGGTGGCCGCCGTCTTGCCGATGCTGTCGGTGGGGAGCACGGCGACCTGTGGGAAGGCATTCATCGCAAAACAGAACAGGCAGAAGGCGTATATATATCGTCTCATTATCACTGATGCGTAAGTTTTCGACTGCAAATGTAGTCCTTTTTAATAATAAATATGTATCTTCGCGGCCGCAAAATTATAAGCCGACTATGAATATAAGCTATAAATGGTTGAAGGATTACGTTGACTTCGACCTCTCACCTGAAGAACTTGCCGCCGCACTGACCAGTGTGGGTCTTGAAGTGGGCGGTGTGGAAGAAGTACAAAGTATACGCGGCGGGCTGAAAGGCATCGTTGTGGGCGAGGTGCTCAGTTGCGAGCCTCATCCCGACAGCGACCACATGCACGTGTGCCGCGTACAGTGCTACCCGGAGAGTGACCCCGTGCAGATTGTATGTGGGGCTCCCAACGTGGCGCAAGGCCAGAAGGTCATGGTGGCCACGCTTGGCACTGTTCTCTACGATGGTGACAAGGAGTTTCAGATTAAGAAGTCCAAGTTGCGTGGCGTGGAAAGCTACGGCATGATATGCGCTGAGGACGAGATTGGCGTAGGCACGAGCCACGACGGCATCATCGTGCTGCCCGCCGACTCCTGCGTGGGCATGCCCGCAGCAGCGTACTATGGTCTTGAGAGCGACTATCTCGTAGAGGTGGACATCACCCCCAACCATAGCGACGCCTGTTCACACTGGGGCGTAGCGCGCGACCTCTATGCCTGGCTTCGCCGCAATGGACACCCGACCAGTCTCCATCGCCCCGATGTCAGTACTTTCAAGGTGGACAGCCATGAGCTTGAAATCGACGTGCGTGTGGAAAATGCCGAGGCATGTCCTCACTATTGTGCCGTCACGGTGAAGGGCTGCGAGGTGAAAGAAAGCCCTGACTGGCTGAAACGCCGTCTTGAAACCATCGGCCTTCGACCCATCAATAACATCGTGGACATCACAAATTATGTCATGATGGCGTTCGGGCAGCCTCTCCATTGTTTTGATGCCGACATGATAGAAGGCAAGACCATCGTCGTGAAGACCATGCCCGAAGGGACACCATTTGTCACCCTTGACGGCGTGGAACACAAACTCTCCGACCACGACCTGGCTATCTGCAATGCCAGCGAACCGATGTGCATTGCCGGCGTGTTTGGCGGAAAGGGCAGTGGTACTTATGAGACGACACGTAACGTATGCTTTGAAAGCGCCTATTTCCACCCCACGTGGATACGTAAGTCGGCGCGCCGCCACCAGCTTCAGACCGACGCCTCTTTCCGATTCGAGCGTGGCATAGACCCCGCAGGACAGGTGTATGCGCTGAAAATGGCCGCCCTGCTGACAAAGCAGCTCGCAGGTGGCGAGATAGCCATGGACATCAAGGACGTGTGGGCGCGCGAATTGCCCCAGTCTTTCGATGTGGACCTCAGCTATCAGTATTGTGACGACCTCATCGGCAAGCAGCTTCCCCGCGACCTCATCAGCAGCATCTGTGAAGACCTCGGCATGAAGGTGACGCCCCGTGAGGACGGAATTCACCTCTGTGTGCCGGCATTTCGCGTGGACGTGCAGCGTCCTTGCGACGTGGTGGAAGAAATCCTCCGCATTTACGGTTACAATAATATAGAAATACCTTCTCGCCTGAATGCATGCCTCACCGTGCAGGGCGAGACCGACCGCTCGCAGAAGTTGCAGAACCTTGTGGGCGAGCAGCTCCTCGGACAGGGCTTCCACGAAATTCTCAACAACTCTCTCACAAAGGAAGCCTACTACGGCGACTTGAAGACGTACGCTTCTCAGTGCCTTGTGCGACTGGTCAATCCCCTTTCGGCCGACCTTAATGTGCTGCGACAGACGTTGCTCTTCGGCGGACTGGAGAGCATCGCCCGCAATGCAAACCGTAAAGCGTCCAACCTGCGTTTCTTCGAGGTGGGCAAGCACTACCGGTTCCTGGGGGGTGGAGATGCCAAGGCTGCTTATGACGAGGAATACCACCTTGGCCTCTGGCTTACAGGCAATCGTGTGGAAGGCTCGTGGGCACACCCCGACGAGAAGGCCAGTGTCTACGAACTGAAGGCTTATGCCGACGGCGTGCTGCGCCGCCTTGGGCTGCCCATGGGCGGCCTCCTCACGGAGGACTCTGACAATGACATCTTCTCTCATGGTCTCACCCTTAAAGATCGCAACGGGAAGGTTCTGATGGAATTTGGCGTTGTGGCAAAGAGGCTCTGTGCCCTTTGCGGCGTGGAACAGGATGTATACTTTGCCGACATACATTGGGACGAGGTGATGCGCAAGACGAGAAAGAACAAGGTAGAGTTCTCCGAGCTCTCCAAGTTCCCCGCCGTCAGCCGAGACCTCGCACTGCTTGTCGACCAAGGCGTACGCTTCTCTCAGATAGAGGAGATTGCCCTGCGTGCCGACCGCAAACTCATCAAGGGCGTACGCCTCTTTGATGTCTACGAAGGCAAGAATCTGCCCGCCGGAAAGAAGAGCTATGCAGTCAACTTTATCCTGCAGGACGAAACGCGCACGATGAACGACAAGCAGACCGACGCCATCATGCAGAAAATCATCACAGCCCTGACAAAACAGTTGGGGGCACAATTGCGATAAAACGTGAATCAAGTTGTTTAGTTCATAAGCAGTTTAGAGGATAGCCCAACCAAACAACCAAACGACTAAATTACCAAACAACAATACTTTTATGGGAAGAGCATTTGAATACCGCAAGGCAGCCAAGCTGAAGCGTTGGGGCCACATGGCCAAGACATTTACCCGCATAGGCAAGCAGATTGCCATCGCCGTGAAGGCAGGCGGCCCCGAACCCGAAAACAACCCCACGCTGCGCGCCATCATTGCCACGGCAAAGCGTGAGAACATGCCGAAGGACAACATTGAGCGTGCTATCAAGAACGCGCAGGGAAAAGACCAGAGCGACTACAAGACGATGACCTATGAAGGTTATGGCCCTCACGGCATTGCCATCTTCGTGGACACCCTGACCGATAACCCCACGCGTACCGTGGGCGACGTGCGTTCCATCTTCAATAAGTTTAACGGAAACCTCGGCACGATGGGAAGCCTCGCTTTCCTCTTCGACCACAAGTGCGTATTTACCTTCAAGAAGAAAGAAGGCATCGACATGGAAGAACTCATCCTCGACCTCATCGACTATGGTGTAGAGGACGAATACGACGAGGACGAGGAAGAAGGCACCATCACCATCTATGGCGACCCCAAGAGCTACGGAGAAATCCAAAAGCACCTGGAGGAAAGCGGATTTGAAGAGGTGGGCGGCGAGTTTACCTACATCCCCAATGACCTCAAGGAAGTGACGCCCGAGCAGCGCGAGACCATCGACAAGATGGTGGAGCGTCTTGAAGAGTTTGATGACGTGCAGACCGTCTTCACAAACATGAAGCCCGAGTAAGGACTCGTCACTCGTCACTTGTCACTCGTCACTCGTCACTAATAATATGGTCTACGAATACGTACCCCAGGGCGTTTGCTCACGGCTCATCCGCGTGGAGATAGAAAACGGAAAGCTCAAGCAGGCAGGTTTCATCGGCGGTTGCCATGGAAACCTTCAGGGCATCTGTTCCCTTGTCCGTGGCATGGATTGCGAGGAAGTGCTGCAACGCCTTGAGGGCATCAATTGCCGAGGAAAGGGCACCAGTTGCCCCGACCAGCTTTGCCGCGCCATTCGAGAGGCGCAACGAGAAGAACAATGTCGCTGAAAGTTCTCCTGTTAGGCGAATATAGTAATGTTCACACCACTCTGGCCGAGGGCTTACGGGCTCTCGGCCATGAAGTTACTGTGGCCAGCGATGGCGACGGGTGGAAGGACTATCCCCGCGACGTTGACCTCCGACGCCCCGATGGGGGACGCCTGGCAACACTAAACTACTATATTCACCTTTGGCGTTGGTTTAGGGAATTTCGGGGCTATGACGTCGTACAGCTCATCAATCCAGTTTTCCTTCCCCTGAAGGCAGAGAGGATATGGCCATTTTATCGCTATCTGAGAAAGCACAACCGTATCATTGTGCTTGGTGCCTTCGGCATGGATTACTACTATGTGAAGGCATGCCTCGACTGCCATACGTTCCGCTACAGCGACTTCAACTTCGGACAGACTGTGCGCCACTATTCCACGGCCGATGCCTTTCGGCGCGACTGGTACGAGGGGCCGAAAGGAAGGCTTTGCCAGCACATTGCTGCCGACTGCGATGGCATTGTGGCAGGGCTCTACGAGTATTGGGCCAGCTATGGAAAGGAGGCTGAACTGAAGGATAAACTCACGTTTATACCATTTCCCATAAAGGCGCGCTCGGTTCCGATGAGCTCGTACCCCGCAGCGGACAGGATGGGCGAGGGGCACCCCTCCTTCCTGATTGGCATCCAGCGTGGCAAGGAGGAGTATAAAGGTACTGACGTGATGCTGCGCGCATTGGAGCGTGTGGCGGCAGAGATGCCCGACAAGTGTCATGTCGTGAAGGTGGAAAGTGTGCCCTTTGCCGAGTATCGTCGTCTGCTGCAAGGTTGTGACGTGCTCCTCGACCAACTCTATAGTTATACGCCTGCCATGAACGCCCTTGAGGCGATGGCGCAAGGTCTCGTTGTAGTCAGTGGCGGCGAACCCGAGAACTACGAGATTCTTGGCGAGTCGCAGCTGCGCCCCATCGTCAATGTCCTTCCCGACGAGCAGGACGTTTACCGCAAACTCCGCGCCCTCGCCGAACACCCAGAGGATGTCGAGCGTCGTAAGCGGGAGAGTGCAGATTATGTCCGCCGCCATCACGACCACCTCAAGGTCGCGAAAAAGTACGTGGCGTATTGGCAGACTTTGCTGGATAAATAGTGAATACAACCCAGTCCTTTCTCATCCAAGATGTTTCGAATTCCCGAACAGATTGTCTACCATAATGATTCGTATGGTGATTTTAATTTATATTCCACCTCAAACTCTTATCTCGTAAACCTAACCGGTTCTATGTCTGAAAAAAAGATGACCTCAACAGCCTCTGTATGGGTTTATAAAAGCGGTACAGGAGGGTGGCAAATACTTGATACGTTTGGAGAGATAGAACTGATAGATGGGAGCAAGTTTACATTTCCCGAGCCCGTAATTGGCGACTTGGTGACTGCCCCAGCAGGTTTAGTGGCGACAGAATGCCCCTTCACGGCAACCCGACTCATAGGTGTTACCTCCGACAATAATTATAAGGGCATCGTCAAAATTGGGTTCGATGGCACGGATGCATATATTCAGGGACTAGACTGTAACCTACCTGAAGCATGGGTCAAAGGCACCTACGATGAAGAGACTAAGAATATCACTATCCCCATGACCTATATGGGTCTGCATGATGGGCTGACACACTATATGGCAACATATAGCTCTGCTGGTCCTGTTGATCTTGTCCTCGCCTATAACGAGGCTGACAGTACTTATACCTCAGCAGATGTTTCGTTTTATAAAATGCCCACAAATGGTGTTATTGAATGGTTCGAAAACTTTAAGATTAAAGCCTATGATATCTTCCCCTTCAAAGTGGCTGTCGAGGAAGGCACCGAAGATGCTGAAAACTGGACCATCACTCCCAACCTCGCTACGGAAGGACAGACGATCAGTGTACAGTATAACGGTACGAAGCGCGTGAAGAGCGTCAAGGCTGTGAAGCAGGGCGCTGCTGCCAGAACGTTGGCCGAGGCCACCGCTGAGGACATCGGCAAGGTAGTTGGTGCCGACGGAAAGATATATGCTGATGTTGCTGCAGCCCAGGCTGCAAGCACCACTGCTTGTGCCATCATCGCCTACGTGGGCAGCGAGACTGGCGAGGCATCTCCATACAACCACGGTCTGGCTATCGCTATGAAGGATGCTTCTGCGGGCTATCTGCAGTGGAAGACATCGAAAGGCAGCAATGACAATACTAACCAATACACCGAACCGGCTCCAGCCATTGCAGCCAAGGAGTCTGGTTCCGCTCTTTCTTCAGGCAGAAATAACAGCACATGGCCTGCATTCGAGGCAGCTCTTGCAAATTCCATCGATGTTACTGACGGTATCTCTGCTGCAGCTCCTTCCGGCACGAGCGGCTGGTTCTTGCCGAGCTTCTACCAGTGGAACATGATTGTCAAGGGACTTTCCGGCCAGTCAGCCGATTTGTCTTGGGGAGAGAACGACAACTATAATGCTTCAAGCCTGAACACGAAGATCGAGGCTGCCGGCGGCATTGGCTTACTGTCTTTCGGCTATTGGTCGAGTACGGAGTACGATGGCGACTACGCCATGAGCTTCAACGCGGGCTACGGGAGCGTGAACACCAGCACTAAGAGCGGCTACAACAACGTTCGGTCGGCCTTCGCTTTCTAACCTTATAAACAAGTAGCACTGCTGAGCGGGCAGTGCTACTTTGAGGAAAGGATGAGCTCACAAGGTGTCTGACACTTTGTGAGGCCAGTGACAAACCACGGAGGGCGGCACCGGAAGCCACGGCGCACGGAGGCCGCCCTCCCTTTTGAATAGCGACAAGAACAGCGTTCTTTGGGCTTCGCCCGAAAAACACCATCGCCTCAGCATAGCACGAGCAAGCTCGGCTCTGCATTCGGCTCAAGTGTTCTTTGA
>JAFSQD010000029.1 GCA_017446765.1 Alloprevotella sp.
GACGCTCGCAAGGATGAAAAGGGCGGTGGAAAGGTTATAGTTTAAGTTTCGGATATTGCTTTAGGTCGGCCTTCGGACTCAAAATTTCAAGAACATTAAAATTATAAGACCTGCTTGCACAAAGCTCATGTATGGGTATGTAAGCTAAAAAACCTAAAACCTACATGTACTCCATTGCCATACTCCTCTACGCGCTGGGCGTGAAGATGGCTGCCCTACTGGGTCACAGGAAAGCGCGGCTGATGGTGCGCGGCCAGCGGGAAACGTGGCGTCTGCTGCACAAGCATATTACACAGGAGGATCGTCCTGTGTGGTTCCATGCGGCTTCGCTGGGCGAATTTGAGCAAGGGCGCCCCTTGATGGAGCGTCTGCGCCGCGAACATCCCGAGCAGAAGATCCTCCTGACGTTCTTCTCGCCCTCGGGCTACGAGGTGCGCAAGAACTATGACGGTGCCGACATCGTCTGCTACCTGCCGATGGACACGCCTCGGAGCGCAAGGAGGTTCCTGAGCCTCGCCCACCCTTCGCGAGCCTACATCATCAAATACGAGTTTTGGGCAAACTACTTTGCCGAGCTCCATGCCGCTGGCATCCCCACCTACAGCGTATCGTCCATCTTCCGCCCCGGACAATTCTTCTTCCGCACATGGAACTTCGGCTATGACCGCGTGTTGCACCACGTGACGCATTTCTACGTGCAGGACGAGCAGTCGCGAGAACTGCTTGCCACGAAAGGCATCACGAACGTGAGCGTTGTGGGCGACACGCGCTTTGACCGCGTCATGGACATTCGCCGACAGGCAAAAAACCTTCCTGAAGTAGAACACTTTCTTGGAAAAGAAACAGGAACGCCCCAAAAGGTATTCATCGTGGGCAGTAGCTGGGAGGCCGACGAGGATGTATACTTAGACTATTTCAAGGACAAGGACTGGCGACTCATCATTGCGCCACACGTGGTCAGCGACGAGCGCATCACTGGTCTGCGCAAACGCCTGGAAGGCATGGGTATACACACCACACTCTTTTCTGAGTTGTCCGCAAACAGCGCATATGCCGAAGGACAGGACGCCGATGCCCTACTCGTGAATTGCTACGGTAAACTCTCCAGCATCTACCGCTATGCCACCGTGGCCTATGTGGGCGGAGGCTTCGGTGTCGGCATCCACAACGTGCCCGAAGCGGCCGTCTATGGCGTGCCTGTCATCATCGGTCCCAACAACAAGAAATTTCGCGAGGCCCAAGCCCTCCTGAAAAACGGCGGATGCCGAGAAGTGCACGATGCGCAAGAGTTCGCCACCGTGATGGACGACTACGACAGCCACCCCGACCACCTTGCCGCTGCAGGCAAAGCCGCCGGCAACTACATCAGCCAAAATGCCGGGGCTGCGGACAAGATACCTGTCTGAGAGCCCAAAAGTTTTTTTCTATGCCAAGCATCACACTCTATATCCTTCTTATACTCCTGGGAGGCCTTCTGGGCTTTCTCCTTGGGAGCCGGCACAAGACGAGCGAGCGAAAGCGTATGCGAGCAGAGATGCAGCAACTTGCCAGCGACATGGCGCGTACGGAAAGTACCGAGTTGCGTCGCCTCCACCGCGACACGTTGCTTGAGATGCTTGACCCCCTGGATGAGGACCTTCGCAATTTCCACCGCCTCTTCATCGAGGGCAACACACAGGTGAAGACAAGCGTGGAAGCCTTGGTACGGCAGACGCAAAGCGTGGGCAAACAGGCAGAAGAGCTATCGCGTGCCCTGCGCGGAAATGCCAAACTTCAAGGAAACTGGGGCGAGGGCATCCTGGAAAACCTTCTGGAGGCTTCCGGCCTGCGCAGGGGGCACGACTTCGAGACACAAGCACACTATGACGGTGGAAGGCTCATCCCCGATGTCGTCATCCACATGCCGGAAGAGCGCAACCTGATTATTGATGCCAAGGTGTCGCTTACGGCCTTCGTGCGCTACGTCAACGCCGAGGATGAGGAAGAGCAAGGCCGCGAACTGAAAGCACACATGGACAGCGTGCGCCAGCACGTGCGCGAACTTTCCGAAAAACATTACGAACGGCATGTTCCAGGCTGTGTGGGCTACGTGCTGATGTTTGTCCCCAACGAGGCTGCCTATGTGGCCGCCGTCACAGCCGACACGACACTTGCCACCGAAGCCTACAAGCGACATGTCATTCTGCTGAATCCCGCCAACCTGCTCATGGCACTGCAGCTCGTGCACAACCTGTGGCAAGCAGAACGTCAATCCAAGAGCGTACAGGAAATTTACGATTCCGCCGAAAGACTCTATAAGAAGTTTTCACTCTTTGCCGAAAACTTCCTCCGCATCGGACAAAGCATCGACTCCCTACGCCGAACCTATGAGACCGCAGAAAAACAACTCACCACAGGCCGTGGCAGCATTGTCAGCCAGCTGGAGGGATGGAAAGAGAAAGGGCTTTCAACCACAGCCGAGCTGAAGCTGAAAGCCGATGGGGAGGAGGAATGATTTTTATGAGTTGCTTGCTTATCTCGACCTTCTTTTCGTGACCCAGCCTTCGTTGCACTTAACCTAAAATACTATAAACCTAACTTTCCTATGACACGGCGTAGCTGGTCGCCCATGCCGATGGTATAGCCCTGCGAGAAATAGACCACGCGGTTGAAGGTGTCACCAAGCAGGACGACGGGGCGTTCGGAAACCTGGGTCAGTCCGCTACCAAAGATATCCGTGGCAACCTGTCCACCCTCATCTACGCCAAAGCGCAGGTTGGAGGGAAGATTGGGAAACTCCCTACGTCGCTGCATGAACATCTCGTATTCTTCGTGAGAGGGAAAGAGCATGATGATTTCCCGGCCCCATGCCTCAAGGGCCTCGCGTTGCAGCTCTATGTCGTGGAGAATATGTGTGGAGGGCTCGTTGTTGGCACGTAGCAGACCTACCACGTAGTAGCCGCGTCCTGTAGTGGAAAGGACAGACCTCTCAGCGCCTGCCTTCACGTCGTAATAGAGGTTTTCGGAATTGAACGCCCCGATGACCTGCACGCCGTCGGCATCTTCGCGCATCTGTAACTTCACTGCCACATTCTTTTTCACAGGAAAGACAACCAGACGTGCCCTCACCGAACCGTCGGCCATGCGCGTACCGCTGATGAGGAGGTAGTCGCCTGGCTCGACCATCGTACCCTCGCGGAATGGACTCTCCCAGGTGTCCTCCTCGGCATAGTTCTGGAGCTGGGGCAGTCCGCCGACGAGGCGCGAAAGCGTGAAATGGTTGTAGTAATGAGGATTTTCCATAAACTTACGGGGTTCGTAGGCCAGACGCAGGCGCACATCGGAGGAGGTATCGTCTTCGGGCGTTGCAATGCCGAAATTCACGGTCACCCAATCCCCCGAGTCGCCGTCCGCAGCCTTGAAGTATTGGAAGTGGGATGTCACCTCATCGTATCGGGCGGGTATGCCCATGGTGCGGCAAAGTGCCACAAAGCAAATACCCTTGGAAAACACGTCAGCATAGCCGCTTCGCATGACGCTGACGGGCGAGATGCAGATGTAGCGTGAGGTGCCGTCGAGGGTCTGCACCTGCTCGTTGAGCATTTCAGCAATGAGGGAGGGGTTTTCGCGATAGGCCGAAACTCGCGTAGCATCAATATATTGCCACAGACCCGAGCGCCACGTGGTGAGCATCTCGTTGCTGATGCGCGGCGAGAAGACGTAGCGCACATAACGGTCGTATGTCTCGGCCGAGACTTTCCCTGTCAGGAAGGGAGCACGGCTGTGGCTGAGGAGGGCTTGAAAATGGTCGGCCACGGTGAAGGTGTCAAAGTCCCGAAGGTCTTTGTCGGACAACGTGCCGAGGAAGTCGAGCATGAATTGTTGCTCGGTCTTCGTGGTGCCATAGAGGGTGATGAGCGAGTCGCTGTTGAACGTCGCCAACACGTCGAAAAGGTTGAGGAAGTTACCCTCGCTCTTCTTGAACAGCGGAAGTATCTGCAAGGTGTCGTAGGCCAGGACGTCGGCTATCTCGCCTATCTTGCTGTCCGAGGGCCACACGCGGACATAGGCCATGCGCACAGAGTCCTCGTAGGCCAGACGCCGATTGTTGACGATTTCGGCTTCACGGGACACCTTCGGAAGATTAGTACCTACTGGAGGAGGCGTGATGTCGAGGTCAACGGCATAAGTCTCGCCGGCCTGATGGGAGAGCGTGATTTCCCATGCTTTTTTCTGGGCACTGGCCGACACCTTCTCAAAACCATACATACCGTCGGAAGCGGCCCACACAAGCAGGTCGCCAAGGCCGCTGACGATATGTGCCTCGCCGCGTGAGTCGGTAGTGGTCTGGAAGAGGCTGTAGAACTCGGCATAGTTGTAGAGGCCAAAGCGCACCGTAGCTCCCCGCACGGGCGTACCGCCGAGGTCTACGACGCGCACCGTCGTAGTAGCCGTAGGGGCGTAGTTTTCGGTCACGTTGATGGTTGTCTGTGTCGGCATCTGACGCAGTATCTGCTCTTTACCCTTGTATTTTCCCAACACGGTGGTATTCATCAGCATTCCTCGGCTGGCAGGCTGGTTAAACCATGCGATGTTCAGGTCGGGAGCCGGTTCGCAGGCACCCAGAAAACACCAATGACCGTCCACGTAGGCTTCCACCCAGGCATGGTTGTCGTCGGTGTGAGCCCAACGGGGCGTGTATACCTGGCGTGCCGGAATGCCGATGGTGCGTAGTGCAGCCACGGTGAAGGTGCTCTCCTCACCGCAGCGTCCCGTGGCGTTCTTCATGCTGGCCATCGGTGAGCTGGTACGGGCATCCGAGGGACGATAGGTGACGTATTCGTGACACCAGTGGTTTACCTCCAACACGGCTTCGCGCATGGTACACCCCTTCACGCGGCGTGAAAGCTCATCATAGTATTCCGTACGGAAATCGTCAAGGTTTTCATTGTTCACACGTACGGGCAACACGAAGTGACGCCATTCGCGGTCAGGCACCTGCCTCCCCCAGGGCATTTCCTTGCGCGTACGAAGCGCAACGCGCGCATTTTCAAGAAAGTAGTCGCCAGTCTGGTCAAAGATATCGGCCCAATCCATGTAGGCATAGAGAAACTCCAAGGCCTCGCGTTCGTCGGCCGTCTCGGCCAGGTCCAAGGCCTGGCTGGCATCGTCACAATTGACAAGGGCATAGCGGTTAAGGAAGTCGCGATGCACCTCGGAAGCCGACTGCGCAAAGAAACAGCGCGCGCAAATGGCAAAAAGAGAGAAAAGAATAAAGCGCTTCATGCGTATCATTTGTATTTTGTGTAATCTCACGCTGCAAAAATAGTATTTCAATCCTAAACTGGCAAAATGCCTGTGCCAAACTTGCAGCTTTTCCATGTTGCAAGGGAGAGGAGGGAACATAAAAATCACAAGAAAGCTTTGCAGTTTCAACAAGTTGCCGTAAATTTGCGCCCGCTTAGAGTCCGACGGGGCTCGGTCAAGTGGCCTGCAAAGGCAGGTCCGCCTCCCGGAAAAATCCGTTTAAACATCATTTTAAAATGTACGCAATCGTAGAGATTAACGGTCAGCAGTTCAAGGCCGAAGCAGGCAAGCGCCTCTTCGTCAACCACCTGCCCCAGGCAGAGGAAGGCCAGACTGTTGAATTTGAGAAAGTGTTGTTGGTAGACAACGACGGCACAGTGACCATCGGTGCTCCCACCGTAGAAGGCGCAAAGGTAGTTTGCGAAGTAGTAAAGGAACTCGTCAAGGGTGACAAAGTGCTCGTATTCCACAAGAAGCGCCGCAAAGGTTACCGCAAGCTGAACGGTTATCGCCACCAGTACACTCAGCTGGAAATCAAACAAGTCGTTGCTTAACATTCAAACTTAAAACACGTATTAGATTATGGCACACAAGAAAGGTGTAGGTAGTTCTAAGAACGGCCGCGAATCGGCTTCGCAGAGACTGGGTGTTAAGATTTGGGGTGGTCAGGTATGCACCGCCGGCAACATCATCGTTCGCCAGCGTGGCACACAGCACTATCCCGGCAAGAACGTAGGTATGGGCAAGGATCACACGCTGTTCGCCCTGACCGACGGTATTGTAAACTTCAAGCGCGGCAGCCGCGACCGTAGCGTCGTATCTGTCCTGCCCCAGGCTGAAGCGTAAAATGACCGGGCAGGTTTTGCCCATCTGACAAAAAACAAGCAAAGTGAGAGAATTTGTGTCCTGAAAAGGATGCAGATTCTCTCTCTTTTTATACCTTTGCCACACAAAATCAAGGTATGTTCTATAAATTGGCTTCAGATTATTCGTGAATTATCTTTTAGCAGATTTGCATCTTTTTCCGCCGTGGCATAGCGAGCTATGGCTCAAGGGAAAAGAGGGAAAGATGCAAAAGAGAAACAGGGGAGCATCGAAGTCTTCACATAGAGCATACCACGCAATAAAATGAATTTATAGAACATACCTAAAAAGTCCCGAAGGGACGAAAGAGCACAGGGGGGGGTGAAACCCCTACTTGAAAACATGTAGATAGTGGGGGCATCATGTTTCGCCCAGAAAGGGCAAAAGCTTTGAACGCGACTATCTCAAGTGGATTCAACATTATTTTATACTAAAAGGCTATCTGAAATTCATGGCTAATTTGCGATAATTTGTGTTTACTCCCCTAAAAACCTAAAAACTCAAACAACTAAAAAGCCCATAATCCCCATGGCCCTAAACCTAAACAAAGACCTGAAGCGCTTCTTTTCCATTGCAGAGGTGGCCGAAATGTTTGGCATCAATGCCACCACGCTGCGCTTCTGGGAAAAGCAGTTTCCCCAAATCACGCCCAAGAAGTCGGGACGTAATGTCAGGCAGTACACGAAAGACGACATCGAACGCGTTCGCGTGGTTCACAACCTTGTGAAAGTACGCGGCATGAAACTTGACGCCGCCGCATCGCTCATACGCCGCAACAAGGATGGTGTGGAGAAGACCACCGACATCCTTGACACCCTGCGCGAGATACGCGCTGAGCTCATGGACATCAAGCACAACCTCGCAACCCTGGAATAAAGAGGGAGAGCGTATGGCCAAGCAAAAGATTGTCTTTGTCTGCTCGGAATGCGGACAGGAAGCCCAAAAGTGGGTGGGGCGTTGCCCCAGTTGCGGTCAGTGGAACACGATGAAGGAATTTCGCGTGCCTTCCGCCACTCCCCTGAGCGGTGCATCCGTAAGCGGCCGTAAGCCTGCAGCTGGAAACAGCCACGCCATGCTCCTGCGCGACGTTTCCACCCAGTCGCTTCCGCGCATCAACATGCTCGACGCCGAGTTCAACCGCGTACTCGGCGGAGGTCTCGTACCCGGCAGTCTCGTCCTGCTGGGCGGCGAGCCTGGCATCGGCAAGTCCACACTCCTGCTCCAGACCATACTCCGTCTCTCGTCACTTCGCATCCTCTATGTCAGCGGCGAGGAAAGCTACGGGCAAATCAAGCTACGTTCCGACCGACTATCCCCCGACACGCCGGCTCCTGAGAACTTATACCTATACTGCCAGACCTCCCTGGAGAGCATCTTCGACGAGGTGGAACGCGTCCAGCCCGAACTGCTCATCGTGGACTCCATCCAGACGCTCAGCACGGAAAGCGTGGAGATTTCTGCAGGCAGCATCACACAAATCCGCGAATGCACTGCGTCCCTGCTGAAATACGCTAAGGAGAGTGGTACGCCCGTCATCCTGGTGGGGCACATTACGAAGGACGGTGCCATAGCCGGCCCCAAGGTGCTGGAACATATTGTCGACACCGTCCTCCAGTTTGAGGGTGACCGGCACCACCTCTATCGCATCCTCCGCAGCCAGAAAAACCGCTTCGGCAGCACGGCCGAACTTGGTATCTACGAAATGCGACAGGAAGGCCTACGTCCCGTGGACAATCCCTCCGAGCTCCTCCTCTCGCAGGACGTGGGTACCGAGCTTAGCGGTGTCGCCGTCTGCGGTGCCATCGAGGGCGTGCGCCCCCTCCTCATTGAGGTGCAGGCCCTTGTTTCCTCCGCTGCCTATGGCACGCCGCAACGTTCCGCCACCGGCTTTGACCTGCGGCGCATGAACATGCTACTGGCCGTATTGGAAAAGCGCGTAGGCTTCAAGATAGGTGCCAAGGATGTCTTTCTCAATATGGCCGGTGGACTGCGTGTCAGCGACACGGCCATCGACCTTGGCGTCATTGCCGCTGTGCTCTCCAGCAATGTCGACACCCCCATTGAACGTACCACGGCCATGGCGGGTGAGGTGGGCCTCAGCGGAGAGATACGCCCCGTGACGCGCATCCAACAGCGCATCGTCGAGGCTCAGCGCCTCGGCTTTCAGCGATTTATCCTCCCCGAGGCAAACATGAAAAGCCTCGACCCTCACGCCTTCCAACTTGAGCTGGTTCCCGTGCGCACAGTCACCGAGGCTCTGCGTGCGTTGTTCGGATGATGGCGGGGGCTGTTGATTGGTTATAATTTTTGGGGTTTTTAGGTTTGTGGGGCGCTTCTCTCAAAATCAGAAGAAGATTCGTACTTTCTTCTACCAGGCTCGTCATTCACCTGATGCCTGTCTGTAGGCCAATTTGCACAACTCGTAATTTGCACGTGCCTCGGTCAGGCCATCCTGTGCCTGCTGTGCGAGGAGTTGCGCCTGCAGCAAGTCGCCGATGGTGATGGTGCCCGCATTATAGCCATCACGCTGGACGCGAAGGTTTTCCTCTGCCTGGCAGATGCTTCGTCTCGCAATCGTACACTGCGAAAAAGCTTCTTGCACATCGTTCCACGCTTTTTTCCGCCCAATAGCAAGGAGCTCAGCATTGTTCTCCAACTCCTCACGCGCCCGTCTGACGGCCAACGTTCTCCGTTTCACGGCATGCGCCCCTCCCCACCAGCCACTCAGCGGAACACTAACGGTTGCGAATACCATGCCGAACGTGCGGTTGTTGTCCATCAGATTATGATAGTTGTAGCCTGCACCTATGGCCACGCTGGGAAGGTTCTTTCCCTGCTCCATTTTCCTTTGCAAGACAGCCGCATCCACTTGTCGCTGGAGCAACTGATACTCCGGCAAAGCCGACAAAGCCTCATCATACGCCTGCGGAGCATGTGGCAACACTGCTGGTACAGTGAGAAAATCCGGAGCTTCAAGCACAAATCCTTGTTTATGGCCGCTACTGTCGGCAGACATGTCTGTGGCGATACCGCAATACTGAGCGATGAGCATCTCCAACAACCCCAATCCATTGTCCAACTTCAGGCGCTGACTCTCCAGCTCGTTTTGCCGAAGTTCTACTTGCAGCAAGTCGTTACGGAGGATGAGACCAGCCTGCACAGCAAGGCTCACATCCCTATGGATGGTGTCCAGCATCTGGCGCGCTGCTGCCAACGTCTTCTGCTTTTCCTGCAACGTCACCATCTGCCAGTAGTAATGCTCCACCTGCTGCTCCACCTCGCGTTCGGAAAGTCTCAGCTGCAACCGACTGACGTCCTCCCCAAGGCGTGCCAACCTATTGCCATTCACAATTTGTCCACCTACAAAAATTGGTTGTACGGCCGTCACACTGGCTATGGCGCCATTCTTCATCATGGACATCCCTATTGGCCTCCCCAATGCGGCAATGGCTTCGGTGGGTAGAATCTCTTCCAATGCTGGTTGCAACTGCCCCAATGCAGATTGCATGTATTCGGGAAGAAACTCCGTGGGCTTTACCTCCATCCTTGCCATGCCTCGGTTGGCATTAAACCATGCTCCCACAGCAGCTACTTGGGGAAAAAAGTTTGTAAAAGCTTCCTTGCGCTGCTCTTCTGCCTGTTCTATGCCAAAGGTCGCCTTGCGAATGGCCGCATTATGCACCAAGGCAGAGTCTTTCAGCTGAGCCAGGCTATACACTTGCTGTGCCACGGCCGAGAAGTAACACCACATAGCGCAAAGGCCAACTATGATAATCTTTTTCATAAGAATCGTAACGCTTTATTTTAAATTAACCTTCCAATAGACAACGGGGAGAAGGGTGACAACGAGGATAAGCGAGCCTATGCCACCTGCGAAGATGGTGACGCCGACAGGCATCCAGAATGATGATTGTGCTATTATCATCGGCAGTACACCCACAGCAGTGGTTGCCGTAGTCAGAAAGATTGGCACCATGCGCCGACGACCAGCCTCGTAGGCTGAATGACGCACGGCCTCGTTGTAGGCTTGACGATTCACTTTCCAGTCGCCGTGCTCGCTGACATATTTCTTCACAAGGTCGTTGGCATGTTCGAAGATGAGTATCTCGTTGCGCATAATCATGCCCATCAGCGTGATGAGCCCCATGACAGACGTCAGACCGAGCGTACGCCCCATAAGCCCCAAACCGATGAGAGCACCTGGAAGCATGAGCCCCAACGCGGCTATGCAAACCGTCGTGATGCCATACTTTTTGAAATTGAAGAGAAGAAAGAAAAAGATGATGACCATGGAAATGGTGATGCCCCACGTGATTTGAGGCATTGAAGAGCCATCGTATTCTATTTCACCCCCCACCTCACTACGCACCCCTTGGGGCAGGTGGATTTCTTCCTGCATGATTTCTGCCACGCGGCTTTCCACTGGAGCGGCATACACTCCCTGTGCAAACTGCGCCGTCACCGTGAGACAACGTTCGCCTCCTCGATGCTGTATGCGGCTTTCGCCCCAAGACGGTCGAACGTCGGCCACCTGGCGCAAAGGTACGCTGAAGTTTGTAGATGATGCTTCTACAACCTTTCCATCCAGGGCAGCTGACGCCATGCTTAAGGGGGAGGTCACGCTGAGATCTTTAATGTCCGAGAAGGTTCTCTCATGGTCGTCCTTGACAACGATGGGTACTTCGTAGTCGCCTTCCCACAACTGCCCTGTGCGCAACTTGCCGCTTGAGGTGGCCAAAGCCAACGCTGCGGAGGTACGGTCAATGCCCAATTGAGCAGATGCCACGGGGTCAAGCACGACGTCCACATACGGAAACGGCTCAAAATAGTCGGTGTGTACCCACTCCAACTCCGGCATGGTGCGCATGCGAGCCATCAACTCCTCCCCCACCGCATGCAAAGAGTCTATGTCGGCACCATAAAAGCGGTACTCCAGTTCGGGCACCTCCAGAAAGTCCAGGCGCTTGAAACGCACGTAGGCTTCAGGGAAAGCTTCACTCCACTTCGGCTGCAATTCCGCCAAGAGTGCAAGTGTAGCCTCCTGAGATGTGGTGTTCACGATGAACTGTGCGTAGTTTTTGCCTGCCATCTGTGGAGCATAACATGTCATAAAGCGCGGCGACGAACATCCCACAAAGCTTGTGATACACTTTACACGCTCATCCTTCTGCATCACACGCCGCAGCGAATCGGCCACGAAGCGCGTATCCGTCAATCCTTTACCCTCAGGGAGGAATATCTCCACGGCAAACTGGTCGCGGTCGGCATAGGGAAAAAGGCGTATCTTCAAGGTGGGAAGGATGAGTAGTGAAAGCAGTACGATAGCTATACCGCCGCTGACGGTGAGCCACGGGCGGCGGAAGGTCCAGGCCAAGGTCTTGTCATAGACGATTTGCACCATGTCAGTCAGTGAACGACCCTTCTTTTGCTTCTTGATACTATCGGGTGTGATGATTTTCACCTCCAGGAACGGTATCACCATGACGGCCAGCAACAGCGACACCATCAGATTGATGGCAATGGTCCACGGGAAGTCGTGCATGGCATCATTGAAAGCGCCTTTGAAAGTGAGCAGGAGAGGAAAGAAGATGACGCTGATGCAAAGTGTGGCCAAAAGCATCGGCATGAAATACTGTTTCGCGGAGTCGATGGCTGCACGCTTAGGCTCGTAGCCCTTGCCAAGATACTCCAGATAACCGTCAATGACCACGATAGAATTGTCCACCACCATGCCCAGCACGACGATCAAACCTGCCAGCGTAACAATGTTCAACTCTATACCTGCAAGATACATGATGCCGACGGAGATAAAAGTACTCAGCGGGATGATGACGGCAGCAACGACGGCCGAACGGAAGGGAAAGAGTACCATCATCACGAGAATGATGACGAGCATGGAGACAAGAAGGTCACGAAGAAAGGAACTCACGCTCTCGCCTACCACCTTGGGCTGGTCGGCAATGCGTGTGAGCGTCACGTCGTCGGGAAGCTCGCTGTTGCGGTAGTCATCCAGCACCTTGTCAACATCCTGCCCATACTTCACAATGTTGTTGCCAGGTGTCATTTCCATTGAAAGGAGCACACAGGGATGCCCATCCTGTTCAATATAGCTGCCGTCGCTGTCATATTCGCGAACAACACGTGCTACGTCCCTCACGCGAACGGTCTTTGCGGTCAGGGGGTCGCTGAAGATAATCTGATTGGCAATTTCCTCCTCGCTATTTTCTGCGGGCGAAATGTGGATGGGGGTTTGCTGGTCGGCCGTACTGATGCTACCGCTCATGGTGGTAAGTCCTTGTGCCTGAAGTTTCGAGAGGAGAACTTGCTGACCTATACCGTAGGCCTGCAAGCGTTGACGGTCCACGTAGAGGCTTATCTGCTCCTGGCGCTCGCCGAAAGTCTTCACGTTTGCTACCGAAGGTATGCGCCGCAAGCGGTCGGAAAGTTCTTCGCTGTAGGCGTGCAGTTCGCGATAGCTACGCTCGGGACTCTCAATGGCAATCAACAGCGCACTCGTATTCCCGAAATCGTCGTTTGCCACAAGAGCCAGGACGCCCTGAGGCAGGCTTTGCTTGAAGAGCGCAAGGCCATGCTTCATTTTGCTCCACACCTCGTCCTTGTTGTCCACTTCATCGTTCAGGCGAACCATGACTATGCACATACCATTCTGCGACGTACTGGTTGTCTTTTCGCGATTCACCTCGGCATAGGTGAACAAATATCGCTCCAAAGGCTTCGCCACCTGTTGCTCCACCTCCTCAGCCGTAGCGCCTGGATATACAGCCACTACGACACCTTGGCGTATCGTAAAGGCTGGAAACTCATCCTTTGGCATGAGATCCATGCCGAAGATGCCAAGCAAAAAGAGCAGCCCTATCAGCAGGAGCGATATTGAATAGTGTTCCAATGGCCAGCGCAGCCATTCCATACCTTTCTTTTCCATACGTCAGAATGTTACGCGGGAACCTTCGCTTACCTTTTGGTATCCTTCCACGATGAAGCGCTGACCCTCCACAATGCCTGAAAGTATCTCCACGCGGTTTCCCAATGTTGTCCCCAAGGTGACAGGCGTGCGGTGGGCAATGCTTCCATTGTCAATGGTCCAAACAAAAAGCGAGCCATCGGCACGTCGCTGCACACAGCGTACTGGCACCAGAAGCCTATGCCCTTCCAATGTAGAGCTGCCACCATCAAACTGCACGTCGGCCACCATACCTGGCATGAGTTTTCGCTGAGGATTCTGAACGTTGATGCGCACATCATAGGTGTGGGTGAGGGCGTCGGCCTGAACGCCTTTCTCTATATGCCCACCCTGAATGCGCACGCCTGCTGCCGCCACGGTGACGGTGGACGCCATGTCGGGACGGATTGCTGGCATCTCGGCCTCGGGTACGGACACTTTTACTTTCACGCTGCTGACGTCGAGGATGTTCGCGACGGGTCGAGATGGCATAGCGGTTTCGCCGGCTCCGAGAAACATGCGTCCCACGACGCCGCTGACTGGAGCATATAGACGCGTGTCGGCAACGCTCTTTCGTGCGATACGCTCGGAGGCCGAAGCCGAACGCACGCCGCTCTTTGCCGATTGCAGGGCGGTCTCGGCCTGGCGAAGACGCGTTTCGGCCTCTATCCACTTAATCTCTGGCAGCGAACCATTGTCATGGAGTATCTTCATGCGGTCGTAGGCATCCTTAGCCTGGTTGTAGGTACTCTGCATCTGTGCCACCATGTCCTGTGCCTGACTGGTGGATGCCTGTGCGGCATCGAGCATATTGCCTGACGTGGAGGGATCGAGTTCTGCGAGCAATTGCCCGCGGCTCACGGCTTGTCCTTCGCCCACATAGACGCGACGAATGACGCCCATCGATGTAAAACTGACGGCCGTGGCTTCGCGCTCTTCCACTACGCCCACGTAGGTGCGGCCTTTGGCATCACTGGTGACAGAAGCCACCTCGGTGGCCACACGGACTGCTGGCTTCTGTGCTGGTGTTCCTTTCCCGCATGAGACAAGGAGAGGAAGCCATAGAAGCAAACGGATAATAGTTTTCATATACATAGACACACTTTTTTGGGGAGGGTGCAAAGGTAGGCATTTCTGCTTGCCTGCAAATGTCCGAAACGGCACGTCTTATAGCCAAATGAGAGGAGCCAGCCCCATTATACCCCAGAAAAGTGTCCGAAAAGTATTTTCCGTATGGACATAAATGCTTTACTTTGCCACGGAAAGACAAATGAGGGACGAGTGACAAGTTCCCCATAGAAACCCCATAACAATGACAGATAGTATCGTAGACAAAGACCTCCGCGCACTGGCCGAGGAGAGGGACATCACCGTGGACTATAGCGACGAAGACCTCGTCATCATAGACAATGCGCACGTCATGGCAGCACCGGAATATGCCAGCCTGCCGATGAACGCAGTGGTGGTCTGCACAGCCGGACGTGTACGCTTCGACCTGGGGAGCACACCCTTGGAACTTCACGAGAACGAAGTATTCATCAGTCCACCAGGCACATTCCTGAGCAACTACCTCTTCAGCCCAGATTTCAAGTTTAAGCTGGTGCTCGTATCAAACCGTCTGGTGCAGCAGTTCTTGGACGAGAAGATCAACCTGTGGAACCGTACGCTCTACGTGAACAAGCTTCGCGTGGTGTCGATTCCTGCAGAACAGACGGGATTCCTGGAACATTTCTATGCGATGCTGCGCTACGCGCTAAACACAAAAGCCGAGGACATCCCCTATCGCACAGACATCATACAATCTGTACTGCGAACGGGATTCCTCGCCCTTTGTGCCATGCTGAGCCAAAATGTGGAGGGTGTGTCTACGGGACATACGGCCCAGCACCTGTTCAGGCAATTCATTGATGTCCTGTCGGCCACCAAGGCGAAGCATCAACCCGTGGCCTACTATGCCGGCCAGCTTTTTGTTTCGGCAAAGTATCTGAGCTCCGTTTGCAAGCAGACATCGGGCCGGACGGCAAGGGAGTGGATTACGGAATACTTGCAGGAAGACATCCGCCACTACCTGCGTGCCACCAACCTATCGATGAAGCAGATTGCCAACGTGACAGGTTTTCCAAATGCCAGTTTCTTCGGCCGTTACGTGCTGGAGCACTTCGGTGCTTCGCCGCGTGCCTTCCGCGAAGGACACGAGACGAAACCTGTCGGGTAAAGATTGCTTGCTACTTGAGCTTCATCGTCTTGTAGCCACCGCTGAATCCATAGGAGTCCAGGTAGGTCACGGTGAGGCCCTTGTAGGCGGCTTTCTGCATCAGCGTGGTGAAGGCAAGCCACTTCTGTCCCTTGGCGTCGGTGTAGGTCCATCCCACGTCGACGGCTCGCGAGTCGATGAGGTTGCCGCCGCTGCGATAGAGGGGGCGCCAGCCGCTGGAGAGGTAGACGATGGGTGCATTCTTGTGCTCGGGGTCCTCGGCTGCAATGCACTGACGTATCTTGCCCTCGATGCCGGCGATGGCTTTGTAGGTGGGAGGCATGTCCTGAGGCACCTTGTTCTCGTCAATCACCTCGTCGCGCAGTTTTCGGTAGGTCTGCATAGCTGCATTATACATCTGCGTGAACTGTCCGGCGCGGCTGTCCTGCTGCCAGGAGGGATGCTTCGTAAGGAAGTTGCGCCAGGCAAAGTCAAGCTCGCGGTAGTTGTTGTAGGCAGCAATCTTGTTGCCGGCCTTGTAGGCCTTGTCGGCCTGGGTATAGATGGAATAGGTGCCGTCGAAGATATTGGCGTAGTCGGATTGGGCTGCAAGTTCCTGCGCCGAACGAAGTAGACGCTGATTTCGCACGATACGGTTGTTCTCGTCCTCCCAGAGGGTCTGCACCTTACCCTCGGAATCGGTCATCTGCGTGGTGGAGCCTTCCACCATGTTCTGCTCAAGAAACTTGAATCCGTAGTTGTGGGCAATGATGTAGGCCTTGATCATCTGGCGATAGTTCTTGTAGTCGTTGGGATTCTGGAAATAATCGTAGAAGAAGGCATTGACGAGAGGTTCGCCGTAGGCCAGCACCTTGCCGCCGGGAGCGACTGGGCAGCAGCCGTTGATGATGGCCTTGTGGACTCCCTCGTTGGCGTTGAGAATCTTACAGAGTTCCACGTAGGTATAGAGCAGGAAGTTCTCGACTGCCTCAGTCCCGTCGGTGTAGACGCCCGTACCGGCAAACTGCTGCTTGTCGTAGGGAAAGAGCTGCGGGTCGACATCTCTTCCGGCCGAGGAGGCAGCTGGGGCAGAGAAGTTTCCCTGCACGGTGTTGCCCAGTGCGGCGTTGGCCTTCTTTTCCACGGTCTTTTCCACTTTTTCCTTGACTTTCTTTTTGCCCTGATTCACGAGGCTACCGATGTTAAACTGCGCGTCGGCCGTGACGGCGACGAGCATACCGAGTAGTAGGGGAAGAATGTTGCGTTTCATAATGGTTTAGGTTTATGGATTACTTATGCATTGCGGGACAAATATAGGCATTTATTCCACACGTCCCCCCTTTTTCATGCAAAAAAATGGCGGTTCGGTGCGCATAGTGCCTGCATGGAAGGCATTTTTGTTGTACCTTCGCGCCGCTATGATTCAACAATTGCAACTCCGCCTCCTGCCCGAACAGGCCTACCAGTTCCCTGTATTGCGCGACGTTGTCGCTCAGGAGATTGGTGTCACTTCCGAAGCCATCACCGACCTGCGCGTGCGCCGCCGCAGCATCGACGCACGCCAGCGGCGCGTCATGGTGAACCTCAGCGTAGACGTGTACGTCGGCGAGCCGGCACCTGCCGTGGACTTTGAGCCTGTGGCCTATCCCTGCGTGGAGGGTCGCGAGGAGGTTGTCGTCGTGGGTGCAGGCCCTGGCGGACTGTTTGCGGCCTTGCGCCTCATCGAACTGGGACTGCGCCCCATCGTCGTGGAACGAGGGAAGGACGTCCACGAGCGCAAGCGCGACCTGGCACGCATCTCGCGCGAGCACATGGTGGATCCTGAGAGCAACTACAGCTTTGGCGAGGGCGGCGCAGGCGCATACTCGGACGGCAAACTCTTTACGCGGTCTAAAAAGCGGGGCTCGACCGAAAAGGTGCTGCGCGTATTCTGCCAGCACGGAGCCTCCACGGACATTCTTGTAGATGCACACCCGCACATAGGAACTGACCGCCTGCCTGCCGTCATCGAGCACATGCGCGAACAGATACGTCGCTGTGGAGGCGATGTGTATTTCCAGACAAAGGTGACTGCCCTGAAGCCAGAGGCGAAAGGTTTCACGGTCGTGGCCGAAACACCGCAGGGCGAGCACGCTTTCAGAGCCGGGGCTGTCATCCTTGCCACAGGGCATTCGGCGCGCGACGTCTACCGCTACCTATATGATAATAATGTGTCGATGGAGCAGAAAGGCATTGCCGTGGGCGTGCGCCTGGAGCATCCCTCGGAGCTCATCGACCGCATACAATATCACAGCCGCGAGGGACGCGGACGTTTCCTGCCGGCTGCCGAGTACAGCTATGTCGAGCAGGTGGAGGGACGCGGAGTATACAGTTTCTGCATGTGCCCGGGCGGCGTGGTGGTGCCTGCCGCCAGCGGCCCTGGGCAGGTGGTGGTCAACGGCATGAGTCCCGCCAGCCGTGGCGGACGATGGAGCAACAGCGGCATGGTAGTGGAGGTGAGGCCGCAGGACCTTTCCATGATGACGGAGCTGACGGGCCTTTCCGACTACGCGACCCCAGCCTTGCATCCCCTGGCCATGCTTGCCTTCCAGGAGGCCTTGGAGCATATAGCCTGGCTACAGGGAGGACGCCGACAGACAGCACCGGCGCAACGCATGGCCGACTTTGTGAACGGACGCCTCAGCGCAGACCTCCCGGCCAGCAGCTATGCACCGGGGCTCTTGGCATCGCCGCTCCACTTCTGGATGCCCCGCCCCATAGCCACGCGTCTGCAAGAGGCATTCAGGCGCTTCGGCCGCAAGAGCCATGGGTTTCTCACGAACGAGGCCACCGTCATCGGACTTGAGACGCGGACCTCGGCCCCCCTGCGCATCGTACGTGACGCAGCGACACTATGCTCCCCCAGCCTGCCAGGCCTCTTCCCCTGCGGCGAAGGCGCAGGCTATGCCGGCGGCATCGTTTCGGCTGCCATCGACGGCGAACGCTGTGCCGAAGCTGCGGCGCAATATCTGGCATTGTAGCACCGCAGGAGGCATGCCCAGCAAGAAGATTCCAAGTTCCAAGGCGCGGAACTCTTTGTTCCAAGGCGCGGAACTCTCTGTTCCAAGGCCTGGAACTCTCTGTTCCAAGGCCCGGAACTCTCTGTTTCAAGGCCTGGAACTCTTTGTTCCAAGGCGTGGAACTCTCTGTTCCAAGGCCCGGAACTCTTTGTTCCAAGGCGTGAGAATTTTCTGGAACAAGCATCTTGCTGATTTACAATTACATGCGAATAAACGAAAATTCCTCATAAAAACAGAAAAATCCTTATGGAATTCATCAGACAGTTCCCCTATTTTGCAGGCAAGAAACTGCTTTACGTACATGGCTTCGGCAGCAGCGGGCAGTCTGGCACGCCGCGCCTGCTCGGCCAGATGATGCCCGAAGCCACCATTCTGGCTCCCGACCTGCCCATACATCCCCAGGAATCTATAGAGATGTTGCAAGCCCTCGTGGCCGAGGAGCAGCCTGCCGTCATCGTAGGCACCTCCATGGGAGGCATGTACGCGGAGATGCTGCGCGGGGTGGACCGCGTGCTGGTCAACCCGGCCTTCAACCTCCACGAGACATTGCGCACAAACGTGGGGCTGGGACGGGTGGAATTCTTCAACCCGCGACGTGACGGCGTGCAGGAATTCATGCTCACAAAGGGATTGCTGGAGGAATATAGGGACGTGACGCGGCAAAACTTCATGGGTGCTGACACCGAGGAGGAACAGCTTCACGTCTTCGGACTGTTTGGCACTCGCGACGAACTGGTGCACACCGAGCCGCTCTTTCGCCAGCACTACCGCCATGCGATACGCTTCGACGGCGAGCATCGCCTGAACGACCATGTGCTGCTCCATTCCCTCCTGCCCCTGCTGGGTCGCATTGACCAACGACAGACGGGACGCGAACGCCCCATCGTATGCATACACAGCTCGGCCTTGCGCCCTGAGGGCGAAGCCTTCCACGCCGCCGAACTACTGGCTCAGCGATATGATGTCTACCTTGTCACACCCCACGGCCTGCCTGCTCCAAGCGATGCCGTCCCCTTCTGGCGCCGCACCATCGCCACCGACACGCTGCGCCTCCTCCTGGGCGACTATCTTGTGACAGCTCCCTTCCCCGACAGCGACGCCAAAGGCTTCATGGGCACCGTCCTCACCCTTGGCACGCCGGAATTCAAGGCGTGGGAGGACATCCTGAGATACTTCGAACTTCTCGGAGGACAGTAGCCCGAGGTAGCATGGGCGGCGGTAAAAAAATGCCGAAGCCATGACGTGACACAGCCTGGGGTTTCGCTTTGCTTTACCCCAGGCTGTGTTCCGTAGCACCATCGCAGACGAATTGAATGCGTAGCGAAATGGCGCTTTTTTGGCAGTCAGCGACGACAACTACCTTTTGACCTTTTTACCATTATATATATATATGCCCTTCTGCATCGGCGCAGAGTTAAACTTCCGGCCATCGATACCGTACCAGCCATCGATGGTCTGCGACTCTTTGCCGATAGTGGCAATGCCGGAAGGAGCCACGTTGGTGTATTCGGTGTGTGGACCCGAGAGCAGCAAGTCGGTATCGTCGCCGAGCGAGGCCACAAGCGAGTATGTGCCGCCTTTGATGCCTGTAGCAATCGTACTGTTCACGGTGAAGCTCTTACTATTGGTCACATAGACGAGTTCGCCCATTTCATCGTAGACTTTAAAGCCCACGGCACCGCTTCCCTTCGTAGTAATCCTCGTACCGCTGATGGTGAAGCTAAGGTCCTTGGCCTCATTTTTGCCGAAATGGGTGTAGGTGCCCAGTCTCCCTTGGTTCTGCTTGGCTCCGTCGTCGGCATACTGCTTTTTCTTGTTCGCCAAAGAGGGGTCGTATTTCAGGCATTCGGCATCGGCATCAATGGTGGGAAGTTCGCCCGTGTCGTTGATGAACATGATGCCTGGAGCCTTCTTTGAGTAGCTCTGCATCTTGTCTTTACACCATTTCAAGGCGTTTTCATCAATGGCATTTCCACGCATCGGCAGACGCACTAAATAGTTGGAGTAGTCGCCGATTCTAAAGATACCGCTCTGCGGTGCATCGGTAGAACCTCCATCGCTCTTTACTTCATCGGAGAAACTGAAGAATCCCCACATTTTGAAGAATTCGTAGAGGTCGGTTTGCGAAGCTTCGCAGGCGGCGAGTGCCATGCGCATGTATTCGCTGGTCCAGCTACCCCACGTACTGGCCTTTCCTTGCAGTTCGTTAATGGTGCGCGCCGAAGTCTGTCGAGCAATGGCGTTTGCCCGGTCTTCGGTGTCGGCCGCCTTCTTGATGCCGCCGTCCATCGACTTCAGCGTCTCCATCCAGCGAGCAAAAAAGCCGTCGTCGCCCTTCAAATGGAAATAGAGCCACAGCTGATACCATAGTTTGTTGGTGAGCCACAGACAATCGCCTCGACGCGGATAGTCAATCCAGGCCACGCCCTCGTTGAAATAGTCGTAGCAGTTGTTCTGAGCTCGACCGCGCGTGGTGCGATACCCCCAAAGGTGGGTAACAATCTGAGCGAGTCCGTTGTTGCTGATCTCGGTTGTTCCGCTGAGGTTGAAGGGACCTTGGTGGCCGTGGCCTTCCTCGTGCTGGATGACCCACTGCTGCCCGCCATCACCTCCCGTGTAGAGAAGATTGTTGTAGTTGAGTGCACCATTGCCCCAAAGTCCTGGCATGGAAACCCTTCCCCATGACCAGTTGGGATTGCCGCCCGATGCATCAAAAACGAGCATGATGGGACGGTAGTAGCCATCGTTGAAGCGCGTGGTCAGAAGCTTTTCCTCAACTTCAAACACGAAGTCCCATATTTTCAGGGCTCCCTCCATGTTGTCGGTATTTCTCACACGGTCGAGGTAGCAGTTCATCACGTGATATTTTGAGCGCAGGTGCAGGTAGGTATCCTTGAACATGTTGTCCAACAGCCATTTCCAGTCGGCTTCGGTGTGGCCACGATTCATGTCGAAGGTGCCGTTGCACGTACCGCCCACGATGTGGATTTTGATGTCGGGATAGTTTGCGAGCGGTCGGTTGGTATTCTTGCAGTTGTAGGTGATGAATATCTCGCAGTCGGTCGAGGCTATGATGGCGTTGTAGCCTCGCTTCAACGTGACCTGCGTGCCCGTAAGGTTCACGCCCGTCACCAGTTCGGCATAGAGTTGTCCATCGCTGTCGGCCACCTTGTCGTTGACAAGGAGAATCACCACCTCGCCCGACCTCAGCCTGATGCCCGTGGGCTGTGTGAGCCGTCCGAAGGCGCCAATGCCCAGTTTATTCGCCCACACACCGGGTTCGGAATAGATTTCGTAGTCGTGGATGCGGAAGTCTTTCTCATAGTTGTTCCACGTGCCATTGTCGTTCCACTTGTCGTTCTTCACGCGTACGGCCTCTTCGCGCAACACCGACGGCAGGCTACTCATAGCTGTGCGCAGCTCATCATCGCTCATTGCGGCATAACTGCTCTTGAGTTGCGTACAGGCGTAGTCGTCAAAGAAAGTCGCGAGCAGGTTGGTATGGTCGGAGTTCACAATATCCTGCAAGTCATGAACAGCTTCGAGGTCGGTCGCGGTCACCTCCACTTCGTCTATCAGCCATTTCGAGGCGTCAGCACTGCCTACCCATCCCACCACTGCGTTGCTCTGATGAGGTGCCGAGTGAAGGGCGTCGTAGGTATTCGGATTGGCGTTGTTGCCGCTTCTCGACGTCGAGAAGAAGAACAGCGTGTTTTCATCCGACGTGGATGTCCCCACATAGAAAGTAGCCCCCGAAGTACCTGTCTTCCACTGAGCACTGGTGCCTGGAGCCCCCGTGATATATTTACCTGTGAGCATATTCATGAATTTGTAGCCGCTACCGTTGGCGGTCAGTTGCCAGATTTGGCTATAGTTCCTCGTATTCGTGGCCGAGGTAACCACTCCGCCGCCACCATCGGTCATCGACACAGACTTGTTTGTATAGCTCACGAGACGATAATAGTGCCCGTTGGTGATGCTGCTAACGTAGCTCGGAAGTTCGGTGGCAGCATCGGCAATCAGCCATTTTGCATTATTTCCCTGCGACTTGTTGGTATAGACATACGAACCTTCGCCAGGACCATTGTCGGGAGCAAGGAATCCCTTGCTCGACTTGATATAGACCTCGCCGTTTTCAGCATCTACGAGAGTCCATATGGTGCCGCCTGTGTTTGAGGTGTTCCACCCGGCATATTTACCATTCGTTGAGAGACTCAGCGTCTTGTCAGTGCCGTATTTCGTGAATACGTAGCCGCTGCCGTTTGGGGTAATGCTGAACAACGAGCCTTCGGCTTCCAAGGTCGTGGCGTTCACCACGTTGGTCTCGGTGTAGCTGTCGTGTAAGAGCAAATACTTGCCCGAGCTTACATGCTTCAGCACGTACTGCTTATCAGTACTAAAATCCCTCTGTGCCTGCGCAGCAACCGCCATCAGCAGGCCGCAAGCAAAAAACAACATTCTCTTCATAACTGCTTTTTCGTTTTTAGTCAGAATCTTAAGTCTCGGGAGTTATAACCTGGAGTTGAAGTGGGAGTTGAAGCGGGAGTTAAAAGGGGACTACTTCACAAACTTTCGGTTCCCTATGATGTAAACGCCTTCCGCCTGTGCAGCGTTGTTGAGGCGGCGTCCCAGAAGGTCGTAGGGGTAAGCGTTGCTGTTTAGTTCGGCCTTGCCACTACAGACCTGGCCGACGCCATCCTTTACCACTTCCACAAAAGTCCATGCAGCCCCCTGTGGACGGGCAGGCTGCGTGGCACCGCTGATGGTCGTGCCACTGCTGACAATGCCAGGCATAGCGGTGCCGTCCTGCATGACGGGGAAGAAATTGCGATTGTTCAGGCTGAAGGCAAAGTCGTCGGTGTCGGGATTGTAGGCTACGGTGACGTTGTTGCGCGTCTTTGCCATACGCACCGGCCAGCCCAGGTGGCCGTCGGCCTTCGTACCATTGGAATAGATATAGCGCCCCGTCTTCACGTTCTGCAAGCGCAGCGTCTGTATCCCATCGGCCTTCTCCGTCACGCCCGTGGCCGTCCATAGCGTTTCGTCGCCATCGCCGTATGACCATCGCAGATAGGCATCAGCCTCGGTGTCCGCCAGCGCGAGGCCTTCATAGCCCTTCACACTGTTCAGAATGCGATAGGTCTTGCCTTCCTCAAAACGTGCATTGGGCACTACAGGCTCGGACTTCGTGCCGCCGTCAAACTTTCCCACGAAAGTCCACAGGCCGCCATTGCCCGAAAGGGGTTCTGTCCAAAGGTTGGCGGCAAGACCCTGTCCCGGCATGGAGGCATTGATATACCATCCCGCGAGCTTGTCGCTGCGGAGCGTATAATAATAGTAGTCGCCATCCTCTCCGTGGGCAGCGTCGCCAAGGATGAAGTTGTAGTTTTTCGCCGTGGCGTCATACTTCCAGCGCCCCGTGTTGCTCTGTGCCGTAGGGGTGGGGTTCACAGAACCGGCCGGCACGGCCTTGCACACGAGGGCATAGCGACCAGGCTCTGTAGGGCTCTCCTCAAAAGTCCAAAACTGATAGTCGTAGTTTGAAGCCCCCTCGGCAGCCTGGGTGTTTGTCCAGAGCACATCCGCGGCAGCACCTTTTGAGGAATATGTCGATATCAGGGGGGAGGAATCCGAGAGCAGTTCGATGCATCGTCCTACACGGTCGGCATCAGTGGCACGGGTGACGATGCGATAGTACTCACCAGCCTTGGGCATCACCTTCGATGTCTCCGTCTCGGGAATGTTCATGTCGTGGCGACAATAGTTGAATCCAAGACGGTCGAGTAGCAATGTGTCGGCCGTCACACGATTCACGAAGTCGTCGTAGTTCTTGGCATTCTGCTGCGTCCATCCTGCCTCGGCAATGGCAAAGAGGCGCGGCAGGGCGAGATACTCCAGATAGGCGGTATCGGCCACGTGCTCACACCAGAAAGTACCCTGTACGCCTGTGTAGTATTTTGACAGCGACGTGTTGATGTCTGAGGGGACAGGTACGGTATTGTAGGTCTTGCGCAGGTTGTCCGTGCCGTCGCCGGCCGCACTGGGCTCGTCAGCCCGTGTGCTCTGCTTGCGGTTGATGTAATAGGGTCCCCAAGGCGTAAAGATGTTGTCCAAGCCCAGCTGGGCAGCCTTGCGGGCTGCGGCTTCGGGGCCCGTCCAGCAATACACCGTCACGCCAAGCTGCTTCATCAATTCCGTGTCAGCACCGCTGGCTGAGATGGCCTCGTTCCAGACGCTGGTTTTCTTACCCTTCGTCTTCAGGAAGTCTGCCATTTCCTTGATGAACTGGCTCTGGAGCTGGCGATAGCTCGTCAGGCCGAGCTCCTTGTAGCGCGCCTGGCACAGTGCATTGTTCTCCCATGCAGAGGTGGGACATTCGTCGCCTCCGATGTGTATCTGCTCGTAGGGGAAGAGATCGGAGATTTCGTCGAGCACGTCCTTGCAGAACTGCACGGCCTGGGGATTTGCCACGTTGAGCACGTCCGAGCTGATGCCGCCGCTTATCCATACACTGCGGTTGGCATTGGGCGTACAGCTGAACTCGGGATAGGCACAAAGGGCGGCCACGAAATGCCCCGGCATGTCAATCTCGGGAATAATCTCAATGTGTCGTTCCTTGGCATACGCCACGACATCGCGGATTTCATCCTGTGTATAGAAGTAGGGACCATACTGGCGGTTTGTCCAATAGGGACCATACTTCATATCGGTCACGTAGCAGTTGGGAGCCGTGGCGGCAATGGTCGTCAGCTTCGGATACTTCTTGATCTCCACACGCCATCCCTGGTCGTCGGAGAGATGCCAATGGAAGCGGTTGAGCTTGTAGCGTGCCATGAGGTCAAGAAACTTCTTCACCTCGTCCACGCCAAAGAAGTGACGCGACACGTCAAGCATGAAGCCACGGTAGGTGAAGCGCGGATAGTCGCGTAGCACCACATAGGGTAGCGTGCCGTCGGCGTTCATAATCTTCCGCAGCGTCTGGAAGCCATAGAAGAAGCCCGCCGTCGTGGAAGCCTTCAGCCTGATACCCTGTGCGCTGACTTCAAGACGGTACTCCTCGGCCTTGCTTCCGTCCAAATAGGCCATCTGAAGCAATGCGTCCGAAGCATTGTCCTGCACAACGACCTTACGTCCAGCCTCCGCCCCGAAGGCTGCGGCAAAGCGTTCCGCCTCCACACGAATGCTGTCTGCCAATCCACCCAGGGATATTACGAAGTCGGTAGGAAGGACGAGCGTGCCCTTTGTAGGGCGCGTCATCGAATAGGGTTTGGGGGTGAGATTCACCACATCTTGTGCCACTGCAAACAGGGGAAGCAGCGCCATGACAAATAATAAGACTCTTTTCATATCACTTTTTGAGGTATTGTTGTTCGGTATTATCGCGGAGCAAAGATAGGATTTTTTTTTTTGATGTTGGCATTTTCGCCCTTTTATGCTATCTTCGCAGCCTAAAAAAACAAAAAGACGATTACCACAAATGTCTATTGAAATCCGAAAAGTTGAAACCAAGCGCGAACTGAAATCTTTCATCCGCTACAATTACGAACTCTACAAAAACAACCCTTATAGCGTACCCGACCTCTACGAGGACATGCTTGCCACCTTCTCGGCCGAGAAGAATCCTGCCTTCGAATTTTGTGAGGCCGACTACTTTCTGGCCTATCGCGAAGGGCGAATCGTAGGGCGTGTGGCTACCATCATCAACCACCGCGCCAACGAAACGTGGCACAAGAAGGCTGTACGCTTTGGATGGATTGACTTTGAGGACGACATCACGATCTCCCGCGCCCTCATCGAAACGGTAAAGGAATGGGGACGCAAGCACGGCATGACAGAGCTGGAAGGCCCCTTGGGCTTCACCGACATGGACGCCGAAGGCATGCTCATCGAAGGTTTTGAGGAACTTTCCACCATCGCCACCATCTACAACCATCCATACTATCCCCGACACATGGAGCAACTCGGCCTCGAAAAGGCATGCGACTGGGTGGAACGTAAAATCTACATCCCCGACGCCATCCCCGAGAAGCATCAGCGCATCTCCCGCATCGTGGCTGAAAAATATGGGCTCCATGTGCGCAAACTGAAATCGCGCCGGGAGGCCTTCCAAAACAACACCGCCCACCGCATCTTCGAACTCATCAACGAGGCCTATGCCCCGCTCTTCGGATATTCAAAGATGACGGAAAGGCAGATTGACGGCTACGTGAAGCAATACATCCCCATCCTCGACCTCCGCATGGTGACGCTCGTTGAGGACAGCGAAGACAACATCGTGGCCGTAGGCGTCTCCATGCCCTCCATGAGCCGTGCACTGCAAAAAGCCCACGGCCGGTTGTTCCCCTTCGGATGGTGGCACCTGCTGAAGGCCCTAAAGTGGAAACGCGACGAAATGCTCGACCTCCTGCTCATCGGCGTTCATCCCGACTATCAGAGCAAAGGCGTCAACGCCCTCATCTTTGCCGACCTCATCCCCGTCTATCAACAGATGAAATTCCGCTATGCCGAAAGCAACCCCGAGCTGGAGGTCAACGAGAACGTGCAAAAGCAGTGGCAATACTTCGACGTCCAGCAACACAAACGCCGCCGTTGCTACCGCACAGACTTATAACCACCACTCCCACCCCGTGGAACTATTATCTTGCTGAGAAAAAACACTGAAGGTATGTTCTAAAAATTAGCTTTAGATGATTTGAGTGCTATTTCCGAGGAGATTTGTGCTTTTTTTCGAAGAAGCATAGCAAGCTATGATTCAAGGAAAAAGGCGCGAAGATTCCGGAAATAGGCTTAAAGCGTCAAAGCCTTTAGAAATACCATATTGGAACATATTACTAATTCAAGTTTCGAATGTGGCTTTTGGTCGGCATCCCGTTAGGGTGACACTTGCCTTTGCAAGAATTCCCAAGCGTAGCGACCCCAAAACTCTTGGGGAGGGAACTTCAGAAAGAACTACTAATTTATAGAACATACCTGAATATGGCAGAAGAAAACGTACAACTCCACCAACGTGAAGACTACGACGAGTCTAAGATACGCCACCTTGACGACACGGAGCACATTCGTACGCGCCCAGGCATGTACATCGGCCGCCTGGGTGACGGCTCGCATGCCGAAGACGGCATATACGTATTGCTCAAGGAAGCTATCGACAATAGCATCGACGAGTTCAACGAAGGCTTTGGAAAAAAAATAGAAGTCGACATCACGCCCGAAGGGGCTGCCAGCATCCGCGACTATGGACGAGGCATTCCTTTGGGCTCATTGGTAGACGCCGTTTCAAAGCTCAACACGGGTGCCAAGTACGACACGGCTGTCTTCACGGCCAGCGTCGGCCTCAACGGTGTCGGCCTGAAGGCTGTCAACGCACTGAGCCAGCGCTTCATAGCCCGTGCCTATCGCGAAGGACAGATGCACGAAGCCTCTTTCGTGCAAGGTCGCCTCGTAGAGGATCACTATGAAAAGACCGAAGAGGAAAATGGCACTTACATCTACTTTGAACCTGACCCCACACTCTTCACCGGATTCCGCTTTCAAGGTGAGTTCGTACAGAATATGCTGCGCAACTATACCTACCTGAACACGGGGCTTGCCATCTTCCACAACGGCCGGCGCATCATCTCCCGCAACGGCCTTGAAGACCTGCTGAACGACAACATGACGGCGCCGGGACTCTACCCCATCATCCACCTGCAAGGCGAAGGCATTGACATTGCCTTCACCCACACGTCGCAGTACGGCGAAGAGTACTACAGTTTCGTCAACGGACAGCACACCACACAAGGTGGCACCCACCAAAGTGCTTTCAAGGAGCACATCGCCAAGGCCATCAAGGAATACTTCGGGAAGAACTTTGACGTGCAGGACGTACGCAACGGTCTTGTGGCGGCCATCGCCGTACGTGTCATTGAACCGATGTTTGAAAGCCAGACGAAGATTAAACTCGGCTCGCTGACAATGGCTCCCGAAAAGGACAAGAACGGACACCACTTCCCGCTTTCAGGCGTCAGTGTCAACAAGTTCGTGGGCGACTTTGTAAAGGAGCAGGTAGACAACTACCTGCACAAAAACCTTGACGTGGCCGACATCATCCTGCAGAAGGTGCAGGAGAGTGAAAAGGAACGCAAGGCCATTGCCGGCGTCACAAAGCTGGCACGCGAACGTGCCAAAAAGGCAAACCTCCACAACCGCAAGTTGCGCGACTGCCGCATTCACCTCAACGACCCTGCGCCGAA
>JAFSQD010000030.1 GCA_017446765.1 Alloprevotella sp.
ACACGCCATTGGTCGAAGCGGAAGTTGTCCAGCACGAGTAGAAATACCTTGCGTCCGGCATTCAGACGGGGAAACACCTGCGTCTTGAAGAGGTCCGGGGAAAGGATGAGGCCTTCGGGGCGGTCGTTCACCCATCGTTCGTAGTTCTTCTTGACAAACTTGGCAAAGTTCTGGTTTGCCTCCTCTTTCTGGCTGCGCAGCATCTCGTTCATGGTGCCGTCGGTTTCGGCCAGTTGCAATTCCCAATATACCAGTCGCTTGTAGAGTTCCTTCCATTGCTCGGGGGTCGAAGAGTCGTCCATCTGCATGGCTATTTGCATGAACTCCTGGCGATAGCTGGTCTGTGTGACCTCCGAGACGATTTCGCGTTGGTGGATGTTCTTTTTCAAGGTCAGGAGTATCTGCATCGGGTTGACGGGCTTCAGCAGATAGTCGGCAATCTTGGAGCCTATAGCTTGGTCCATGATGTCCTCGGCCTCGTTTTTTGTTACCATGACGACGGGCACGTTGGGAAGCGCCTCCTTGATGCCGGCCAGTGTCTCCAGCCCGCTCAGGCCAGGCATGTTCTCGTCCAGCAGGATAAGGTCGAAACTGCCCGAGCGGCACAGATCGATAGCGTCTGTGCCGTTCGAGCATGTGGTGACTTCATATCCTTTCTTCTGCAGAAAGATGATGTGGACGTTCAGAAGGTCTATTTCGTCGTCCACCCACAGCAGGCGTCCTGTCATTGGCGCTTTCCCTTGAGCTTTTCCAGCTGGCGCTTGAGGCTGTCGATGCAGAGGTCTACGCCTTCTTCGAAGGTGTCACTGGTCTTCTCAGCGTGCATTTCTGCGCCCGGCAGGTTTAGGTGTATGGAAGTTTCCTTGTTGTTGGCCGTCTCAGGTTTTACAACGCGCAGCGTCACCTCGGCCGAGTGGATGCTTTCGTTACTCTTCTCCAGTTTGGAGAGTTTTTTCTCGATAAAATCGTGCAGTTTTTCCGTTGCACTGAAGTGGATTGACTGAATCTTAAGTTCCATAATGCGTTGTTTTTAGATGTTATGGTGTCAGGCGCGCGGATGCGCCTTTTTGTATGCTTTTTTCAGTTCTTCAAAGGTCGTATGCGTGTAGATTTGCGTAGTCGACACACTTTCGTGTCCCAGCAGTTCCTTGACGGCTTCGAGGTCGGCACCATTGTTGAGCATGACGGTGGCGAAGGTGTGGCGCAGGACGTGCGGACTTCTTTTCTTCTGCGTCGTCACCATGGCGAGGTGGTCGCGCACGGTATTGTAGACGGCTGTGCGTGAGATGCGCTCGCTACGCTGTCCGCTGAGCAGGGGGGTGTGGGGGGCGGTTTGCGCTCGGTAGGTTTCCAGGAAGTGGTTGAGAGCTTCGTGGAGTTCATGCCCGAAAGGGACGATTCGTTCCTTGTTGCGTTTTCCCATTACGCGCAGTTCGTCGCGTTTAAGGTTAATGTCGCCCACATTGAGTCCAATGAGCTCTGCTATCCGAAGGCCGGTGGAATAGAGCAGGAGGATGATGAGGTGTTGCTGCACGCCCTCAAAGTCCTCTGAGAAAAGTCCTGGGCGGTCCAGCAAACTGTCCATTTCCGCTTCGCGCACGAAGGCGGGCAGGGGTTTGCCCACTTTCGGATTGCTGACACGGAGGGTAGGGTCGGTGTCCGCATACCCCTCACGTAGCAAGTATCTATAGAAGGAGCGGAGGGCACTGAGGCCACGTTTCATCGTGACTGGAGAAATGCCCTTTTCCATGCGTGCCACTACCCATCGGCGGATGATGTCGGCATCAACTGTCACCCAAGTGATTTCCTCGTCCAACGTCGTCAGAAAAGCCTCAAAGTCCGTCAGGTCGGCACGATAGGTGCTGATTGTGCGCGGGGAGTAGCTTTTGTTGCTGACAAGGTAGTCAAGGAAAGCTTCCCGCAGTGGTTCGTTGGGGAGCATGGTGCACATGGCGTCAGCTTTTTTCCTCGTCAGTCCATGTCGCATAGGGACGGATTCGCAAGGATGCGTTGTAGTATCTATGGTCTCCTGTGACCTCTCTGCCAAGGAAGGACGGCCGCTCAAAGTTCTCAAGTGTATTTCCCAGCTCCACTTCGGCTATGACAAGGCCGGAGTTTTCGCCCATGAACTCGTCCACCTCGTAGGTGTGTCGACCGCATGGAACCAGCCAGCGCACTTTGTCCACGATGCCGGGCTCGCAGAGTGTAAAAAGTGCGATAGCCTCATCGTAGGAAATCTCCTTCTCAAACTCGTAGCGCGACAATCCTCCGTCGCGCGATGGGCCTTTGATGGTCAGGAATCCTCGGTTGTCGCGAAGCCTCACTCGCACAGTACGTCCGCCGCCGCTCAGGATATAGCCCTGGCGGATGTGGCTGCTTGAAGTGGCGAAGGCTTTGTAGTCGCCAGCGACAAGGAATTTCCTTTCTATCTCAAGAGGCATGTCGGGAAGATTGTGGTTTTTCAGAACTGTAGGGCGCTGTAGGCAATCATACCCAATACGCAGAGAACAACAAGGGCAATGATGATGCCCATGATGACACGTTTGGCCTGGCGGGCATCGCGTGCGTCGCGTGCCTGCTGTTTCATTTTGGATTTTTTGCTCATGATGGTATTATAGGTTTTTTTAGGCATTTCAACCTGCGCTTTGTGCTTTGGCCTTTGCTGTTTTTACGCAGTGTTCTGCCGTGTGCGGCGAGGTTCAATGGCTATGGTTTTTTATGCTTCTTCATTGTCAGCGAACTCCATGAGGTAGGCCTTGATGAAACCGTCGATTTTGCCGTCCATCACACCGCCCACGTCGCTGGTCTGGTATCCGGTGCGGTGGTCTTTTACTCGACGGTCGTCAAATACGTAGCTGCGTATCTGGCTTCCCCACTCAATCTTCTTCTTTCCGGCTTCAATCTTGGCTTGTGCCTCGCGGCGTTTCTGCAAGGCGCGGTCGTAGAGTTGCGAGCGCAGCAGGCGCATGGCGTTCTCGCGATTTTCCAGCTGCTTGCGGCTTTCGGTGTTTTCGATGAGGATTTCTTCCGTCTCGCCAGTGTCGGGGTCGGTGTACATGTAGCGTAGGCGCACGCCGGTCTCCACTTTGTTTACGTTCTGACCTCCGGCGCCGCTGCTTCGGAACGTATCCCAGCTAATTTTGGAGGGATCTACGTAGACCTCAATGTTGTCATCTACCAAGGGGGAGGCAAATACGGAAGCAAAGCTTGTCATGCGTTTGCCTTGTGCGTTGTAGGGGCTCACGCGTACAAGGCGGTGTACGCCGTTCTCACTTTTAAGGTATCCGTAGGCAAAATCTCCTTCTATCTCAATGGTGCAGGTCTTGATGCCGGCTTCGTCTCCATCCTGGAGGTTGGATATGCGCGTTTTGTAGCCGTGGGCTTCTGCATAGCGCAGGTACATGCGCATCAGCATTTGTGCCCAGTCCTGGCTCTCCGTGCCACCGGCCCCAGAGTTTATCTTCAGCACACAGTCCATGGCATCCTCTTCTTGCCTCAGCATGTTGCGCAGTTCCAGGGCTTCGAGGGCTTCGGTGGTTTTGGCGTAGGCTCTGTCTACTTCCTCTTCCGTCACCAGGTTGTCGCGGCAGAATTCAAGGGAAAGTTCCAGTTCATCGCATAAATTCTTCACCTCTTCGTAGCCGGTGATCCATTTCTCGATGCCTTTCACCTTCTTCATCTGTTCCTCGGCACGCTTGGCGTCATCCCAGAAGTCGGGAGCCTGCGTGCGTAGTTGTTCCTCTTCAAGTTCAATGCGGCGTGCGTCGATGTTGAGGTATTTCCTCAGGGCTTCTACGCGTTCTTTTGTATTTTTCAGTTGGTCGGTTGTGATCATTCTTTTTCGTTAGGACTTTTCAGCAAACTTCTTTTCTGCATCGGCATACATCTTGTCGATATCGGCGGCGTAGTGCTGGCAAACGACGTTGCGTTTCACCTTCAGCGTGTTTGTCATCTCGCCGTTTTCCATCGTGAAAGGTTCCGGCAGCAACTTGAAGTACTTCACCTTCTCGTAGGCTGCGAGGTCTTGCTGGAGGGTGTCGATGCGTTCCTTAAGCATCGCTACGACCTGTGGGTGGCTGCAAAGATCTGCACGGTTGGCGTATTGGATGCCTTGACTTGCGGCATAGGTTTCCAGCAAGGGGTAGTTGGGGACGATAAGTGCCGTGACGAATTTCCGCTTGTCAGCGATGACGACACATTGTTCCATGTAGCGGTCGATGGTCATCTTTGATTCGATCATCTGTGGGGCGATATATTTGCCGTTGGACGTTTTGTAGAGGTCCTTGATGCGCTCTGTCAGGTAGAGCTCTCCATCCTTGAAGTGGCCGGCATCGCCCGTATGGAACCAGCCGTCCTCATCAATGACGGCCTTCGTGGAGGTTTCCTTCTTGTAGTAGCCAGGAGTGATGGTTTTTCCTCGCAGCAGGATTTCGTTGTTGTCACCGATGCGCACTTCAAGGTCGGGAATGGGGCGCCCGATGCTCCCCAACGTGCAGGGCTTGTCCATGTGGTCGTTGCTCACGGTGGCTGTGCTTTCTGTCAGTCCGTAGCCCACCATCATGAAAATGCCTACGGCATGTACGAACTTTTCAACCTCAGGACTTACGGCCGCTCCCGCTGTGGGGAAGAAGTTGGCGCGGTCCAAGCCGAGCGTCTTGCGAAGCAAGGGATAGATGGTCTTGTCGTAGAATTTATACTTCAGAGCCAGAACGGTTGGTGCAGGAATGCGCTTCGAACCGTAATTCTCCCAATAGCGCATGCCCGTATCAAGGGCATTTTGCATCAACTTTCGCTGCATGGGGGACGAGGAGGCAATCTTTTCCTGTACACCCTGGTAGACCTTCTCCCAGAAACGCGGTACGGAGGCCATACATGTGGGGCGTACCTCCTGCATGGACTTCTGTACGTCCAGTGGTCGCAGGTTGATGGCCAGATGTGCTCCCTCGGTCAGGCAGAGGTAGGACCATCCGCGCTCAAAGACATGCGTGAAGGGGAGAAAGTTCAGCACGACGTCTTCTTCGGTGACGGGTAGCGAGGCATCGTTGCCCTCAAAGGCAGCATGATACATCGTGTAGGTCATGATGACACCCTTTGAGTGGCCTGTCGTTCCGCTCGTGTATAGGATGTCGGCCATGTCGTCAAATTTGGCTTCGCTCTTGCGGCGGGCAATCTCGGCGTCAAAGGACTCCTGTTTTGCCTGGTCTGTCTCGCCTTGGCGGATGAACTCATCGAAATAGATGGAAAAATGGTCGTTTTCCTTCTTCTGCACTTTCGGATCGAAGATGATGATGCGCTCCAGCGACTTGCAGAGTGAGAGGACGCTGTAGGCTGTGTCGTACTGGAGCTGCTCGCCCACAAAGAGATAGCGCACCTCGGCGTCGTTCATCATGTAGGTCACCTGTGCACCGCTGCTTGTGGGATAGAATGGCGTCACGACTGCGCGTATCCCATAGGCACCAAATGCAGTGAAAAGGCATTCGGGCTTGTTTTGCGAAAAAATGGCAATGCGTTCCTCGGACTCTACACCCAAAGAAAGAAGTGAGCGCGAAACGCTTTTCACTGAAGCGGCAAACTTGTTCCAACTTATGGGCATCCATTTTCCGCGGTCATAGTCACGGTAACTCAGCGCCGTTTTCTCACCATATCGGTGTGCCTGTTCTTCAATGAGAACAGATAGATGTGCGTTGTTAAACATAACACATGCGGTTTTGGTAGAGCCAAAAGTACGGACTTTTTTTGAAACGGGACCACATTTATAGTAAAAAAACGCTTTTTTGCCTCTTTTTGTCCCTCTCCGGCTATCGCGGCGCCACTTGTTGCAGTGTTTTTCTTCTGGAGTGAATCGCAGTTTTATTCTATCACGTAGGCTCGGAGGATTCGGACATCCTCTACGGGGCGGTCGTGCTCGTCGGTTCGGGTGCGCTGTATGCGGCCGATGACTTTGAGGCCTTTTACAACGCGTCCGAATACCGTGTACAGACCGTCAAGGTGGGGCGTTCCACCATCGATGCGATAGGCACGTAGCATGTCGGAGGTAAGCTCCACTGGCTTTTCCATATATGGGTCGCAGCGCGTGCGAAGTTCGCGAAGTTCGGCTTCTTCATGGCGTTTTCCCCATACGACGTAAAACTGGGCACCGCTGCTGCGCCGTTCAGGGTTCACTTCGTCTCCTTCTCGAGCTGCTGCCAGCATACCACGCCGATGGAAGATTTCGGGGGTGCGGATCTCTGCAGGCAATGTATATCCTACGTCGCCTTCACCGAGCTCCTTTCCGGCGGGTGCCAGCTTTGATTCGGGGTCGCCTGCCTGTACCATGAAGTTTTTGATGACGCGATGGAAAAGGATGCCATCGTAGAACCCTTCGCGTACAAGATGCACGAAATTGTCGCGGTGGATGGGTGTTTCGTTGAAGAGTTCGAGAGTGAATTTGCCGGCGGTCGTCTCCATGCGGACTCGGATGCGCTCAGGACGTCGTGCGTCGGCTGAAGAGTAAAAGAAAGCAAGCAGTATCACAAGGCAAATCACCTTGCGAAGCAGATTAAGGCTGGACATAATTAAAGGTCTATGGTGATGGGTTCTTCTTTTCTCCCTTCTTCCTTGACTGCCGTGGCATTATTCGCTACGGCTTGCGCCTTGGGCTTTCTCTTCTCGAAAGGGTCGTTGCGCTCTTTTGTGCGCCTCGCATAGCGGCTGACACTGAGAATCATGCCGATGTAGACGCAGGTAACAAGCGTCGATGTGCCGCCGCGACTGATGAGAGGCAATGGCTGGCCGGTGACAGGGAAAAGGCCTGTGGCCACGAACATGTTGACAATGGCCTGTATGACGAGCAACAAGGCAAGACCCATGGCGAGGAAGGCTGGAAAGTTCCGCTCACACCGACTCGCTATGCGTCCCGTCCGGAAAAAGAGTACAATGTATAAGAATAGTACAAAAACACCGCCCCACAGCCCCATCTCCTCAATGATGATGGAATAGATGAAGTCGGCGTATGCTAACGAAAGGAAGTCGCGCTGTACAGAGTTTCCTGGCATCTTTCCTACATAGTTGCTGGTCACGATGGCCAGGTTGGCGTGTGCCTCCTGGCGGTGGTTGATGTAGTCGTAGTCTTTCGGGTTTTCAGGGCGTGCGGCGTGGTTCTGCAGGCGGTGGCGCCATGTGATGGCGCGGTGGGTAAGTGAGGTCTTGTAGAGTGGGCTGTCTTCGCTCGGCAGGAGGATAAAGGCCGCGCCCGCTGCCCCCAGGAGGATGAGTATGCCTGTAAGTTTGGCCATCTGCCTCCAAGGTATGCGCCCGATGAACATCATCAGGTAGACGACGAGGAAGAGTAGTGCTGCCGTCGAAAAGTTTTCGGGCACGATGAGGAGTCCTGTGATGGCTGTGATGGTGAGGATGTACTTCATGGCATGCCTCTCGGCACTATCTTTACGTTGAAGTTGTGCAAGGATGAGTGCTACGCCTACGACGACGGCACCCTTTGCCAGTTCGGATGGCTGGAAGGATAGTCCGAAGGGTAGGGGAAGCCAGCGCCCGCCATCGTTGACCGAGCCCAGAAACATGGCCAGGATGAGAAGGATAATGGAGATGGGGAGCAAGAAGATTGGAATCACCTTGAAGTAGCGCGGTGGAATGTTGTGGAAAACGATAACCAGCAATGTGCCCATTCCGAGGAAGGCCGCTTGACGCTCCAGTGGAATCCAGAAGCTGTCTCCCTTGAACGACAGCATGCTGCCTGCGCTAAAGACTTCGATGAGGGAGATGGCACAAAGAAAGAAATAGATGACCCAAATGACGGGATCGCCTTTGAACAGATTGCTGAGTTTCATGAGGACGGAGCGTTATGTGGAGATGGAGGGTGTTTCGCGGAGCGTAGTCTGCAATGTCAGGCCTCAGCTTGCAATGCTTTTACTTGCTGTTTGAACTGCTCGCCGCGATCTTCCATGTTGTGAAACAGGTCGAAGCTGGCGCAGCAAGGGCTGAGCAGTACGGTGTCGCCCACCTGTGCAAAGTCGGCACAGGCCCTCACGCAGTCTTTCATGCTGCGGACTTCGCAGGTGGGAAGCCCGAAGTCGGCAAAGAAATTCTGAAGTTTAGTGTTGTCCATTCCGAGAAAGACTAGAGCGCGACATTTTTTATGCACAAGGGGCGCGATTGTCGTATAATCGTTGCCCTTGTCAAGTCCGCCGAGGATGAGGACAACGGGTGTGGTCATGCTTTCCAGTGCACAGTAGCAGGCGTCAATGTTTGTGGCTTTCGAATCGTTGATGTAGCGCACGCCATTTGCTTCGCCGGCATATTCCAACCGATGCTCAATGCCTGGAAAGTCTTTCATGCCAGCCTTGATGTCGGAAGGTACAACACCTGCCGCGCGTGATGCCAAGGCTGCCGCCATGCAGTTGCGCATGTTGTGGCGACCTTGCAGCATGATGTCGTCAAATGGGATTTCAAAGCCTTCAAATGCGGGTATGACGAGGCTGTTTTCACCGATGAAAGCGGCGGTTTCGGCGTTCTCTGTGTCGCTAAATGCGAGTTGCCTGGAAGCCGGCTTCAGACGGCAGAGCTCTTCGGGGATGTATTCGTCCTGCATCCAGTAGACGAAGCTGTCCTCCGACCGTTGGTTCTGCAGGATGCGCATCTTTGAGGCCGCGTAGTTCTCCATCTTGTAGTCGTAGCGATCCAAGTGGTCGGGTGTGATGTTGAGAAGTACGCCTATGTCAGCACGAAAGCGGAACATGCCGTCAAGTTGGAAGGATGAGAGTTCAATCACATACCAGTCCTTGTCGTTCTCTGCAACCTGCCGAGCAAGGCTACGCCCAATGTTGCCCGCCAATCCTACGTTGAAACCAGCCTTCTTCATAATATGGAAGATGAGCGACGTGGTAGTAGTCTTGCCGTTGCTTCCCGTGATGCAGACCATGCGTGCCTTCGTATATCTTCCGGCAAATTCTATCTCGCTGATGACAGGTATACCCTTTTCGTGTAATTGCCGGATGACAGGGACCGTGTCGGGTATGCCAGGGCTTTTCACGACTTCGTCGGCATCCATAATGCTGGGCAAGGTGTGTCCCCCCTCTTCCCAGAGGATGTGACGTGCCTCAAGCTCTGCTTTGTAGCAGTCTTTGATATTTCCGCTGTCGGACACAAACACATCGTATCCCATCTTCTGTCCCAGAACAGCAGTTCCTATGCCGCTCTCAGCGGCTCCTAATACAGCAAGGCGTTTCATCTTCTTATTTTATTATCTTATCTTCAGGGTGATGATGGTCGCAGCCGCCAGGAGGATAGTTGTGATCCAGAACCTGACGGTAATTTTAGACTCATGCCAGGCTCCTCGCGGCCAGTTGCCGAAGACATACTTGCATCCGGCTTCTAGCTGGTCGGGGAGTACGCGGAAGTTGTCGTGGATGGGGGTGCGCTTGAAGACGCGCTGGCGTATGCCGCGTCGCTTACCCAGTTTGAAGTAGCTTGTCTGAAGGATTACGCTGAGGCTTTCTACAAAGAAGATAAAGCACAGAATGGGTAGCAGTAGTTCCTTGTGGATGATGATGGCCAACACGCCGATGAGCCCTCCGATGGTCAGCGACCCCGTGTCGCCCATAAATATCTGTGCGGGGAAGGCGTTGTACCAAAGGAAACCTACTAAGGCACCAACCATCGCGCAGATAAATATGACGAGTTCCTGCGAACCGGGGATATACATGATGTTTAGGTAGCCTGCCCATTGCAGGTGGCTAGATACGTAGGCCAGTATGCCTAGCGCAATGCAGATGATGGCCGAGTTGCCTGCCGCCATTCCGTCCATGCCATCGTTTAGGTTGGCACCGTTGGACACGGCCGTGATAACAAATATCGTTACGATGACAAAGAGAATCCATCCTGCAGCCTGCTTGTGCTTGCCCATGAACGATGTGATGCTGGCGTAGTCGAAGTTGTTGTTTTTCACGAACGGAATCGTGGTTTTTGTCGACTTTGAAGGCTCACTCTTGTGGGCTACGACTGTGGTCTGATTGACCGACTGCATCTCCACATTCTCTCGTATCACTGCATCTGGGCTGAGGTAAAGGGTCAGTCCAACAGCAAGACCCGCCAGAACCTGTCCCATTACCTTATACTTGCCGGAAAGTCCGTCCTTTTTGCGTTTGAAAATCTTTATGTAATCATCGGCAAAGCCAATGAGACCAAACCACACCGTGGAAAGAATCATCAGAATCATGTAGATATTCCTTAGACGTCCAAATAGAAGCGTCGGAACAAGGATGGATACGATGATGATAATGCCGCCCATTGAAGGTACGCCTTTCTTTTCGATGCCGAAGGGGTCAACCTTCGGGTCACGTTGCGTTTCGCTGATGTGGTGGCGCTTCATCCATTTGATGAAATACTCGCCAAACCACGCCGAGATGACCAGCGCCAGCATCAGCGCCAGCAACGAACGGAAGGAGATGTAGGTCCACATGCCCGAGCCGGGCACGCCGTAGTTGTCTCCTAAGAATCTGAAAAGGTAGTAGAGCATGTCTTCGTGGATGAACTAAATGTCGAATGCGGCGCGGATTTCTTCGTGGTCGTCAAAATGATGTTTCACGCCTTTTATTTCCTGATAGGGTTCGTGCCCCTTGCCTGCCACGAGGATGACGTCGCCGGGACGAGCCATGCGTGCGGCGGTCCGGATGGCCTCGCGACGGTCCACGATAGCCAGCGTCTTACGCCGCTGTTCCTCATTGAGACCTGCCAGCATGTCGTCCACGATGGCCTGGGGTTCCTCAAAGCGCGGATTGTCGCTCGTGATGATGACGAGGTCACTGCGTTTGGCGGCTTCCTGTGCCATCAAAGGGCGCTTTCCCTTGTCGCGGTTGCCTCCCGCGCCACACACAGTGATGATCTGCCCCTTTCCGTGAACGATTTCGCCTATGGCCACGAGGACATTTTCAAGAGCGTCTGGCGTGTGGGCGTAGTCTACGATGGCGCTGAAGCCCTGTGGTGAGCGGATGGCTTCGAAGCGTCCGTTGACTGGGCGCAACGAGGAAAGCACGCGCAGAACCTCGTCGCGCTCTTCGCCCAGCATGATAGCAGATGCGTAAACAGCCAGCAGGTTTGACACGTTGAAGCGTCCCACAAAATGCACGCTCACTTCACGCCCGTCCATATCAAGGAGCATGCCTTCGAGCGACTCTTCAAGGATGCGACCCTTGAAGTCGGCGACCGTGCGGGTGGAATAGGTGCGGATGGTGGCTGCGCAGTTCTGTACCATCACATTTCCGTTGCGGTCGTCTGCGTTGGTGATGGCAAAAGCGTCCTTTCCGAGTCCGTCAAAGAAGGCTTTTTTCGCATCGCGGTAATTTTCGAAGGTTTTGTGGTAGTCCAGGTGGTCGCGTGTGAGGTTTGTGAAGATGCCGCCGGCAAATTTCAGTCCTGCAATGCGCTTTTGCTGTATGGCGTGCGAGCTGCATTCCATAAAAGCAAACTGGCATCCAGCATCGGCCATGCGTCCGAGGAGCTCGTTGAGTGTGACGGGGTCGGGCGTCGTGTGTTCAGTGGGAATCTCTTCACCATCGATGTAGTTGCATACGGTGGAACAGAGGCCGCACTTGTAACCCAATCCGCGAAAGAGATTGTAGAGCACGGTGGCGATGGTCGTTTTTCCATTCGTGCCGGTGACCCCGACGAGGCGTAGGCGCGCCGTTGGGTTGCCATAGAATGTCGTGGCGGCAATGCCGGCTGCTTCTTCCGTGTCCTTGACGCGTATGAAGGTGATGTTTTTGTCGATTTCATCGGGTATCTCCTCTGAATGTACCACTACGGTAGCTCCTTGTTCAAGAGCCTTGCCTATGTATGCATGCCCGTCGGTCTGAGTGCCCTTGACGGCTACAAACATATTGCCCGTACTGGCTTTTCGCGAGTCAATGCATACGCCTGTCACGTCCTTGTCCGTGGGGCCTACGATGGAATCGGCCTTTAATGCGCTGATGATGCGATTGAGTTCCATATCTTATGTTCTTTTGTTTTTGTTCGTCAGTATAGGACGATTCTCCGATGAAACCGCCTGTTTTTGCTCCTTTTTAGGAATTTTTTGCGGCTCGGGTTTCTTCTCCCTCTTGTCTTTGGCCTTTTTTACGTTTGTGGAGTCGTTTCTCTGCCTGCTGCTGAGCACGGAGTCGTTGTGTGCTACCTTTTCGGCCTTCTGCTGCAGGCTGTCGGCGGCTGTATTTGTGCGCATGGAGGAGTGCCCCAGCGTCAGCACGATTCTTTCGCCTTCCTGGATGGCATGTCCGGGACGCAGGCTCTGGCCCACCACGTGCCCCTGGCCGATGCATTTCACCTTCAGCCCCATCCGCTCAAGGCGGAAGACGGCGTCGCGAACTCCGTAACCTTTTAGGTTGGGTATGACATGCTCAGGCTGTTCTGTACGTTCAAGGACGATTTCCCTGTTTTCTAACTCAGCAGTTCCCCATTCGTGAACCGATGGCAGGCCTTTCTCTCTGTAGCTGATGCCAATCCCGTTCAATACGCGGCTTGCAGCATTCATGTTGCCGCATGCCACGATGGGTGTGGCCGTATGGGTGGAGTCTTTTGCCGTCTGGTAGTTGCGTTGAAGTTCTTGTGCAAGTACGGTTTCGGCGATTTCCACGAAGATCGGCTCGCAGTGACGTCCGCCGGCTGCCGGTGCCGTCTTCTTTACGCATACTATGCATGAGTATTTTGGTGACTCGTAGGGAAAATAGCCCGCGAAGGACACAAAGCGCGTATTGTTGCGCTTACCGCCGGAATAGTCTACGGCTGTACCCGTCTTGCCTGCGATGTGGATTCGTTTTGAACTGTAGCGTACGCCTACGCCCTTTGTGACAACCGAACGTAGGCATTGCTGGATGTTGCGTATAGCCTCGTCGTGCTGAGCCATACGCTCGCGAAGTACGACGGGTTCATACTCTTTTACAACTTCTCCGTTCAATGTCAGCGCCTTGATGAATCGAGGACGCATCAGCTTGCCGTTGTTGGCAATGCCGTTATAGAAGGTCAGTGTGTTGATGGGTGCAAGTTGTGTCACGTAGCCGTAGCTCATCCATGGAAGGTCCGTCTTAGCCCAGTATTCTCCCTGTAAGAGGTTGTTGGGTGCCTTGATGCGCGGCTTGCGGTAGTTGGGGATGGGCACTTTGAGGTCTTCTCCGACGCCGATTTCAAGGAGTTTGTCTATGTAGTGTTGTGGATTGCTGCTGTAGAAGCGATCGATGAACGTGGCCACGCCGATGTTTGACGAGTTTGCAATGCACATCTCTGCCGTCAGCGTGCCGTACCCACCAGAACCCACGTTGTGGTCGGTCATCGTCTGGCCATAGAACTTTTTTCTTCCGTTGCCCACGTTTACAAGGTCATTCATGTGAAGGTGTCCCTCGTCGAAGGCGATGAGGAACGACATGGGCTTGAAGACGGAGCCCGGCTCCGTGCGGTAGGTGATAGCCTGGTCGTTGATGTCGTAGAACTTGCCGTCTTTGTTTGTGAGGCTTGAGATAGCTTTCACGTCGCCGGTGGCTACTTCCATGAGGATGCAAAGGCCAAATTCCACGCCTCCTTCTTTCTCTTGGTACAGCTCCAGATGTTCGCGTAAGGTTTTCTCGCAGATTTCCTGCATGGTGACGTTGAGCGTCGTCTCCACGTTGTAGCCGTTGACGGGCTCGCGGTCGACGGCATCAACAAACTTGTTGAGCACTTTTTCCTTATGCTTACGTCCCATCTGCCCTCGCAGTACGCTGTCCATGGTCAGTTCGAGGCCCGTACGGCCGATGTTTTTCTTTCCACGAATCTCCAAGTCGCCTACGAAGCGACCGGCCAGCGATCCGAAAGGCTTTTTGCGAACCTCAAAGGGGTCGGCGCGGAAGCCCTTGCGCTGGGCGTCCTCATTGAAGAAGGGCTGTTGCATGAGTTTCGCGTACTGGATGTAGCTGACGCGGCCAGGGTAGATAAACCAGGTGCTGCTGTTTTTGTGAAAGCCCTTGATGATGTGCTCGCGAAGCTGCAACGTGTCGATGTCGGGGAAAACGGCGTGCATGCTGCGGCATAGTGTGTCGAGGTCGAGCATGATGGAAAGATACCTACGAAACTTGTCGCGCCGTAGCATCGTAGAGTCCTTCTCGTAGGAGCGGAAGTCCATGACGAGGCGGTATTCGGGTACAGATGAGGCAAGTACTTCCCCGTTGTCGGCCAGGATGTCACCGCGTACTGGGTACATGGGGATGCTGTCCTTCTTGACATTCAGTGAGTCGACAGCCATCCAGTAGTCTTTTTCCTTGGCGATGAGGTAGCCGGCACGTACAATGATGGCAATACCGCAGACGATGAGGACGGCTGCGATAACAAAGTATCTGGGCATGACTTTTTTACCAGGGAAATCCATGTGCGGCTATGGGGCGATTGGGGTGTCTATTCAGTTTCAGCGGTGTCTTGTTCCTCGACGGTCAGCATGTAGATGGGCGTTGTAGAAGTTTTCAGTGTTGTGTCGGCAAGGCTTTTCTCTACATTTCCGCGTCGAGTACGCTCGGTGATTTGGCTGGAGATGGTGATGAGCTTATAGCGCCGGTCGACGATGCTGTCGTCCAGCTGGCGCTGGAGGATGACTTCCTTTTGCACGTAGTAGCGGTTGCCTACGTAAAGAATGCAAAGGCCGATGCATAATACGATGTACCAGAAGTGGCGTCGGAACCAACCTCCGGCCAGTATGTCGCCGCCGAGGATGCTACGCAGTGAGAGGTCGACCTTCTCGCCCTCGTCCTCGCTGACGAGTTGTTTCAGGGCTTTGCTGGCTGACATCTCGGCCGTGTCTTCGGTTTTCTTTGCCGATGACTTCGAGCTTTTTTTGTTTTTTCGGAAGAACGGCATGTTTTTATATGGTTTTTTCGGCTATTCGCAGTTTTGCGCTGCGGCTTCGTGGATTTTCGTTTTGTTCGTACTCTCCTGGCACGAGGGCTTTCCCCACTGGTCGCAGGGGCGTCAGTCGGTTGCCGTAGAAGTCCTGCTTGACGCTGCCTTCAACGTTGCCAGACCGCATAATGTTCTTGACAATGCGATCTTCTATGCTGTGATAGGTCAGCACCACGAGACGGCCGCCAGGGCGTAGCATTCCGATGGCGGCTTGCAGCATTTCCTGTAATGCGTCAAGCTCGTGGTTTACCTCGATGCGCAGTGCCTGAAACACCTTTGCCAACTCCTTCTTCTCTCTTGTCGGAGGGAGGAAGGGCCGCGCAATGCTGCATAGGTTTTCTACGGTTTCAACGGGTACGTCGGCGCGCTTCTTTGTTATGGCAGCGGCCAGTTTGCGGCCGTTTTTCAACTCGCCGTAGAGGGTGAAGATGCGAGCAAGCTGCCCTTCATCGTAATCGCGCAGTATGTCGGCTGCCGTCACGCCGCCACGACCATTCATGCGCATGTCCAATGGGGCATCAAAGCGGAAGGAGAAACCGCGCGTCTCGTCATCGAAATGGTGGCTTGATACGCCAAGGTCGGCCAGAATGCCGTCAAGGACATCGATGCCATAATAGCGCATCCAGTTGTGAAGGTAGCGGAAATTACTCCTGACGAAGCTGAATCGCTCGTCTGCCTCGGGGATGTTGCGTTCGGCGTCGGCATCCTGGTCGAAGGCGAAGAGGCTTCCGTTCTCGCCAAGGCGACGCAGTATTTCGCGCGAATGGCCCCCACCGCCAAATGTCATGTCGGCGTAGGTACCGTCTGGGCGTATACAGAGAGCATCCACGCTTTCGCGCAGAAGTACGGGTACGTGGTATGTCGGAGCCGTAGTCGCCATTTCGGTGTTATTATTTTGACATCATCTTCTGTATGGCAGCCGTAAATTCCTCGGGCGACATGAATGTGGACGCATTTCCCGCAGGCCAAAGCTCAATGCGGTCGCCAAGGCCGAGGAATGCTACTTTTCGTTCCTGACCGCAGAGCGGTTGGAAACGCTTCGGGACAATAAATCGTCCGGCAGCATCAAGCGAAAAAACTTCTACGTCGGCCATGAACTGTCTGAATGCCATCGCTTCCTCAGGAACCCATCGGTTCATGCGTAGCCGTATCTCGCCCACTTCACCCTCCCATGTCCCATAGGGGTAGATGACAAGGCACGGCTGGTAGGCATCGCGCTTCAGCACGAGGCGTTGTTCCGTCTCATCTAAATGACGGCGGAATTCGGCGGGGAAGAAGAGTCTTCCCTTTGCATCCATCCGGGCTTCGATTTTTCCTGTGAACTGCATGAACTGGTTTGACAAAGGCTATTTGCCCAATTTGCTGTGGCAGCAAAAGTATAAATTTTCCCCCACATTTCCCCACATTTATAGTAATTATTTTTATTCGGTCCTTTATTTTTATTATTATTATGTGCGTAATCTACAGAAAATCAATCGTAAAGTAGTTATTTGTAGAATCTTCGCTTTGGGTGGGGCGTTTTTTTTAGAGGGGTTGCCTCCGAGTCGTTTTCTTGCCCCTGTTTCTGCAAGCCGAAAAGGCCCTCATTATCGGTTTTCTCCTTTGTTGTGCATAGTATATGCCTTGATGTACCACGTGCGAAACCTTCTTGTCCGTTTTCCACGTCTGTGGTTTCTTCATTTCACGTCTGTGGTTTCGCCGTTTCACACCTGTGGTTTTTTATTTCACGCCTGTGGTTTGTGAACTGTATGCCTTTAGGGTGCTAAGACAGTGGGACGTAGTTTGCTTTTTCAGTCTTAGCGTTCCGTCTATGTGTGCCATGGGTGACGGCGTAATGGGAAAAGAGCGGAAGGACAACGGCTGTAAGATAGCCATTGTCCCTCCGATTGGGTTCAGCACGCCGTAGGAGGCATGCCGTTATGTTTCTGACGAAGACTACTTCACACCCAGGCGTTCTGAGAGGCGGCGCAGCATGTCCTGCGTCATCGTGTCAAGGTCGAACGTGGGCTTCCATCCCCATTCTTCGCGGGCGCATGTGTCGTCTATGCTGTTGGGCCAGCTGTCGGCATTTGCCTGTTTCAGAGGATCAACGTCGAAGGTCATTTCGAACGTGGGGCGGTATTTCTTAATGTTTTCAAATATCTGTGTAGGCTCGAAGCTCATGGATGCAATGTTGAATCCGTTGTAGTGGATGAGGCGGTCGTGGTCTACTTCCATCAGCTGTATGGCGGCATTCAGGGCATCCGGCATATACATCATGTCCATATAGGTGCCGGCGGCAATGGGGCAGACGAATTTCTCGCCGCGTACGGCACTATAGTAGATGTCGCATGCGTAGTCCGTGGTGCCACCTCCGGGAGGTGTCTTGTAGGAGATGAGACCCGGGAAGCGCACAGAGCGTGTGTCCGTGCCATATTTGCGGTGATAGTAGTCGGATAGAAGCTCCGTGGTCACCTTTGAGACACCGTAGATGGTGCGGGGACGCTGGACGGTGTCCTGCGGCGTGCCGTCGGCGGGCGATTCGGGACCGAAACTTCCGATGCTGCTGGGCGTGAAGACCATACAGCCATGCTGGCGAGCCACCTCAAGCACCTTGATGAGGCCGTCAATGCCGATGTGCCAGGCCATGAGGGGCTTGCTCTCGGCTACTACTGAGAGCAGTGCTGCAAGGTTGTAGATGGCATCAATGCGATATTTGCGCACGATGCGTTCGATGGCATCGCCGTCTGTAACGTCGCAGAGCTCTGCAGGTCCGCTTTCAAGCAGGTCACCTTTGGGCTCTGCTCCTTTGATGTAGCCCGCCACGACGTGGTCGTTTCCGTAGATGCTACGCAGTTTCATCGTCAGTTCAGAGCCTATCTGGCCTGTAGCGCCGATAACGAGGATATTTTTCATTGCTTAATGGTTGAAGAATTACCTGATTTGCTTTTTCGCGTGCAAAGGAACATCTTTTTTCAGATAAAAACACGCTCTGCCTTGATATTTTCACAAAAAAGACCTTCCTTTGCGCGACATTTAGAACAAACTTACAACTAAAATATTTCTAAAATGTACGGAAAATTTCAAGAGCACCTTCAAAAGGAACTGCAAGAGATCAAAGATGCCGGCCTTTACAAGAACGAGCGTTTCATTGAGGGCCAGCAGCAAGCTGCCATACAGGTGGCAGGAAAAGAAGTTTTGAACTTCTGTGCCAACAACTATCTTGGACTCTCCAACCATCCCCGCCTCATCCAGGCTGCCAAGGACATGATGGATCGCCGTGGCTATGGCATGTCCAGCGTACGCTTCATCTGCGGTACCCAGGATGTACACAAGGAGCTTGAAGCTGCCATCTCTGATTACTTCAGAACTGAGGATACCATTCTCTATGCCGCATGCTTTGATGCTAACGGCGGACTCTTCGAACCTCTGCTCACGAAGGATGATGCCATCATCAGCGATGCTCTCAACCACGCCAGCATCATTGACGGCGTACGCCTCTGCAAGGCCGTGCGCTATCGCTACAATAACGCAGACATGGCCGACCTTGAGCGCTGCCTCCAGGAGGCACAGGCACAACGCTTCCGCATCATCTGCACCGACGGCGTTTTCTCCATGGACGGCAACGTGGCCCCGATGGACAAAATCTGCGACCTCGCCGAGAAGTACGATGCCCTCGTCATGGTGGACGAAAGCCACTCGGCAGGCGTAGTCGGCAAGAAGGGCCACGGTGTGAGCGAATTTTTCAATACTTATGACCGCGTGGATATCTACACAGGTACGCTCGGAAAAGCCTTCGGCGGTGCAATGGGCGGTTTCACAACGGGTAAGAAGGAAATCATCGACCTGCTGCGTCAGCGCAGCCGTCCCTACCTGTTCTCCAACAGTGTGGCTCCAGCCATCGTAGGTGCTGCCCTCGAGACGTTCAAGATTCTCAAGGAGAGCAATGAACTACATGACCGCCTCGTGGAAAACGTGGAGTACTTCCGTGACAAGATGATGGCCGCAGGCTTTGACATCAAGCCCACGCAGAGCGCCATTTGTGCAGTCATGCTCTACGAAGCACCCCTCTCCCAGAAATATGCTGCCGCCCTTCAGGAAGAAGGCATCTACGTCACTGGCTTTTACTATCCCGTCGTGCCGAAAGGACAGGCTCGCATCCGAGTGCAGCTTTCCGCAGGCCATACCCGCGAACAGCTTGACAAGTGCATTGAAGCTTTCATCAAGGTGGGCCGTGAACTTGGCGTGTTGAAGTAGAGAGCATTTTTTACTTTTTGGGCTACCCCCAATACGAAGCAGCGCGTGCGCACGATTCCTTATTTAGGGAGTGCGCACGCGCCTGCGTGTTGTATATACGCGAAAAGTGCTATGGATGGTCTTTCTTGCCTATTCGAAGAAGTGGATGTAGGCAATGTTGTTGTTCCAGGTCAGCACCTGAGCCACCTGCTCTGTCTGGGGATTGTAGGTGAAGATACCGGCAGCGTTTTCGCCAAATGGCGCAAAGTAAACGAGCCCATTGTGGTAGGTGATTTCCACGCTATGTCCGTCTGTGGCAGGCATGCCTTTCACTTGCTTGATGGTCTTCTGCTTCAGGTCGATGATGACGGAAATGGCATTGCGGGCCGTATAGGGATTGCCTCCTGTCAGTTCAAGCACACCGACGTAGGCTGCTACTTTACCGTTGCCGAGGTAGCATGTGTTGTAGACCGTTGAAGGTTTGTACTCAGTGCCTTGGATGGGAGTGTTGCTGATGTCCCACGATTTTGAGGCATCGAAGTCCTTGCTGCCCGAGGGGATGCAGATGAAGCCGCTCTTCAGATAGGAGGCGTCGTAGCCGAAATAGCCCGCACACGCGATGTAGATGTCGTTTTGTTCGTCGGTGAATATCATGCCTTTCAGCATCGGACGTGTGGGGAAGCACAGTCCGCTGACGTCCTCGCTCGTAGTGTGTACCACACGGTCGGTGGCAGGATCGATGACGACCAAATCGGCACGACGGTGGTCAGCGTGTGGCATCCAGCTGTCGTTCAGCTGGTCCAAGGGGAGATAGTAGAGACCGTCTCGCATGATGCCGTGGGCCGGTTCGCAACTCGCGTCGCCATGCGCGTATTCCTTTAGGTCAATTTCGCCCGTCTTTTCCAGTGTCTTAGGATGCACCACCTCCACTCTCCCCAAAGTGTAGAGTGGGATGTAGGCTTTTTCAGGGTTCACATAGATGAGGTGCTGCGGATACGAGCCAGGGATAATCTGCCTTTCTGCAGCCTTCTTCAGTCCCTTATAGGTGCGCTCATAGCGTGTAATCTTCTGTGTGCTTTCCTTTCCGAACTCGGGGAAGATGTAGACGTCGTTTCCTACCACCGTCATCGTACTACTGAATCCGGCCTGAATCGCATTTTTTAGGGTGATTGTACCCGTGACGGCGGGCATTTGCAGGAAATACGACGAACCACTCATGCCGTCGGCATTCTTGATGATAGCTCCTATCAGCACGTTGCCCTCGCCGCCGAGAAGCTTTTCTTCTGGGGGTAGGGGAGCGGGTGTAGGAGGATCGTCGTTGTGGTCGCATGCGGTGACGAGTATTGTCAGCCCGCCAAGAATCAGGAGGTTAAGAATCCCTGCAATGTACTTCATTCTTGTTTTCATACAGTTTTAATTGGTTTGTAAAAGTAAAGTTAATTTTTAGAATATACTTTATCTGAAATATAGCGTAGCTTGATGCCGAAGCTTCTTCCCGGCAAGGGGCGGTTGAACTCCGAGATGACCGTGGCATCGGTCAGATTTTTGACCTTGCCTGATATGAACAGCCGCTGGTGGAAGAAACTATGCTCAAAGCCGAGGTCGAAGGTCGTGCTGCGCGGTATGCGCCGCTTTTCGTTCTCAGTGAGTTCAAAGTCGTAGAAGTACTCCTCGACGAAGGACATGTCGGCAAAGACGCGCGTGTTCTGCCCTTTGCCGCCAAAGAGGTTTTCCTTGTGAAACTCCACTCCAGCATTGGCCATCAGGTATGGGATGTTTGGCATGCGTTTCCCCTTTGTCGTGTTGGGCAGTTGTGTGCCTTCTTCGTGTTTTCGTGTGTCGCGGAGATCTTGATAGGTGACGTTGCCGTATACGTAGAGGAAGGGGAATATGTCTGCCTTGACATCAAGTTCGGCACCCAGCGTACGCATTTCGCCGAAGTTCTGATATTGTGCACCCAGTATTCCCTTCACGAAACGTATCATGTCCTTGACGTACATATAGTACCCGTTCAGCTCCACCTGCAGGTTGTTGGCATGCAGCCCCACGAGGTCGTAGAGTAGTCCCGCGTTGATGTTGAAGTTGCGTTCGGGCGTGAGTTGCCCGGACGGAGTGATGGTGTGCCCGTCGCCCAGCAGTTCGTTTTCGGAAGGAATTCGTACGTCATATCCTGCGGAGAGTTTTCCCATGAAGGCAGGTGTGAAGCGGTAGCGCATGGCGTTGCTGATTCCCAAGCTTTGCTTGCGCAGGTGTATGTCTTCTGGTGGGACGTTGGTGTAGATGTTCCGATATTGGGTGGACATGGAGTACCAATAGTAGCGCCCCGCGAGGGAATTGAGAAACTTGTCGTCGGCCGTTCGGAAGTCATAGTTCAGGGCACCCACCCAACTGAGCATGTGTGAGTCAAAGTCCACTTTCTTTCCGAGGCTTTTCTCTTTGAGATTGTCGGATGGACGCCCCTCGGCAAGGGTGAAGACCGAATGGAAGTTCAAGGAGTGCTGACGGTTGAGGAGGTATTCCAGATTGAGCGTATGCAGGAGGCTGAACTTTTCGTTGTCTGAATGTGATGCATAGCGGTTTCCCAGTTCACCGCCGAGGAGCGAGCTTGAAGGATATGCGTTTCCATGCCAGTCATAGTATAGCTTTGCCGTGTCAACCAGCGCATATCTTGTATAGGCTATCGCAGTATTCATCTCAAAGTCCATGCCTGGCAACAGAAAGTCCTTTTTCTCCAACTTATTATTCAGTCCGAGTAGGGATGTCGTGGTATGTGCCTTGCGAATGTCATATTCGATGCCCTGAATGTCGTGGTAGGTTTGGAGGAATACAGGTTCCAGCTCCACTTCGTCAAACCACCATTTCTTTGCTTTCAGACTACCGCCCAGCATGAGTTGCCGGTAGGTATCGTGATTGCGCTTGATTCGAAGCCCTTTCACGTAGGGAGACTCCATCGTGTAGTTGTTGTCGGAATAGGTATAGCCGCCACCTGCACCAAATACGAGACCTGCTTTTTTCAGGTTACGCTTCAGCACGGTCTGAAACTTATGTGTATTGAACGATTCGTGGGTATAGCTCACATCCCCATAGCGGTCGGGATATTCTTTCAGTACGATGTTGACAGCCCCGCCCAATGACGAACCTCCAAGTTTGGCGGGGACGACTCCCTTGAAAATCTCAATACGGTCAATCATGTCGACGGGTATGTCGTTGAGGTCGA
>JAFSQD010000031.1 GCA_017446765.1 Alloprevotella sp.
CAAACGTAGGGAGAAACTTTACACTTACATTGTGATTCCTATTCTTCTTCTCTGGATAGTATGGTTTTTGTTCGACGCATATAGCGCCAAAGGCATTCCATTCCCAAGCTTCGAGAGCTTGCTTCCTCATTTCCTTGTCATTGCCATCATATTAGCTATATTCTTCTATATCTTCTATCGTGAGATGCGTTCGCTGAACAAGGCTATTAAGGTTATAGACGAGTTTACCGGTAAGGAATAAACAAATAATTTGTCCACTACGTCTACTAACCATCTTAGATAGCTTCAGACCGTTCGGCTTATTTGGCTAAAAATAGTTAGGGATATTGTGTTTGTCTGACAATCAATTAGGCTCCAAGTATTCAACGAGGACGAGTATTAAGGCTTACATCTAAGCCTGACAACTTAATGCCAGCGAGACTAGCAATAAAAACTTGTTAGTCTTGTTGGTATTTTATTTTTGAAAAAAGTCTACCTTTGCAGGCAGAATGGGGATGAAGCAAGATTTGATGTGGTTCATTACGGCATTATTGATATGCTGATTTTAGCTACAGCCCCCTATCTGAGCCCCGTTTGTTTGAGGGCGAGGAGGTGGAGAATGTAGCCAAGCTCTTTTAAGAATAGAAGTGGCATCAACAGGGAAATCATTGTCCTGTTGATGCTTGTTTTTCATGTGGAGCGGTTCTTGCGGGAGGAAATTGCAAGATGTTCCTTTTCTTCGTGTAAGATGTGGCTCCGTCAAGGTATGTTCTCTAAAATGGCTTCAGATAATTCACAAAGCATCGAAGTCCTTGCATAGGACATTCCGCGCGATAAGACGAATATGTAGAACATACCTTAAATGCTTCTCTCTGCGAGTCTTAGGCTTTTGAGAAAAGCATAAAAAGTATGTGAAAGCAGGGGGGATGAACCTCATTTTCCGCCCTGTCTTGAGGTTACATTGTGGTTACGTATAGGATTGTAATGATATCGTAACCCGTTTCGTTGTGCATGAGGCATCTCTTGGGTGTATCTTTGCGACGTCAACACAAAGACACTGGACTTTTTTCAAGGTGTGCTCTTTCGTGGGCACACCTTGAAATGACGAAATCTCCTATTCAACAATAATATCTTCAAATCATTTCTCATTAATACACTACTATGGGACAAGACTATGTGATGATAGGGCTGAAATTGCTCGGCGCGCTGGGCCTGCTCGTCTTTGGCATGCGCATGATGAGTGATGCACTGCAAAAGATGGCCGGTCCGCAGTTACGCCACATCCTTGCGCGTATGACCACAAACCGCCTGACGGGAATGCTGACGGGTGCCTTTGTGACGAGTGCAGTTCAGTCTTCGTCGGCCACGACGGTGATGACGGTATCTTTTGTGTCGGCAGGACTGCTGACGCTCTCGCAGGCCATCAGTGTCATTATGGGTGCCAACATAGGTACGACGCTGACGGCCTGGATCATGTCGTTAGGCTACAATGTTGACTTGACCAACGTGGTCTTTCCCGCTTTTTTTGTAGGCATCATCCTTATCTATCATAAGCGTCACCGCTTTGTAGGTGATTTTCTTTATGGCATCGCCTTCCTTTTCCTCTCGCTCGTGATGCTGAGCGAGGCAGGAAAGGAGCTCGACCTTGAGCACAATGCCTCCGTTGTGGAGTTCTTTGCCTCCTTTGACACAGGAAGTCACTGGACCATCCTCGCCTTCCTGGCCATCGGTACGGTCATCACCTGCATCGTGCAGTCGTCGGCGGCCGTAATGGCCATCACGATATTGCTCTGTTCCACGGGCGTCCTCCCCATCTATCTGGGTATAGCCTTGGTGATGGGTGAGAACATTGGTACGACGGCTACCGCCAACCTTGCCGCTCTGGGAGCCGGCACGCAGGCGCGCCGCGCCGCGTTGGCTCACCTGCTGTTCAACGTCTTTGGCGTGATGTGGGTGCTTTGTGTATTCTATCCCTTTGTAGACATGGTCTGTGGTTTTGTGGGCTATGAGCCCAGTGCAGGAGGACAAGTAAAGCTTCTGCCAGTCGTCCTGGCCATGTTCCATACGTGTTTCAACGTGACCAATACCGCCCTGCTCATAGGCTTCATCCCACAGATGGAGCGCGTCGTGTGTTGGTTGTTGCCCGAGAAGGAGGGTGCCAAAGAGGAAGAGTTTCGCTTGCAATACATCCAGAGCAATCTTGTCCAGACACCGGAAATCGCCGTGCTGCAGGCGCAGAAAGAAACGGCACGCTTTGCCCGCGAGGTGCAGCAGATGTTTGGCATGGTGCGCACTTTGCTTGGGGAGAAGGACTCCGAGGCTTTTACACAATTATATAATAAGGTGGCACATCAGGAGGACATCACCGACAAGATGGAACTTGAGATTGCGCACTATCTGGAGCAGGTGAGCAACAACCACCTGAGTGACATCACCAAGATGAAGGTGCGCCAGATGATGCGCGAGGTCAGCGAGCTGGAGTCCATCGGCGATTCATGTTACAACCTCGCCCGCACAATGAATCGTCTCCACGACTCAGGAAAAGACTTGACGCAGCAACAGTATGAGAAGCTCAAAGCCATGATGGCGCTGACCGACGATGCCCTGACGCAGATGAATGCCGTCATGGGAGGTCACAGCCGCGAGCATAGCATTCGCGACACCTATCGCATAGAGAACGAGATCAACCAGATGCGCGAACATCTGAAAGCCGACAACATCCGTGCCGTCAACGAGCACGAGTACGACTATGCCATCGGCACCATCTTCTCCGACCTCGTGGGAGAATGTGAAAAGTTGGGCGACTACGTAGTCAACGTGGTACAGGCTCGGTTTGGAAAATAATACCTATCTTTGCAGGCGAAATGGAAAGAAAAAGGATCCTTGTGGTAGACGACGAGCAAGACTTGTGCGACATATTGCTGTTCAATCTTGCATGGGCTGGGTATGAGCCACAGGCAGTCCATTCGGCCGAGGAGGTCATGTCGTTGGATGTGTGCAGTTTTGACCTTTTGCTTCTTGACGTGATGATGGACGGCATGTCGGGCTTTGAACTGGCTAAACGTCTGAAAGGTAGCGAGCAAACAAATCATATCCCCATCATATTCCTTACGGCAAAGGACACTGAGGATGATGCTCTTCAGGGGTTTGGGTTGGGTGCTGATGACTACATAAAGAAGCCGTTCTCCGTGCGCGAGGTAGTGGCACGTGTAAAGGCTGTCCTCAGCCGCTTTTCGCAAGGACGGAGCAGCGAGAAGCCGAAGGTGCTGAGCTTTGAAGGGCTTACCATCGACCTTGTGCAGAAGACCGTCACGGCCGACGGCGAGCGCCTCGAACTGACACGCACGGAGTTTGCCCTCTTAAGTCTCATGCTGAGGCATCGCGGCCGTGTCTTCACCCGCCATGAACTCATCGGTCTCGCATGGCCGAAGGGTGTCATCGTTACCAATCGCGCCGTTGATGTCAACATCACCCGCATGCGGAAGAAGATAGGCTCCTACGCAGCCCATGTCGTCACGCGTCAGGGTTTTGGGTATATGTTTCAGTAATCATTTGAGGGCGAAGCTCCTCGTCTCGTCCCTTGTCTTTTGTCCCCAATGAAGACAATCAGTGAAGGTCGCAAGATGTGGGCAAGCGTAATGGTGATATTCATCGTTTACGCTGCCATCTTCATCCTCTTCGAGGACTATGACCGCAAGTATTTCCACCCCCTCGACGAGGAGAACGAGTTACGCCTCCTTGCTTTCACCGTTTTGGTGCTGATAGGGTTGGGGTGGATACTTTACAGATTTGCCCACCGGATGGATCAGCGCATCACTCGCGAGCAGCAGGAACAGCAGGAACAGATGCGTCGCGAACTGACACAAAACATCTCCCATGAACTCAAGACCCCTGTGGCCAGTATTCTCGGCTACACCGAGACGATACTCAACACGCCCTCCATCGATGCCGCTACGACCCGCCAGTTTGTAGAGCGCACGCACTCACAGGCCGAGCGCCTCACGGCACTGTTGCAGGACATCTCCATCCTCAACCGCATGGACTATGCCCCCGACGTGCTTACGAAAGAGCGTGTGGACGTGTCGCGACTGTTTGCTGAGATTGTGGAAGAAACGGCGCACGCCCTGCAAAACCATCAGATGAAGCTCAGCAACTGCCTCCCGCAAGGCATCATCATCCATGGCAACTTCTCGCTGCTCTACAGCATCTTCCGCAACCTGACCGACAATGCCATCAACTACGCCGGTGCCGGAACGACCATCGAAGTGTCGGCCTCCGAAGACCCTGGGGCGTGGCATTTCTCCTTCTCCGACAATGGCATTGGCATACCTCCGCAGCACTTGGAACGCATATTCGAGCGCTTCTACCGCATCGACAAGGGGCGTAGCCGTTCGCTTGGCGGAACGGGTCTCGGACTGGCCATCGTGAAAAACGCCGTCCAGCTGCACGGCGGCACCATAGCGGTACACAACAACGAGGGCGGCGGCCTCACATTCTCCTTTACGCTGAGGAAGTAGGGGGAGTGACGTTAAACATTAAACAGTAGATGATAATTAGCTTGGCCGGAAGAGATAATTCGGGTGCAGACCCGATACAGGCTTCCTTTGACGACGAAGTATCACTTCCAGATGTCTTCAGAATGATGGCATGAGGTAAGTACAGACATAACCTAAAACGCAGCAAAGGAGGGCAGCCCCGAAAGCGACAACTCGCAGACGGACGCTGCCCTCCTTTCCTTTTTCATCCTCTCGCGCTCCGCCACATAAAAAACGCTGAAAGCACTGGCTGTCAACAAATGCGAGAGTTTTCAAGGGCGTGGCTGCGTTATTTTTGCGTAAGGCGGAGAAGTTTTGGCTCTGCGCCAAGGAGCGCATTTTTATGTAAGCACCTGTTTTTCAGCGATATAAGAATGCCTTTGGCATCACCGGTGCTTCGTGAGGTGCGAGGCATGCGCATAGGTGGTTGTAAGGCATGGTATCTCTTGCTTCAAGATGTCCCATGTCTGAAGGCAAAAGATGGCATCTCTTCATGCAAGGCATGCGCATGTCTCAGGCAAAAGGTCGGAATCACGAGGCAAAAACGTCCCCACGCCCCACGATTCAGCTCCCCTTAGCGCGCTATTTCGCCTTTTTCCATTGTAAAACATCACTCATCACTTGTCATTCATCACTCCTCACTCCTCCGAAACTTAATTCCCCCCTTTACACAATAAAGGACATGGGCTCTTCGTTATCAAAAGGCTATGCCACAATTCCGGCTTGACATATTCCTGCGTATGGCGGCAGCACTTCTTGCGCTGCTCCCCCTTGTTGCATCGGCGCAGCAAGACCCGTCGTTTGCACACTATTGGGAAGTGGAGCCCCAGTTCAACCCCGCTGCAGCCGGACGCTCCGACCAGCTTTCGATCAACGGTTCCTACCAGACGCATGCCGTAGGCTACGACGATGCCTGAGGTACGATGTATGCCGGTGCCGACATGGCATTCCAGTTGGGCAAGACGCGTCACGGCGTGGGCGTCGTGTTTCAGAATGATGAGATAGGCCTTTTTTCCCACAAGCGCTTCTCGGCACAGTATTCTTACCATTTCAACCTCTTTGGCGGTCGGCTGAGCATAGGTGCCGAGGCCGACATGCTTCAGGAGGGCATCGAGGGCAGCAAGGCCATCTTCCCTGAGAACGACAGTGATGATGCGTTTCCCTCTTCCGACATAAACGGCTCGCGCTTCGGAGCCTCGGCCGGCCTCTACTATGCCCATCGCAACTGGTACGCAGGTATTGGCGTAATGCATCTCCTTGCTCCCACCATCCTCATCGGCGAGACCAACGAGTACGCACTCCGACGGCAGTATAATTTCACGGGCGGATACAATATACGCCTCCGAAATCCGTTATTGTCAATAGTCCCCACCACCCTCGTGCGCTACGACGGGTTTGAATGGCGTGCGGACGTGACGGCACGCCTCGTCTACAGCTACGAGAAGCGCCGCCTCTATCTGGGTGCCGGCTACAGTCCCGAGCGCTCGGTGACGTTCTACGTCGGCGGTTCCTTCCACGGCATTGATTTGGGCTATGCCTACGAGGCCTTTACATCGGGCTTGGGCTTCGGCGCCGGACAGCATGAACTGGTGATTTCCTATCGCATGCCCGTCAACATGCAGAAGAAAGGGAAGAACCTGCACAAGAGCGTGAGATATCTTTGAATACAAGCAAACAGAACAGCATAAAGAAAGATAATATGACACAAAGGTTGTTAACAGTGATAGCTGCCGCGGCCATGCTGATGGGTCTGTCTTCATGTTTTGGGGGCAGCCGTGCCATGCAGGACGGCGGCGAGGTGACCGGCGTACGCGGTGCCGCCATCAGCGAACCCGTGCCCTTCGGCATGGTGGAGGTGAAGCGTGGATTTCTGCGTACGGGTATTGGTAAAAACGACTCCCTGTGGGGTACGGTCGTTCCCGAACGCGACATCAGTGTCGACGGTTTCTGGATGGATCAGACAGAAGTGACCAACTCCATGTATCGCCAATTCGTCAACTGGGTGCGCGACAGCATCATCCGTGAGCGTCTGGCCGACCCCTCCTATGGTGGCGACGAGACGTTTAAGATTGAGGTCGACAAAAACGGCGACCCCATCACGCCACGCCTTAACTGGGCAAAACCGATACCCTGGAAGAAGGCTGACGAAGACCAGCAGCGCGCCATCGAGAGCGTCTACGTGACGCACCCCATCGACGGAACCGTGATGCTCGACGCCCGACAGATGAACTACCGTTACGAGATCTATGACTATGAAAAGGCCGCTCTGCGAAAGTATCGCCTCAATCCCGAAGAGCGAGACCTGAATACCGACCACAGTGTCGACCCCGACGAGGTGGTGATGATATCAAAAGACACTGCCTATGTGGACGACAACGGCAACATTGTCCGTCAGACCATCGAGCGCCCCCTTTCTGGGCCATGGGATTTCCTGAACACATATATAGTGAACGTCTATCCCGACACGACGTGCTGGGTCAACGACTTCACCAATGCCAACAACGAAATCTACATGCGCCTCTACTTCTCCTCGCCCAACTACAACGACTATCCCGTCGTGGGCGTGACCTGGGAGCAGGCACAGGCTTTCTGTGCGTGGCGCACCGATTATCTCCTCAAAGGCCTTGGCGCTCAGGCGCGCTACGTGCAGCGCTACCGCCTGCCCACTGAGATTGAGTGGGAATATGCCGCGCGCGGCAAGGAGGGTAATCCCTTCCCCTGGGAACAGCAGGACGGCGGGGATGGTGTGAAGAAAAACCTCGAAGGATGCTACTTTGCCAACTTCAAGCCCGACCAAGGCAACTACATCGAGGACGGCAATCTCATCACGAGCCGCACCGGCATCTACGGAGCAAACTCCAACGGCCTCTTCGACATGGCCGGCAATGTGGCCGAGTGGACCAGCACCGTCTACACCGAAAGCGGCGTGGCCGCCATGGCCGACCTCAATCCACAGTTATCCTACAACGCAGCCCGCGAAGACCCCTACATGCTCAAGCGAAAGAGTGTGCGTGGAGGGTCGTGGAAAGACCCCCTCTCCTACATCCGCTCGGCATGGCGTACGTGGGAGTATCAGAACCAGCCCCGTTCGTTCATAGGCTTCCGCTGTGTGCGCTCAAAGGCAGGCAATGTCAGCGGGAAGGTGAAGATAAAGAAGTGACGAGTGACGAGAAACGAGTAATAAGTAAAAATTCAATATACCTTTAGCCACGTCGCAAATAAGAATATGCAACAGAAAAGGAATATATTTCTCCGCGTAGTGATTGCTCTGCAGCGCTGGATGGACAGCGTGCCAGGCCAGACATTTCTGAATTATGCCTACAGCTGGGGTGCCTCCATCGTAATTTTGGGTGCACTCTTCAAGCTCACCCACCTTCCCGGCGGTAACGTCATGTTGTTTATCGGTATGGGAACCGAGGTCATCGTGTTCTTCATCTCTGCCTTCGACCGTCCTTTTGACAAGGAACAGATAGGCAAGGAAATCCCCAAGGTCTACATTCCTGAATCGGCCGAAGGTGCTGAGGCTCAGATGGCAGTAGCAACACCAATGCACTCTGGCGTTCCCGTGGATGGAGCCGATGCTGCCGACGTGTCCGAGTCGCCTGCTGGCGGAAGCGGCTTTGTGGTCGTTCCTCCCGCCGGTGGAGTTCCTGCCGGATCTTCGGCCGCACCTGCCGCCGTGGTTCAAGGTGGTGGAGGCGGCGGTGTCATCGTCGTAGGCGGAGGCGGCGGTGCCGCTCCCGTCGTGTCGAGCGAAGGTTCAGGCGAAGAAGTGCCCTCGAAGGAAGGCCTGCAGCCGGCCACTCACGATGTGGCAGCAGCTGCACAGTCGCCCCTCGCAGTGCCTCAAGATGCCGATGCACAACAGCTGGCAGCCATCATCCGCGCCGCCAATGACGAACTCCTACAGCGTGCGCAGGCTGTACTCTCCCCCGAAATGGAAGAAGCCACGAAGGTCTACATTGAGAAACTCCGCACCCTGGCCGAGACCTTCGAGAAGGTCGACGAGCAAAGCGGGCGCCTCACGAAGGACAGCGAGGAAATGGAAAACCTCAACCGTACGCTTACGGGCATCAACAAGGTCTATGAACTCCACCTCAAGAGTATCAGCCTGCAAGTGGGTACCATCGACGAGATCAACAACCAGACCCACAAGCTCTCCGAGCAGATTCAGCATCTCAACCAGGTATATGGCCGCATGATAGACGCACTCACCGTCAACATGAATATGCCGCGCCCCGCTGCACCCGCCGACAACCATTGATACCATCCCTGCGCACCAAACAAGACTGATATAAATGGCAAGCACAATAAAGAAAAGACCAGTATCTCCGCGTCAGAAGATGATCAACCTGATGTACATCGTGTTGATGGCGATGCTCGCCCTCAACGTCTCCAACGATGTGCTCAAAGGCTTTCGTCTTGTGGGTGACAGCTTGCATCGCACCACCACCAATGCCGTGAAGGAAAACCACGACATCTACGACGACTTTGCCGCTATGATGAAGAAGAATCCCACGAAGGTGAAACCCTGGTATGACAAGGCAATGGAGGTGCGCATGATGTCCGACTCTCTCTATAATCTTGCCGAGAGCCTGCGTTGGGCCATTGCTCGCGAAGCCGACGGCAAGAAGGGCAATCCCGCAAAACTCTCCAATCAGGAAGATCTCAATGCCGCAGGCCAGGTGATGCTCGCCCCCGTACACGGCAAGGGGCAACTGCTTTTTAATAGTATCAACGATTTTCGCGAGCGCATCCTGCGCTACGTCACCGACCCCCGCCAGCGTGCCATCATTGCCTCCGACCTGAGCACTGAGGTACCCAAGAACGACAACGACCTTCTGGGAAAGAACTGGCAGGAATACATGTTTGAGGACATGCCCGCCGTGGCTGCCATCACGATGCTCACAAAACTGCAAAGCGACGTGCGCAAGGCGGAAAACCAAGTGCTCCACAGCCTGCGCGCCAACGTCGACGTGAAGGACATCCGTGTCAACGAGCTCAACGCCTACTGCCTGCCCGAAGCCACGACGCTCTTCCCTGGCGACGTCTTCCGCAGCCGCATCTTCATGGCCGCTGTCGACACGACGCAGCGTCCCGAAATCTATGTCAACGGGCAGCGCATCTCCCCCGACGGCAACTACAACTTCACCGTCGGCGGCCCCGGCGAGCACCAGTTCTCGGGCTACATCCTCATGCCCAATACCGCAGGCGAGGTGCTGCGCCGTGAGTTTACACAGAAATACACCGTCATCGCACCGCCCAACACAAGCGTAAGCGCCACTGTGGCGGCCGACCTGATGAATGTGCTCTATGCCGGCTTCGACAACCCCGTCAGCGTCAGTGCCACGGGCGTCAGTGCCGACAAGTTCAGCCTCTCCATGTCTGGCGGTACGCTCACCTCGAAGGGTGGAGGCCATTACGTGGCACGCCCCGCCGCTGTGGGACAGCCCGTCACCTTTACCGTTACGGGAACCGTCGACGGAAAGACCGTGCAGGTGGGCACCTTTACCTTCAAGGTGCGCAAACTGCCCGACCCCACAGCCTTCATCACGCTTGGCAACGACCGTTTCAAGGGCGGACGCCTTGCCAAGGCCAGTGCGGTGGGTGCCCCAGGCATCGGTGCCGCCATCGATGATGGTTTGCTCGACATCCCCTTCCGCGTACAGAGTTTCGAGACGGTCTTCTTCGACCGTATGGGCAACGCACGCCCCGAGCCCAGTGCCGGTAGCCATTTCACCGAAAACCAACGCAACCTTATGCGCGACTTGCGCCGTGGCGGACGCTTCTACATCCGTGGCGTAGTCTGCGTCGGCCCCGATGGCATCACGCGCACCCTTCCACAGGCTTTGGAGGTAATCATCAATTAATAGGGAGTTAAAATGGGAGATATATAGGAAGTTAAATGGAAGTATAATAGAACAATACATAGTGGGCAGAGAGCAACCCAAGCTACCGTCCAGCCCGCCGCAACGTGCCAGCACGCAGCACTTATCTCTCCCCTTAACTTCATTCTATATCTTCCGAAACTTAAATAATAACTGGAAGCATGAAAAGAATAGCATTATTTCTGATATCCCTGCTCGCCGTGACAGCCGTGCTGGCACAGCCTGCCCGTCGCCGCAACCAGCAGCAGACATCGATACCGCAGAAGCAGCAAGTGATGGTGCCCGTGGCAGGCCAGACACCCCAAGGCGCTTCGCAGGCTAAGCCACAGAAGCAGAGCGCACCTGCCAAGAAGGCTGGCGTCTCCTATCGCGACTTTCCCACCGCCCAACCCATGCCGCAGGATGTGTCGTGGCGTCGTGACGTCTATCGCATCCTCGACCTCTCGCAGGACGAAAATGCCTCGCTCTACTATCCTACGATGCCGCAGGACGGACGTCAGAACCTGTTCTCCTACATCTTCTACCTCCTCCGCAAGCGCATGATAAAAGCTTACGACACGAAGCTCGACGCCAACGAGGACTTCTCGGCCGGCAACACCGTCTCGGCACGTGAGCTGATGGACAGATATAAGATGTACTACGAGCGCGACTCCATCAAGAAGACCATCACCATCCGCGATGCCGACATCCCCTCCGACGAGGTGAAACTCTACTATGTCAAGGAGAGCGTCTACTACAACCAGAACACGGCTACCTTCCACTCTCGCGTCACCGCCCTCTGCCCCGTCCTTGTACGTGGCGACGTGGAGTTCGGTGGCAGCGAAGCCCGCTATCCCATGTTTTGGGTGAAATATGACGACATCGCCCCCTATCTCGGCAAACTCCCATTGATGAGCAGCAACTACAATAATGCCGCCACTCTCTCCGCCGACGACTTCTTCACGCTCGGCCGATACAAGGGTGACATCTACCGCACCGTAAACCTCCAGGATCGCCTGCTCAGCAACTATTGCCAGACAGACTCCGACCTCCAGCGCGAACAGCAGCGCATCGAGGGCGAGCTCACCGACTTTCGCCGCCACGTTTGGGGAGACGACAGCATTGCCGCCCCCCAGCAGGCAGACACTGCCGAGGCAGACAGCGTGAAGGGGGATGCCGACAGCGAAGAAGAGGCCGCTCCCGCTCCTGCAAAGAAGCGCCGCAGTGTCAGCACCGCTCGCCGCACACGCTCAGCTTCCTCGTCACGCCAGAAGCAGAAAGCGACAAAACCAAAGAAGCAAAAGACCGCTTCCGCGCCGAAGGCCTCCAAATCGGGAGGAGGTGGCTTCAGCGTACGTCGCGCACGCCACTGACGCATATAGACCATAACCATGTAAAACCAACGCCTGCACCATGTGCGGGCGTTGGTTTTTATGGAAAGTCTTTTTTTGCAGAAAAACTGCCACCTCTGCTACCCATTCCTTGTATATAGTTAATCCCCAGCACCTTGCGAACGCCCCGCGGGTAGCAGTAGGTAGCAGTAGTTCATCAAGAAAACTACGCTTAGCGCGTCGCCACCATGCACTTGAGCTGGCGCGAACGCCATTTTGAGTGCCTCAAACCATCCCTCGTTGCCTCATGGGAGCATCTTATACGGCAC
>JAFSQD010000032.1 GCA_017446765.1 Alloprevotella sp.
CTGAAAAATTTACGGTCCCTCTGTATTCACTCCAATCACACGTCCTAAACCCAAGTCTTATTGTGCATACAGGCGTTTGCGCAGTGTGAGTACGTTCTGCCCATCAGTATATTCGTAGCTCACTTTGTCCATGAGCTGACGCACGAGATGGATACCTAGGCCACCGACAGGGCGTTCCTCAAGGGAGAGCGTCGTATTGGCAGCAGCCTTCTGCGTAGGGTCGAAGGGCTGGCCGGAATCGCGTATGGTGAACGTCAGATAGTCATGGTCGCAGGAGGCTTCTATATGTACATCGCCCTTCTGTCCCTCGGGATAGGCATAGCTCATGACGTTGACGACGGCCTCTTCCAAAGCAAGGTTCAGACTCATGAGACCCGACATGTCAAATCCTACATCCTCGGCGACGGCCTCTACGTAGGCGTGAAGTTTCGGAATGGTAGATATGTCGTTGGGCAGCACGAGCACCCGCTTTGCGTCCCTGTCGGCACTTTGGGCTTTGGGGGGATTATACTGTATGACCATCATCGTGAGGTCGTCGCTCTGCTCTGCATCGCCCACGAAGTTGTGCACTTCTTCGGTCATTTTTTCAATGACGCTTTGCGGTGAGGGACGTCCCGATGCCCAGAATCGAGTCATGGCCTTCGTCATACGTTCCTCCCCAAACTGTCCGAAGGCTGCATCCTCGGCCTCGGTCAGGCCGTCGGTATATAGAAATATGGTGGTGCCATTGTAGATGTCCAGTTCCTGCACGGTATAATCCCAACCATTCATGACACCAGCAGGAAGATTGCTGTCTGCAGGCATGAGGCCAATGAGGTCGCCGCTTGCTGAGACAAGAAGGGGCGGATTGTGTCCGGCATTGCAGTAGCGTGTATGACCAGTTTTGAGATCCGTCACACCGAGAAAAAGTGTTACAAACATGTTTGCCTCATTATCCTCAGAAATAGTATTGTTGATGAGTCCGACGATGCGCTCGGGATTCTCCTCGTGGGCTGAGATTGTGCGGAAGAGGGCACGCGTCACAGCCATGACGAGAGAAGCTGGAATGCCCTTACCACTGACATCGCCGACACAGAAAAAGAGTTTGTGGTCGCGTATGTAGAAATCGTAAAGGTCGCCGCCGACCTCCTTGGCAGGAGTCAGTTGTCCGAAGATGGTAACCTCGTCGCAATCTGGAAAGGGCGGAAACGTTTTCGGCAGCATGGCCATCTGGATGGCACGTGCAATGCGTAGTTCGCTCTCGATGCGTCCCTTCTGCTCCGTCACGCGTGCCGTCTCGCTGATTTGATTGGCTAGCGAAAGCTGCATGGCAAGGAACGAATCGTGCAAGCGGCGCATCTCGTCGTGGCTCTTCACTTCGGGCAGTGGCACATCAAGGTTGCCTTGGGCAATCTCGTCCGCTGAGGCCGAAAAACGTGTCAGCGGAGTGGTCATCCTGCTAATGACAAAGCGGCAGACAAGGACTACTATGCCCAACCCCAGCAGCAACAGCCCGACAATCATGAGCCCTACCTGCTGGGCCACGGCTACAATCTCCTCGTCGGGGACAACGATAGCCATCGACCACCCAGTTCGCTCAATGGGAGCATAGTAAATGCTAATTTTTCCCTGGGAGTCCAAATGGGCATTGCCCCTATGACCAGCTATCATCTCGTACCCCACGTGTTCGTCAAGGGTATCTGGGGTTTGACTGGCATAGCTAAAGAAAGTCTCGCCAAGCACACGATTAGGATTGGGATGCGCTATATAGTTCCCTTCACGACCAATAATGAAACTGTATGCATGCCCAGCACCCAAGGCACGCTCAGCATTATTGATACTGTCCGTCTGTTGCATCATCCGGCTGAGCCACTGCAGGGCTATGTCTGCGGTAAAGATGGCATAGAACTTTCCATCTTTATCATAGAGAGGTAGCGAAAAAGTGGTCATCATGGTGTTCCCGCCATCTGCATCAAAATAAGGTTCGCTCCAGTAGGGTTTACCCTGTTGCTTCGGAAGCTGGTACCAGTCCATGTAGTGGTAATCGTAGGAAGCGGTACCCAGTTGCTTGTTGCGTATGTTGCCTTCGTCACGATAGGCATAAGGAGAAAACCACAGTCCCTTCTCCTCAAAATAATTCGGTTCAAAGGCTATCGCCGATCCCACAATATCTGGATTGACGCGAAGTATACGCTCGACCACGCCGTAGAGGCGATCAGGGTGGTCAAGATTTTCCTCCGCCTGAGGCACGGCATTGGCAATGGCAGCTTCAACGGCTTTCAACGTGGCGTTGACATGTTCATTGTTTTTATCCATGAGCCCCATATAACGGGCGTTTGCCTCCATGAAGATTCCGTTGGCAGTGGTGCGATAGATGAACAATGTGACAACGACAAAGATGACCAACATCGTGGCCGTAATCCAAAGTGTGAGCTTTGCCCCGAACGAACGCGATGGAGAGAATATAGACAACAGATTCATTGGGAGAGAGGGAATGACGAATTAGTACTATGCCTTGAATGCAAGGTGAGCACGCACTGCAGCTTGTCCATCTGCGCGGCGCATCTCCAAATTATAGCTGTGCTGACTGCCTTCTCCATCAGGCAAAAACTCATCGCACAGGAAGGCCAGTTCGTCACCGAAGAAACACTCGTGAGCATAGGCCATGTCAATGCGCTGCAAACCGTTGTCCAAAAAGTGTTCTTTCGGGAACAGATCAAGCAGCATGTCAATAGAGCGTATGCTGTTGAGATGGCCATTCACGTCAAGGTCGGTGTAGTGTACGGTGCGTGTAGCAATGGGCTCCGTGCCTCGCACTCGCATGCGTGGCTGACCTGTTATGGGAAAACCAACAGTGGGAACAAGGACGTCGCGAAAGCCATTACCAAGAAGACGCTGCATGTCGTCGGGCTGGCGGGTGTCCAGATGCATTAGTGCCCAAATGCTATGCCCCCATCCATAGGAACTTCCTTCGGAGTCAGTCACCTGGAACAGGCGCGTCGTGAAACCGCGCTGAACGTCTGTGGCCCATGTTGAGACACGGAACACCTCGCCCGTTGCGGGACGACGGTCAAACTTCAACGACAAACGGGAAAACACCCACGAGAGGCGCTCCCTGCTCATGGGGCCGAAGCCGAAATTGTGGCTGTCAGCATGTAACTGGGCGCATCGTAGCAGGACGTTACCAAGATGACTCCACGATATGCGGCCTGTAAAGTCCTCTGTAAAAGGTTGTACGGTGAAAGCGTACGTACCAATATTAGGATTGTCAATCATAAGTTTTCAATAAAGTATGCGGCAAAGGTAATACAAATCCACAAAAAATCACTATCTTCGCGCCACAAACAAAACACAACACACACATCCATTATGAGACGAACAATTCTCTTGCAAGTGCTTCTCCTGCTTGGTACCATCAGCCTATGCCATGCACAGCTCATCACGCTGGAGGACCTCACAAATGGCAAATTCTATGCAGAACGCATCTATGGTGTCATACCCATGGCCGACGGAGAAACCTACACACAGCTTTCAGACGACCGTCGACAGATAGTGCGCCGTTCCTTTCGCACAGGCGAACAGATAGGAATACTCTTTGACGTGACCACTGCGCGTGGGCCTGTGCCTCTTCAAGGCATTGACGGCTACGAGATGTCGCCCGATGAAAGCCATATCCTGCTACAGACAGAGACTAAATACATCTATCGCCGATCCTATTCCGCCGAGCACTACATTTACGATGTTGCAGCCAGAACGTTCCGCCGCCTTAGCGATGGGGGGGCTCAGCAAGTTCCCCTCTTCTCGCCCGATGGGACGAAGGTCGCATTTGCCCGCAGCAACAACCTCTATCTCTGCGACCTAACGAAGCAAGGACAGGAAGAGCAGGTGACAACCGACGGCAAGTTCAACCACATTCTGAACGGCATTCCCGACTGGGTGAACGAAGAGGAATTTTCCACAAACCGCAGCTTCTGCTTCACAGCCGACGGCAACGCACTCTGCTGGGTACGTTACGATGAAAGCCTGGTGCCTGTATATTCCATGCAGATGTACAAAGGACTTCGCCCTGAAATAACGGACAACGACAACTACCCTGGCACATACGACTACAAATACCCCGTGGCAGGCGCAAAGAATTCCGATGTCTGTGTAAAAAGTTTCGACCTGCAAAGTCACGCTACACGTCAGCTTGACATTCCTCTTGAAAGTGACGGCTATATTCCCTGCATACGCATGACGAGCGACAAAGACCGAATCGCCGTGGTCACGCTCAACCGCCATCAAGACCGCATGGACATCTACATGGCCAATCCACACGATGGGACAGCGAAACTCATCGTGCGCGAAACAGACTCGAAATACCTGCGCGAATCGGCCTATACCGACCTTACATTCTACCCTGGCCGCTTCGTTATGACAAGCGGACGTACCGGATATGACCAACTGTTCCTCTATGACCTTGAGGGGAACCTTATACGCCGTCTCTCTGATGGAAATTACGACGTTACGGCCTTCTACGGCTATGATCCCAAGAACGACTGTGCCTACTATCAGGCTGCAGACGAATCGCCCCTACGTCGCAACATCTTCAAATGCGACAAAAGAAGACGCGTCTCACGCCTCAATCCGCTCACGGGCACGAACGAAGCCATATTTTCAAAAAATTTCCGCTACTTCATGAATGTCAACTCGACGCTGGAGCGCCCATACGTGACCGACCTTGTAAGCGCAGAAGGCAAGACCTTGAAAACACTCGTGGACAATGCTACACTTAAAACGCTCACCGACAAAGTATGCGGGCAGAAAAGCACTTTCACCTTCACCACCTCAGAGGGAGTTGAACTATATGGTTGGATGGTTCGTCCGCGCGATTTCGACCCCGCAAAGCGCTATCCTGTCATCATGTTCCAATATGGCGGCCCGGGCTCTCAGGAAGTGCGCGACTCGTGGCGCATGGGACAGGTTGGAGGTGGCCTCTTTGAAAGTTATATGGCCGAACGCGGCTACATCTTTGTATGCGTGGACGGACGAGGTACTGGCGCACGCGGACGCGACTTTGAGAAATGTACCTACCAGCAACTGGGCGTACTGGAAGCTCGCGACCAAGTTGAGGCGGCACTCTACCTCGGTACCCTCCCCTATGTGGATAAGGAGCGTATCGGAATTTGGGGATGGTCATTCGGCGGCTTCAACACGCTGATGTCCATGTCTGAAGGGCGCCCCGTGTTCAAAGCCGGAGTGGCTGTAGCAGCACCCACAAACTGGAAATACTACGACACGGTCTACACGGAACGCTACATGCGCACGCCGAAAGAAAACCCTGGATATGCAGAAAACCCTATCGGCCGTGCCTCGAAACTTCACGGTAAGCTGCTCCTCATACATGGTACAGCTGACGACAACGTCCACTTCCGCAACTGTGCTGAATACACTGAGGCTCTCGTGCAGGAAGGTAAGCAGTTTGACATGCAGGTCTACACCAACCGCAACCATTTCATAATGGGTGGCCGCACACGCAACCACCTCTACCATCGCATCACGGAGTTTTTCCTAGAAAATCTCTAAGGTATGTTTTATAACATACCTAACTTAATCACCACCCCGTCTGAGCAAATCCGGCAGCGGCATACCAGGCCGTCTGCCGGAAATTTTTGTTGTGGTCGCCATGAGGACACACCGGAGCATTTGTGCCATAAACAGCTTGAGGCACAAACATCGACACACCCGAATGGAGGTCGCTGTTGACAAAAAAGTAACTATTTAAGGAAGGCCCCACCCAAAAGCGAGAGGAGATGCCGTGCCATACAAGGACTTGCGAGAAAGCATTACTCCACAAGGCATAATCCTCTGCACTCAGAAGGTGACTCATCGCAGCCAAAGCATCAAAGGCATGTGGGCGATAAAAAAAGTCTGCTTCGTAAGACTGGTAGTGAAGTACATCCCCCATATCGGGAGAGGCATGCAACATCAATGACGAACGCCCCAACACTTCGCGCGTCACATCCGCCAACAATTCCAACCCCTCTGTTTTCAAGCACGATATAACCATACCGAAATCATCATACTGTGGCGATATTTCGGCATCCTCCACTACATCTGCATAGAACGTACGTGCGATGTCTGTGGGGTCGTTGCTGAATAGGCCTTTACGCAAGAGGTGCGTATAGTATGCCCCATATCCAGGGGTGGAGAATGGAGAAGCCACTATATAGTCGGTTACATTCCTCAGGTCGTAGGCCACCTCAAGCGTCTGCATCAGGCAAGCATCAAAAAAGATGTAGCGGGCATGAATGCCGCTATTGGCTACAGCAGACGCAAGGTCGGGGATGTTCATCTGTGCTCCAATGTCTCCACCCACAGATTTGTCTTTATGCATGTCTCCGCCCGTACCCACGTCAATGCCAAATGACTGCACCCGCGTGGCGGCATAGTCCGTATTGGTGCTGGGCAACCAGCCATCCGCATGGCTCCAAAACACAAGCCCATACTCTCGTGCCGTAAAGTGCTCCCTTGTCCATGTAAGAACTTCCTGAAGCATAGACGGATCGCTGGCATTCACTGCATGATCCCACAGACGAACGAGTAGAGGACGAGCATTTCCCGAAATATAGCGATAGAGACGGGCACAGCCACGGCCATCATCGATAAATACGAGCAAGCAATCGTTATCATTGATGTATTTCCGACCATTGACAATCTCCAGGGAATCCATGCGATGATAATTGTGATACCCGAGTGAGTTTTGGGCACATTGGTACACGAGCACCGTACGCCGCAGTTCCTTATCTGTGGAAGTTGCCTTCTCGTCGTCCTTGCATGCCACAAAGGCAAGACTGAAAATAATTATATATAGTAAGCGGAGGAACGTTTTCATCGGCATCAATATGTATAATTCACTACCACAAAGCGATAGCCCATATCAAAGAATATGCGCGTCAGCAAGCCTGTTGCATTTCGCCTCGCCGCAGCGTAGTTGGCAGGCGTCAGCACGCGCTTCATCATGCGCTTGCGCGCCTTCTGATAGAGGCGTTCGCGCGCTACCGCATCCCACGTTCCTTTTTCATAGAAAGCACGTGTACGTGTCTCGTCAATGAAGTTCTGGTCAAGCAGACGCAGACGCGGCACGTTGATGATGGCCGTGTCGCCTTGTGCCACAAACCAGTCATCGGGCACCGACGAGAGGTCGAAACCAATCCTGAGCGTTCCCGTGTAGATACGTGCAATCTGCTTGTCACCCAGGATCCCGGCCTCGTTTAACTCGGCAAGTTCCTCTGTCTGAATACGGAGAAACTCAAACTCGCCGATATTCTTCACCGCACGAATCTCCTCCGGCGTCACATCAATCCTATGCTCGCGTTCCACCTTTAATTCCACAGGACTTCCGACAGCCTGCACCACCTTGCTATCTCGTATAGATCTCAGTATCCATGCAACAGCGATGACGGCGATCAAAATCAGCCAAAGGCGCCAATAGCGCAGCAAAAAGAGGAGTACAGACTGTGACCTGTCAAGAATGACTGACCACCTTCCTGCAGACGGAGACTGTTTCTTTCTATTCTTTGACATAGGGAGAATTTTCAATGTTTAGTGTCAATGTCTCAGGTTTAAGTTCGGGACGGAACGTGATGGTCACATGGTCAGGACTGAATCCCATCCGTCCCAAGAGCGGCAACAAGGCACGTCGTGCCCCCAGTCGGGACGTCTGCAGCAAATCGGACCGATCCAGGTGACTCACAACGCTGTCAGTACCTTGTCTTGCCAATGCCAGCACTTCGTTGTCTTTGAATGTAGAGCGCGTCAGGTCTACATACTGGCGCACCCCACCGTTGTCTATTCGCGTAGCTGTCACGGCAAGCTGCGGATCGGGAAGCGTGAGGCGCAGGAGGCCGTTAGAAATCTTAATGTCATTGGCCGTAAAACCAGAAAAATCTATATAGGCCTTCACTGTGACATCGATAGGGATGGCAATCTTTCGCTCGCCAGTAGTGAGTTCAACGTTGACGGGCAAAGAGAACACATTGCCGCGAAGACGAGCCTCATCGCTGTGGGTGACAATCTTGTGAATCTGATACTCCGTCGTATAGAGACGGGTCGAAGTGCTTATCTGATCAGCCAAGAGCCGAGCCGTGTCAAGGCGTACGGCGGGCTTCGACTCGTCCCCCGTGGACGGACTGTCGCTGCCCTCGCACCCTAAAAGCACAAGCATCATCAAAGCGACAAAAGGCAAAATGAGAAATGATTTATTCATAAACTGCGGCGAAATTATAGATTTTCTACCGAAGTGAACCGCATATTTGCCACATTTTATCTATCTTCGCCGCATGAAACATATATTTATCCTTCTGGCAACTGCCGCCATAGGCCTAGCCGCATGCCACGAAAAGGCACCTAAAAACGAAGAGCAGCCTACGTTCCAAAACGTTACCACGACCCCTAACGGCCCCGAGCATTCTGCTTCACCCATGCAATATGCAGATACCATGCAACTCGGCGACCATCGCTACATTGTAAGCCTACGCCGATACGAAGACTCCTCCCTACCTATCGTCCGCGACGAGATGGGAACAGACTTCTACGACAACCGCGTAGAAATAACCATCCGCAAAGACGGTCAAGAGATATTCAGCCGTACCTTCAGCAAGGAAGATTTTGCCGAAAAAGCTTCTGAAACCGACCGCCGAATGGGGGTATTCCTTGGCATGTCCATCGACCAAGAGCATTCTACGGCCAGCACCATACGCCTCGGTGCACAGGTAGGGCAGCCTGGACTTGAGGGAGAAGGTTCCATTTTCAGCCTCTACATAAACACAAGCAATGGTGCGCTTAGCATCGAGCGTCGCCCCGCGAGCGACTTTCAGGAAGCACCCGCCCCAAGCGACGTAGAAAGCGGTGATTAAACCATTGGGACATACTCAAAGATGCATTTTCACGCAAACAAAATGAGATTTTCCCACAAAAAACTTGTCGGTATCAAAAAACCTTTCTACTTTTGCAGCCGCAAACGACAAAATGCACATGGGTAAGTGCTGTACGGCCAGCTCCCTTCGAATCCTCCAGGGCTTGACCGCAGCAAAGGTAGTTGGTTGTAGCGGCGCGATACAGTAAGCTTGCCCACCCGCCTCTTTAGCTCAGTTGGCCAGAGCACGTGATTTGTAATCTCGGGGTCGTTGGTTCGAATCCGACAAGAGGCTCAAGGATCGGCGAAAGCCAATTCGCTTTCTGCGAATGATCGGCGAAAGCCAATTCGCTTTCTGCGAATGAAAACAGCATTTGGAGAATACCTCAAGGTGTTCTCCATTTTGTTTTTAATAGCATGACTTACAGCGGTAAGTAGCGTATTTTCAGTTACTTGTGAGAGTTAAATTCCTCGAAAGTTTAACCCGTGTCAAGGGCGACACACGAGGACAGAAAAGGTCGGAAAAAGACAATTGTGTATAGAAAAACTAAGTTTTTCATACATTAGCTCGCATGAGCTAAGGCATGTCCTAACGCGTGTGCATGGATTTGTTTTCCAGCCCTTCACTTTGCCATCCGCTCGTTTTGCACTATCTTTGCGGCTTGAAAGCAAAGTGGCAGGCTTTGCCTGCTTTTCACTTTTGAGTTTTGGGGTCTTGGTTTTGAGGGTACCACAGTAGCCCGTCCACCAACCAAAGACTCAAAGAGTCGAAACTAATAAGTATAAGATATGCTGACAATCAGACAAATTCTTGAAGACAAGGAGGCCGTCATCCGCGGTCTGGAGAAAAAACATTTCAACGGTGCACGCGAGATGGTGGAAAAGGTGCTGTCATGTGACACGGCACGCCGCGAGGCACAACAGAAAGTGGACGAACTGAAAGCGCAGGTAAACCAAATCTCTAAAAGCATCGGTGCCCTAATGAAAGAAGGACGCCGCGAAGAGGCTGAACAAGCCAAGACGCAAGTGGCAGAAATCAAGGCTCAGAGCGCTACGTTGGAAGATCAGATGAAACAGGCCACGGAAAAGCGCACGGAACTTCTGCTGCAGATTCCCAACCTCCCCTACCCCGAAGTGCCCGAAGGTGCTACAGCCGAGGACAATGTGGTGGTAAAGACGGGCGGACAGCTCATCGACCTTCCCGAGAATCCCCTACCCCACTGGGAACTGGCAAAGAAATACAACCTTATAGACTTTGACCTGGGCGTGAAGATCAGCGGTGCAGGCTTTCCCGTCTATACTGGCTGGGGCGCACGCCTGCAACGCGCTCTCATCAACTTTTTCCTTGACGAGGCCCGAAACGCAGGCTATACGGAGATCATGCCTCCAACGGTGGTAAATGCCGCCTCAGGTTATGGTACGGGGCAACTGCCCGACAAGGAGGGCCAGATGTACCATTGCGAAGTGGACGACCTCTACCTCATTCCGACGGCCGAAGTACCCGTCACCAACATCTATCGCGACGTCATCCTCACCGAGGACCAGTTGCCCGTCAAGAACTGCGCCTACACACAGTGCTTTCGCCGCGAGGCGGGCAGCTATGGTAAGGACGTACGCGGCCTCAACCGTCTACACGAATTTTCGAAGATAGAGCTCGTACGCATAGACAAACCCGAGCACAGCGCGCAAAGCCACCAGGAGATGCTCGACCAGGTAGAAGGCCTGCTGCAGAAGCTGGAACTGCCCTACCGCATCCTGCGCCTATGTGGCGGCGACATGAGCTTCACGGCTGCCATCTGCTACGACTTTGAGGTCTACAGCGAAGCCCAGCAACGCTGGCTTGAAGTGAGCTCCGTATCAAACTTCGATACCTACCAAGCCAACCGCTTACAGTGCCGCTACCGCACGGCGGACAAGAAGATACAGCTCTGCCATACGCTCAACGGCTCGGCTCTTGCCCTGCCCCGCATTGTGGCTGCCCTGCTCGAAGACTTCCAAACACCCGAGGGCATACGCATACCCAAGGCTCTGCAGCCCTACATGGGGACGGACATGATTAAGTGACGAGTGACGAGTTACAAGTGACAAGTGACGAGTGACAAGTGACGAGTGACATAAAACGAATGAGAATACTTGCTATCGACTACGGCAAGCGACGCACGGGCATCGCCGTTACCGACCCGCTCCAGATTATTGCGGGTGGACTGACAACGGTCGACACCAAGCAGTTAATGCCATTCCTGAGCAACTACTTCCAGAAGGAAAAGGTGGAACGTGCCGTCATCGGCCTGCCGGTGCAACCCAACGGTCAACCCTCGGAAAATGCAGCCCGCGTGCGTAGTTTTGCGGGTGAGTTTCGGAAAGCCTTCCCTGAGATTCCTTTGGATTTCTATGACGAGCGTTTCACCTCCGTCATAGCCCATAGAACCATGCTCGAAGGGGGACTCCCCATGATGAAACGACGCGACAAGGCTCTTGTTGACGAAATCTCAGCCTGTATCATCCTCCAGGACTACATGCAAGTGACAAGAAACAATCAAACAACCGACTTTCGGAAGTAATAATGGACAATACTAAAAGCCTGAACAGAGGGGTCGGCCTTCGGCCTCAAAATTATACAATAATTAATTGGGAGATAAAATAGAAGTAAACTCGCTACACTCGTGGGAGTAAAAACGGACTTTTGAGCGTAGCGACCTAAAGCATCGTCCAGCACGAAGTGCGTCGCTCGAGCTTGCTCGCTTTGCTTGCAAAGTTTCGCTACGCGCTTTGCTTGCAAAGAACTCCACCCTTTAACTCCCCCCTTAACTCCCAATTTAACTTCATGCTATAACTTTCCAAAAACTAAAAACCAACCCCATACATGACCCTTCCTATCTACACCTACGGACAGCCCGTACTTCGCAAAGTAGCCCAAGATATACCATTGGACTATCCCAACCTCAAACAACTCATCGCTGACATGTTTGAAACGATGTATAAAAGCGATGGTGTGGGTCTTGCTGCACCCCAAATCGGTAAGGCCATCCGCCTCATTGTCATAACCCTCGACCCCTTGAAGGAAGAGTTTCCCGAATATGCGGATTTCAACCGTGCCTTTATCAATCCACACATCGTGGAGTATGACGACACGGAGACAGAAGCCCTGGAGGAGGGGTGTCTTTCGCTGCCTGGCATACACGAGCCCGTCAGACGGCCGAAGCGCATCCTTGCCAGATGGGTGGACGAAGATCTCCAGCCGCATGAGGAATGGGTGGAAGGCTATCTGGCCCGTGTGATGCAACACGAGATTGACCACCTTGATGGTAAGGTGTTCACCGACCGCATTGCGCCCCTCCGCAAGCAGTTGGTAAAGGGCAAACTCAACGCCTTGCAACGCGGAAAGATCAACTGCGCCTACCGCGTAAAACCCCTGCGCTAAGAAGCTAAGAAAATAAGCCCCATCAGAGATGTCCCGCCTGTGCCACCTCCCTCTCATCCTTCTCGCAGTGCTCTGCTGCGGCATAGTGACGATACGGGCACAAATCAACGTGGAAGCCGTGGTTGACATGGGACGGCAGGCACTGGGCGTGGACGACAACATCTCGGCCATACACTATTTCAACAAAGCCATTGAAGCCCGGCCTACGCACAGCCGGGCTTACTATTACCGTGCATACACAAAATTCGTTCTCGAGGATTATTCCGGGGCCATAGAGGACTGTACGAAATCTATTGAACTCAACCCCTTCATTGTTGAAGTATACCAACTGCGCGGCCTATGCCGTGTGCAGACAAAGGACTTCATGGGGGCGGCCTCCGACTACGAACGCACACTTCGCGAACACCCCGCGGACGAAGCTGCCCTCTTCAACCGGGCACTCTGTTATCTTGAACTACACAAGCCTGACAGCGCGGAGGCGGCTATAGACGCTTTCCTGCAACACAAGCCCGACTCCTACCGAGCCTACATGTTCAAGGCCGAACTTGAACTTTCCGAGCGTCAAGACACACTATGCGCCTTGACATGGATGGACTCAGTAATCGTGCGGCATGAGCAGCAGCCAGGAGCCTGGGCCTTCAAGGCGCAATGGGCAGCACAGCATGAAGAATATGAGCGTGCCGATTCCTTCCTCACAAGAGCCATCACCTATCGTCTCTCAGAGTTGAAAGACGATACGCTTAGCATTGACTACCAATGGTTCCTCATGCGTGCACAGCTCAGGCACGAACTCCATCGCTTTGACGATGCACTGGACGACTATAACCTTGTCATACGAATCATACCCCAACATTTTGCCGCCCACTACAACCGTGCCCTGCTCCTTGCCCTCGTCGGTGACGACCATCGTGCAGTAGAAGATTTTTCCTTCATCCTTAGCGTTGAGCCTGACAACGTATTGGCGCGCTACAACCGTGCACTGTTGCGCGAGGAGACGGGAGACTTCCATGGTGCCATTGATGACTATAGCGTCCTGCTAAGTGCCTACCCAGGCTTCCTCTACGGCTATCAACAACGTGCAGCCTTGCGCCGACGTGTGGGCGATGTGCGAGGAGCTAAGAGTGACGAAACAGTCCTGGCGCGCTACAGCCTCGACCTGGCATTTGCAAAGCCTGTACGAAGTATATCCCGAAAAGTTCGCCAGCGCAGCGAGCATGCCTTGGAACAATACGACCAGGTCATCAGCACTGCGGAAGAAACTGCCCCTTCTGACACCGTACGCATTTTTGGCGACGCCATACTTGGTAAAGTGCAGAACACGCCTACTGCGCGTGAACTCCTCCCGCCCTTCACACTTGCCCTACACCCCAGCACCCCTTTCGGATACCACTCCGAGGCCTACAGCGAAGCCGTAGAAGAGATGGGGCGGCGTATTGCCCCTCTTGAACTTCGTGCTGAACAGGAAGAGATGGGACGCTACGTCCTTGAACCGCAGCGACGACTTGTCCTCTCGGCCGAGGTGGGGCGTGAATCTGTAGCTACGATAGAAGCACATATTGATTGTCTGCGTCGCATCCAACAACGCGACAGCTTACTTTCCCAAAAGGATTTTTTCCTTCTGATGTCAGCACTTGAGCACAGCATCTATCACAATGACAACGCAAAAGCCCTGGCCGACTCGGCTCTGCATATGGAAAAGGATGATGTCCTCGCTCTTCTTGCCCGTGGCACCCTGCCCGACATGGAGCATGCACTGAAACTCCACCCCGGCCATCCCGTTTTCCTCTATAATCGTGCCTACCTGCTGGCCAAGGCAGGCGACCTCGCGGGAGCCTGTAGTGACCTTGACCGCGCCATTGAGGTCGATCCACGATTTGCCGAAGCATACTATAACCGCGCCATCGTTCTCCTCCTGCAAGGTGAGAACACCCGCGCATCCTCAGACCTCAGCCGTGCGGGTGGACTAGGCATCCACAAGGCCTACGCACTGCTGAAGCAAGTGATGAGCGACAAATGATAAGGGACGAGGAAAACCTAAAACAAACAACCAAACAAAATACAGCCATGAACGAGTTAGAACTAAAGTATGGGTGCAACCCCAACCAAAAGCCCGCGCGTGTTTTCATCGAAGACGGCGAACTCCCCATCAGGGTGCTTTGCGGACGTCCCGGCTACATCAACCTGCTCGATGCCCTCAACGGCTGGCAGCTTGTGCGGGAACTGCGGGCTGCCACGGGCTTACCTGCGGCCACCAGTTTCAAGCACGTATCGCCTGCCGGGGCGGCCGTGGGACTTCCCCTCACCGACGTCCTGCGCCGCATCTACTTCACACCCGACCTTGGCCATGAACTCTCGCCCCTTGCCTGCGCCTATGCGCGCGCTCGTGGCGCTGACCGCATGTCCAGCTATGGCGACTTCATTGCCCTCTCCGACGTTTGCGATGAAGACACGGCACTCCTCATCCGTCCCGAGGTATCGGATGGTGTCATCGCCCCAGGCTTCACCGAAGCCGCCCTTGACATCTTCCGCCAGAAGCGTCGCGGCACCTACTGCGTCTTGCAAATCGATCCTGACTACCGCCCCGCCCCCATAGAGCGCAAGCAGGTATTCGGAGTCACCTTCGAGCAAGGGCGCAACGAGATAGACCTTACGGACGACGACGCACTTTTTGCCAACATCCCCACTCAGGCAAAAGACTTTCCCGATGCAGCACGTCGCGACCTGAAGATAGCACTCATCACGTTGAAGTACACACAGAGCAACTCCGTATGCTATGCCCTTGACGGACAAGCCATCGGTATCGGTGCGGGACAGCAGAGCCGCATACACTGTACACGCCTTGCCGGCGGAAAGGCCGACTTGTGGTGGCTGCGCCAGCATCCTCAAGTCCTTGCCCTACCCTTTGTTCCCGGCATACGCCGTGCCGACCGCGACAACACCATCGACCTCTTCCTTGGTACTGATGCCGACGACGTGCTGCGCGACGGAGCCTGGCAGCAATTCTTCACCCATCGGCCTGCTCCGCTCACACCACAGGAACGCAACGAGTGGCTGGGTAAACTGCATGGCGTGAGCCTGGGCAGCGATGCATTCTTCCCCTTCGGCGACAACATCGAGCGTGCCCACCGCAGTGGCGTGTCCTACGTGGCACAGGCGGGCGGAAGCGTACGCGACGACCACGTCATCGCCACCTGCGACCGCTACGGCATCGCCATGACATTCACCGGCATACGCCTCTTCCATCATTAAGAGGTCAGGAATGATGAATAATTATCATATATATTCAATTTGTTAAAAACTCTATTCTCGAAGCAAGTATTTTTTCGGTTCATCCGACATTTGGAGTGATAACATATAGGAATAATAAGTTGGCTATTGCAGCCACGTTATTCTATTACCTAAAATACAAGGCATTTAGGAGGTTTTTGCTATTGTATACACTTGCCATCAAACACATCACTTAATTTAGCATTTTTTGAATTTGGAATGCCCATAAATTAAGGCGTATAACAAATACCACATTAAGGTATGTTGTTTATAAACAAGCTATAATCCTCATCACTCCAAATTCCGGAAGACCCAAAAGAGAGAAGACAAAGCATCAAAATGGGGGCATTTGTACCGACCTTGCATCTCGGATGCTCAAGTATCTGGGATTCAACGACGGTTAATAATTCAAAGTCCGCTCCAGCTCTGCTGGCTTGCAAAGCAAGAACTTTGGCTATTTCAGTGCGTATTTAATGGGAAATGTGCTAAAATGCTTACAAATTCACGTTAAACTTAATAAATCTTATCGTTAATTGAAATAAAAGTTGCACCTTTGCGGCGTAGGCCGCAAGGCGATAAGACAGGAGGCATGGAGCAAGCGCTGTTCTCCTTTCGTAATAACGGTCAACATTATAATTGATATACGAAAGATTATATAACTATGGCAACAGCAATTAAAGCAATCCCCACATTGAAAGGCAAGGAGGCACGTGAATTCCTTCGCCATGCAGAGGAGGCTGAACGCAACTACAAGGGAACC
>JAFSQD010000033.1 GCA_017446765.1 Alloprevotella sp.
GCTTCGCTAGTCGAAGAAGGGGGGCTGGGGGAGGTGGGAGGGGGCAGGTCAGCCTTGCGCCTGGCAGGCGGTGATGGCTATCATGTAGTAGATGTCGTCGACGCTGCAGCCGCGGCTCAGGTCGTTGACGGGGCGCGCGATGCCCTGGAGGATGGGGCCGATGGCGGTGGCTCCGCCGAGGCGCTGCACGAGCTTGTAGCCGATGTTGCCCACTTCGAGGCAGGGGGCGATGAGCACGTTGGCGCGGCCGGCGATGTGGCTGCCGGGGGCTTTCTTCTCTCCTACGCTGGGCACGAGGGCTGCGTCGGCCTGGAGTTCGCCGTCCACCTGCAGCTCGGGCCATGTCTCGCGGGCTATGCGTGTGGCCTCCACGACTTTGTCCACCACCTCATGGCTGGCCGACCCTTTCGTGCTGAAGCTGAGCATGGCCACGCGGGGCTCGTCGATGCCGGCCACGGCGCGTGCGGTCTCGGCGGTGCAGTAGGCAAACTGGGCGAGCTGGTCGGCGGTGGGCATGGGGGTGACGGCCACGTCGCTCATGACGAGGACGCCGTCCTGGCCGTACTGCTTCTGGTCGGTGATGAGGAGCATGGCTCCACTGACGCAGGTGATGCCGGGGGCGCACTTGATGATCTGGAGCGCGGGGCGCAGCGTTTCGCCCGTCGTGCTGAGGGCACCGCTGATTTGTCCGTCGGCCTCGCCGTTCTTGATGATGAGGCAGCCCAGGTAGAGTGGGTTCTTGACGAGCTGGCGTGCCTGCTCGATGGTCATGCCTTTCTTCTCGCGCAGCTTCTGGAGCATCTGTGCGTACTCCTCGGCGCGGGGATTGTTTTCGGGGTCGATGAGTGTGGCTTCGCCCACGTGGGTGAGGCCGCACTTGGCGGCGAGTGCATTGACCTTTTCGGGCCGTCCGATGAGGATGATGTCGGCCAGGGCGTCTGCCAGGGCACGGTCGGCGGCGCGGAGCGTGCGCTCCTCCTCGGCCTCGGGCAGCACGATGGTCTGCTTGTTTGCCCGCGCTTTGGCGAGCAGGGTTTCAAGGATGTTCATTTTTGCGGATATTGAAAATTTTGCGCGAAAGTAGGGCAAGATGTTGGAAAATGCAAGCGGGAGGGGCATTTATTCGCTTTTTTGTACTACTTTTGCCCCGATGCAAAAGCCGAGAAACAGCATATCACACATGAGTACCTACAGATATATCAACGCGGAGATGGACGTGGCGGGGCCGATGACGGCCGACGAGATGGCCGCGGCCGGCATCACGGACGACACGCTCGTATGGCACGAGGGGATGGACGACTTCCTGCCCGCCCACATGATTCCCGAGGTGGCCGAGGCCCTGCGGCAGCATCTGGCCCCGCAGGATGTTCTCACGGCGGGACTTGCCGAGGACACTTGTCCGGCGGCTGGACTCCCTGATGTTCCGGACAGCGTGACGGCAGACGTTGCTCCCGCCGACATGTCGATTGACGAGGTGAATGACATCCTCTGCGAAATGGAAGGTCGCAGGCGGCCTGCACCGCTCTCGGGCAAGCCCGATGAACCCAGTGCGCCAGATACGCCGGCCATGCCGGTGCCGCCTCCTCCCCCACCCCTACCCTTGAGGACGACACCCCCGCCCCCGCCGCCACTCCGCCCCCTCACACCGGCAGAGTAAAGGTATGTAATTTAAGTTTCTAAACCAATAAACCACTCAGATAACAACATGGAAAACCAAGACGCACTCATCAAGGAGTGCACGGCGAAAGCCCAAGTATGGATGTCCTCATCCCTCTATGACAAGGAGACGCAGGAGGCCGTCCGCAGCATGGTGGAAAACCCCGACAAGACGGAGCTCATTGAGAGCTTCTACCGCAGTCTTGAATTCGGCACGGGAGGCCTGCGCGGCATTATGGGCCCGGGCACCAACCGCATGAACAAGTACATCGTCGGCATGGCCACGCAGGGATTTGCCAACTACATCCTGAAAGCCTATCCCGGGCGCCGGCGCGGCGAGCTCAGCGTAGTAGTGGGTCACGACTGCCGCAACAACAGCCGCCTCTTTGCCGAGACCGTGGCCGCAATCTTCTCGGCCAACGGCATCCGCGCCTTCCTCTTTGAAGGACTGCGCCCGACACCCGAGATCAGTTTCGCCATCCGCCAGCTCGGTGCCGTGGCCGGCGTCAACATCACGGCCAGCCACAATCCCAAGGAGTACAACGGCTACAAGGCCTACTGGAGCGACGGCGCACAGGTGCTGACGCCCCACGACAAGGGCATCATCGACGAGGTGAACAAGGTGGCCATTGAAGACGTGAAGTTCGAGAAGGACGAAGACCTCGTGAAACTCATCGGCGGCGAAATGGACTACGACTACATGATGGCCGTGCGCGAAGCCCGCATCGACGCCGACGTCATCCAGCGTCACAAGGACCTCAACATCGTCTACAGCGCCATGCACGGCACCGGCCGCGTCATCGTGCCGCTCTGCCTGCGCTCGTGGGGATTCCAGAACATCAACGTCGTGCCTGAACAGATGGTCGTGGACGGTAACTTCCCCACCGTCGTATCTCCCAACCCCGAGAACGCCGAAGCCATGACCCTCGGCATGAAGCTTGGCACGAAGCTTGGCGCCGACCTCGTCGTGGCCACCGACCCCGACGCCGACCGCCTGGCCATCGTCTGCCGCGACAACAAGGGCGAATGGGTCATCATCAACGGCAACCAGACCTGCCTGATGTTCTCCTACTACATCATCAAGAACAAGATTGCCCTCGGCCAGCTCAAGCCCACCGACTTCCTCGTCAAGACCATCGTCACGACGGAGCTCATCGCCGAAATAGCCAAGAAGAACCATGTCGAGCTGCGCGACTGCTACACGGGATTCAAGTGGATTGCCCATGAGATTGCCATCTGTGAGGGCAAGCAGAAGTACATTGGCGGCGGCGAGGAAAGCTTCGGATTCCTGCCCTACGACAAAGTGCGCGACAAGGACGCTCCCGCCTCCATCTGTCTCATCTGCGAAATCGCTGCATGGGCCAAGGACCAGGGCATGACCCTCTTTGACCTCCTCTGCCAGATCTATACCGAGTACGGCTTCTCCTACAACAAGACCATCAACGTCGTGAAGCCAGGCAAGAGTGGCGCCGACGAGATCAAGGCCATGATGGAACGTTTCCGCGCGCAGCGTCCTCAGGAGATTGCCGGCAGCCGCGTCGTTTGCACCAAGGACTTCAAGCTCCTCGAGCAGTATGATGCTGTGGGCAACGCCACCGCCCTCGACATGCCCGAGGCAAGCAACGTGCTGCAATGGTACACCGAGGATGGCACCAAGGTCAGCGTACGCCCCAGCGGCACCGAGCCGAAGATCAAGTTCTACATCGAAGTGCGCGGCGACATCGCTTCTGCGGCCGACTACGCTCCTGCCTGCGAGAAGGCCGAAGCCAAGGTGGCAGAAGTGGAAAAGAGCCTCGGTCTCGACTGAACGAATGTAGTGAACTGAGTTTCTCGGAGTGCTCCGAGTTCTCCGGGAACTCAGGGCACTCCGAATTTTTTTAGGTAAAGTATTCCCATACAATATATATATATGCGCTGGATTATCTTCTGCAAAGACGAACTCCTCGTGAATGTTCATGGCCGGCTGCCCGAGGGCGAGGCTTGCCCGCTGCCGCTCGAACCATGGCATCACGTGTTCCGTCTCCAGGCCCCAGGCGGCGAGCCCTATAGCGCCCTCAGGCTTGACACCCCCATGCACCTGCCGGGCTACACCCAGACGGGTCTGCGCCAAGCCTACCGCCTCATGGACGCTGAAGCCTATCGTCTTGCAGGAAAAGCTCGCGAACTGCTCCATTGGGATGCCGAGTCAAAGTATTGCGGCGTGTGCGGGGCACCGGTGAAGTTTGAGACCGAAATCTCAAAGCGCTGCCCCGAGTGCGGCAAGGAGCTCTGGCCGCAGCTCTCCACAGCCGTCATCGTGGCCGTCACGCGCGGCGACAGCCTCCTGATGGTCCAGAGCCGAAGCTTCCGCCACAACTTTATGGGTCTCGTGGCGGGATTCGTCGAAACGGGCGAAACCCTTGAACAGGCCGTCGAACGCGAAGTGATGGAAGAAACCGGCATCTGCATCAGCGACATACGATACTTTGCCAGCCAGCCCTGGCCTTTCCCTTGTGGCCTCATGGTAGGCTTCACGGCAAGGTATGCCAGTGGCGACATCACACTGCAACGCAGCGAGCTACGCAGCGGCGGATGGTATACACCCGACGCCATGCCTGCCGTGCCAGGTCCTATGAGCATCGCACGCCGGCTTATCGACCACTGGCTCCGGGAACAAGGCCGGCCCGATGTCATCCCCACCCTCAAAGATTTTTAGTATTTCCGGTATCCCTCATCCTCCCTCACAATAATGAAAGAAAACGCATTCACCCCACAGGAGAAGACCGCCCTCCGCCAAGAACTCCGCGCCCTTTGGCGCGAACAGAACGCACGCGTCACACTGCAAGAAGCCCGCCAACTGGAATCCTTTCTGGAAAAGTGCATCGCTCAGGGCGAGCCCATGCGCGACGCCTTCGGCCTGAATCGCATCGTATGTGCCCTGCAGACCATGCGCCTCGCCGCCCACGAGATAGGGATGCGGGGCCACGTGCTGCGCGCTTTTCTCCTCCGCGCCGTGAATGCCGACCCCAGCGAAGCAGAAAAACTCTTCGGCAGTGACGTGGGAGAAACCCTGCGCGCCTTCCATCGTGCCGAGGAACTCCTCGAAGCCAAAACGGAAACGAAGGAGACCGATGACTTCCGCAACCTCTTCGTGTCGCGTTGCGGCGACATGCGTGCCATCCTGCTCCTCATTGCCGAATGCGTCAACATGATGCGACAGGTGAAGGATGCTCCTGCCGAAGCCGAGCGCCGAAGCCTAAGCCTTCTCGCCGCAAGCCTCTACGCTCCCATCGCCCACAAACTGGGACTTTACACCCTGAAGAGCGAGCTTGAAGACCTCTCGCTGAAGTATCTTGAGCACGATGCCTATTATCACATCAAGGACAAACTCAACGAGACTAAGAAAAGCCGCGATGCCTACATTGAGCGCTTCATAGCCCCCTTGCGAAAGAAGCTTGATGCCGACGGTATCAAGTGCCACATCAAGGGACGCACGAAGAGCATACACTCCATCTGGCAGAAGATGAAGAAACAGCAGTGTGCCTTCGAGGGTGTCTATGACCTTTTTGCGATTCGCGTCATCATCGACGCTCCGCTTGCCGAGGAGATGAAGCAATGCTGGTATGTTTTCTCCGTCGTTACGGCCGAATACGAGTCAAACCTCAAGCGTATGCGCGACTGGCTCTCCAAGCCCAAGAGCAATGGTTACGAGAGTCTCCACATCACCGTGCGCGGACCCGAGGACAAATGGGTGGAAGTACAAATACGCACCGAGCGCATGGACGAAGTGGCCGAGCACGGCCTTGCCGCCCACTGGCGCTACAAGGGCATCAAGGCCGCAGGCGGCGGTGTGGACGATTGGCTGGCAGGCATACGCGCCGCACTCGAAACCGGCGATGAGAACACACTGTCCCACAACCTTGCCGGCACCATTCACGAACAGTCCGTCTACGTGTTCAGTCCCAAGGGCGACCTTTACAAACTGCCCATAGGAGCCACTGTCCTTGATTTCGCCTACCTCATCCACACTGGTCTGGGCAATCGCTGCGTGGGCGGACGCATCAACGGGCGAAACGTGCCTATCCGCCACAAACTTGAAAGCGGCCAACGCGTGGAAATCCTTACCTCCAACACACAAGTGCCGAAGGCCGACTGGCTCAACGTGGTCGTGTCTTCCCGTGCGAAGGCCAAGATACGCGCCGCTGTCAACGACTTGGCAGCCGCCGAAGCCGGTATTGCACGCGAAATCCTCGAGCGCAAGCTGAAAAACCGCAAACTCGGATCGTGGGATGAGGGCACATGGAACAAACTCATCAAGCAGCTTGGCTACAAGGAAACCAACGACTTCTACCGCGACATTGCCGACGAGCGCATTGATGTCAACAACGTCATCGAGCAATATGCCGCAGCTCTTGGGCGCGAGACTCGTGAACAGGATCATATCCCCGTGAGGAGGGCCGAAGAGTTCAATTTCGAAACTGTCCAGCAGCGCACCCTCCCCACGGCCGACGACGTACTGGTCATCGACCGCAACCTCAAGGGACTCGATTTCCAGATTGCACGGTGTTGTTCGCCCGTCTACGGCGACGAGGTCTTTGGTTTCGTCACATCTGGAGGCGGCATCAAGATTCACCGCAAGGGATGCCCCAATGCGCCCGCCCTGCTCTCACGCTTTCCCTATCGTATCGTGAAAGCACGATGGGCAGGCAAGGGTACGGGAAAATACCCTATCACCCTGCGCGTCGTAGGCAATGACGATTTGGGTATCGTCAACAATATCACTTCCATTATTTCCAAAGAGGAAAACATTATGCTCCGCAGCATCAACATTGACTCCAACGACGGACTCTTCAGCGGTGTCCTCACTGTCCTTGTCGATGACACACAACGCCTGACGCAACTCATCAAAAAACTGCGCACCGTTCGTGGTGTCAAGGCTGTCTCGCGAAGTTGAATTCCACCGACATTTCTGCCTCGCCTCTTCCTCCATGAATAAATCGTTTCGTCCGCTTCGTGCCACGCTCTACGTACTATTTTCTCTCTACCTGCTTCCCTTGTGCTTGAAAGCGCAAAGGGAAGCAGGAACAGTCAACGTGGCGCGCATCATGGAGAAGGTGTTTACCTATCCTGCCCGTCTGGGACTTAGTGTGGACGATTACTCAGCTGACATCTATATGCAGTTCGGATTCAGGACGACGCGTCGCTCGCGCTATGCCCGCTTCCTGCCCGGCTTCTTCAGGTTTGAACCAGGCACAAACGACTATTTCGGCGAAAACCACCTGCGCCTCAACGTGCACAAGAATGCCGGCAACGACATCCACGAGTTGGGTTATTTCTGTACCTATTCCCATGCCGAACAATTACGAAAGGATGCAGCCATCCATTTTATGCCCAACATCTACGACAGCAATCTGTTCACCGACCGACTGCTATCACCTCTCAACCGCCGCAACCGCCGTTTCTACCGCTACTCGGAAGAGAAAGTCCTCGTGGGGAACAAGAGCGACTCCATCGTGCGGCTACGCATTGAGCCACGCTTCTACAACACGCAGCTCGTAACGGGTATTGTTGACGTGGACACCCTCATGGGTAGCGTGCGAAACTACAGCTTCTATTTCTTCTATGACCTCAGCCGCCTGCACGTCTCGGGAAGACTTGGACGCGATAGCATCCACAGCCTCTTCCCAGAACGCATCACCGTGGCTTCCCACTCATCCGTCCTTGGCAACAAGCTCTCGGCAAACTTTCTCGGAACGGTAAAGTATGACTTCTCTGTCAAACACGATTCCATCGCCGTGCGTCCCCGCAGGCGCCGCTTTGACCTCACCGAGCGCTACAGCCTGCGTGTGGACACCAGCAGTTCCATCCGCAGCGAAGCCTATTTCGATACCCTGCGCACCTATCCTCTTCCGGCTGAAGCCCGACTCGCCTACGATGCATATCATGAGAAACTCACTTTCCGACGGCAGGACACCACATCCCTCGCAACAAAATCCTCGGGCTTGGAGCAGACCGTAGACTTCCTGACCGATCGCCACCGATGGACTCTCGGCGACAACGGGCAGTTGCGCCTCCCTGCCATCCTGACCCCCGAGATGTTTGCCTGGTCAAAACGCAAGGGCTTTGTCCTACAGACACGCATGCGCCTCGAAGTCCCACTCGGTCAGAAGATGCGACTGATGTTCACTCCCAAGGCAAGCTACAGCTTCACGCGCCGTCAGTTCTATTGGCGCACACCTCTGATACTGACCTTCGCGCCTGCTTACGACATGCAGATCTCTCTTGAGACTGGACGGGGCAACGACATCTACAATAGCAAGCAAGCCGACGATGTTCGTGCCGAGATGCAAGGCACTTCCGACTATGAGACCCTCGACAACCTCCTCTCGCAGTACGACTTCAATTTCTATCGCGATCTCTATGCCAATCTGGACTATGCCTTTTCACCCGTCAGCGGATTGCGCTTAGAAGCAGGCATGCGCTACCACCGACGCAGCCTCATGGGCTGGCATGAGAATGCAGGCCTCCACGGCATACAACGCTACATACGAAGCTTTGCCCCGCGCTTTCATGCCGAATGGACGCCATGCCTATACTACTATCGCGACAACCTTGGTCACAAAGTTCCGCTCTACTCCCGATGGCCCACGTTGCGCTTTGACTACGAACACGGCATTCCTGTTGGCCGTATTCGCAGCCGATATGAGCGCATGGAGTTTGATGCCGCCTACGTACTGCCCCTCTATGCACTGCGTTCCCTATACCTGCGACTTGGATATGGACTCTACACAAAACGCGGTAAGGGATATTTCCTCGACTATGACTATTTTTGCGATGAAAACCTGCCCGAGGGTTGGCACGACGAGATGAGTGGGCGTTTCTACGCACTCGGCAGTCGCTGGTACAATGAGTCTCGCTACTACGCACGTCTTTCAGCTACCTACGAAAGTCCCATGCTCGTCTTCTCACGCCTCAAATTTCTTTCCAGGATTGTGCAGCGCGAACGCATCTATGTCAACATCGTCAGCCTCTCTTCCCTCACGCCCTATGCTGAACTCGGATACGGACTGACCACACGTATCCTCGATGTGAGTGCTTTCGTGGGCCTTGCGCCAGGATACACCACAAGCCTCGGAGCTCACGTCGTGCTCCATTGGTAGACTGGTACGTTTGAATGAATGACAAGCCATAATGAAAGCGCCCTGTCCATTATTAGACAAGGGCGCTTTTGCTGTCTTCAATGACAAAGAAGGTTTGCCTACAGGAATTTGACCAACCCTTCCATAGGTTCCTTGAGAATGCGCCGGATGCGGAAACCTTCCTCCTCGGCCACCTCGAGAAGCTCTTCCTGAAGGGCAAATGCCATACCTCCCACGAAGGCAACCGGCTCTTTGCGCGCGTCGGGATAAGAGGAAAGTTGATGTTGGAAGTAGCACTTCAATTCGTGGAAGATAATGTCTCTGATTTCAGCATCCTTACGATTTTCCACGAGGAAGGGGACAAAGCTTGCCATATAGGTATTGGCAGCAGGCTGCCGATAGACGCGGCTGATGACATTATTGGTGTCTGCATCTGGGTATTTGGCATAAAAACTCTGCAAGAGAGTAGGTTTAAGTCTTCCACGAAGGACATGGTTGAGCAAGGCTCGTCCCATCGCCACTCCACTCCCCTCGTCGCCAAGGATGAATCCTAAGGGCGGGATGTTTTCAATGATGCGCATTCCGTCGTAACGCCCGCTGTTGGAGCCCGTACCAAGAATGCCCACTATGCCAGCTTCGCGACCCAAAGCACCGCGGGCGGCACCCAACAAGTCACTCTCTACCACCATGTTGGTCGCTGCTTCCGGGAAAGTCTGCCTAAGAAAGTCGTACATGTACTGTCTGCCCTCATCACGGCATCCGGCACCATAAAAATATATGCGTGCGGGCGCGCAAGGAAGTTTCTGTCGCAGTGAGGTCAGTATTCCGATGAGCTCAGATTCCGAACGTGTGAGGGGATTGAGACCTTCCGTGTACAAATGGGCGCACTTCCCATCGGGCATTACTGACGCCCAATGTGTTTTTGTGCTTCCGCTGTCTGCGATGAGCTTCATTTCTTTTCTTTGAAAATCAGCCAGAAGAGGATAAATACGACGAGGGCATATGCGGCGAAGATAAACCACGTCGTCTGCCATCCGCCCATAAGTTGCTGTGCAAGATCATCTGTCAGGATGGGCATTTCTTCCGCTTGGGGCGTATTGGGAACAAAGTGGCTGACAATGGCTTGTGCCCACAAAGAACCGAAGAATGCGCCAAGTCCGTTTGTCATCAGCATGAAAAGTCCTTGTGCTGAACTTCGTATGCTCTCGTCCGTGTTTTGATTCACGAAGAGTGCACCCGAGATGTTGAAGAAGTCAAAGGCCACGCCATAGACGATGCACGAGAGGATGAAGAAGAGCACACCAGGAATGGCAGGATTGCCTACACCGAAGAGTCCAAAGCGCAGAACCCATGCGCCCATGGCAATGAGCATCACACGCTTAATGCCGAAACGCTTCATGAAAAATGGGATGAGCAGGATGCAGCATGTCTCACTCAGTTGGGAAAGAGAGATGAGCAGATTGGCATGGGAAGCAAAATAGGCATCCTTGAATTCTGCAATGCGGTCGAATGAACTGATGAAACCATTGGCAAATCCATTTGAAATCTGCAGTTGAAGGCCAAGTAGGAAGGAGAAGATGAAGAAGATGGCCATTCGCTTGTTGCGAAATAGTTTGAAAGCATTGAGTCCCAGTGATTCTGCCAGGCTGGCACCCTCGCCCTTAGGCTTGACGGGACATGCCGGGAGGGTCGGGGCATAAAATGCAAGAAGGAGGCTGATGGCACCAGAGATGATAAATTGTACGGGCGTGTGCTGGTAGCCCATGAGGTCAACGGATATCATCGTGCAAATGAATCCGACTGTACCGAATACACGTATGGGGGGGAAGTCCTTCACGGTGTCCATACCAGCCTTTTGCAGTGCCGTAAACGCCGCACTGTTGGAAAGGGCCAGTGTGGGCATGTAGAATGCCACGCTGAGTGAATAGAGCATGAACAGCGTCATGGGCTCATAGGCGGGACCTGCCTGAACGCCATAAAGACCGGCAGCAACCATGAAACCGCCTGCCAGCAGATGGCAGAGTCCAAGCATGCGCTCGGCACGGATGAAGCGGTCGGCTATCATGCCGATGAGTGCAGGCATGAAGATGGAAACTATGCCTTGTACGGAATAGAACCAACCGATGATGTCTCCGTGTCCGGTCTTGGCAAGATAGCCACCCATGGATGTCAGATAAGCACCCCATGCGGCAAACTGTAGGAAGTTCATCACCACAAGGCGCAACTGTAACTGGAATTTTTGTGTCATGATATTTGGAGTTGATTAGTTGTTTGGTAGTTTAGTGCTTTTGTTGTTGGAACTATCTGCGTAGCCAAACCTACAAACCTAAAAGCCTCATCAAACATTTCCTCAGTTTTCTTCGGTTCACATTCTGGTTGAAGGTATGGACAATCCGCCCTTCTTCGTTGCACACATAGGTGCGTGGTATGCCTCGTTGAGCAAAGAGATTATATATTGTGCGGTCGGGTTGCGGCGAGACAGGCATCGTAAGTCCCATGAATTTCCAAAAGGAAAGCACGCTTTCGTATGGTTCTTCGCGACCGATGCAGACGAAGTTCACGCGGTCTTTAAACTCATCATAGACCTTCTGCACGGCAGGCAGTTCGCGTCGGCAGTCACCGCAGCCCGTGTTGAAGAATACGATCACGCAAGGACGACCTGAGAGGTTGGCTGTAGTTACCTTCTGGCCGTCGCTCGTAACTGCTGAAAACAGGGGGAGCATGTCGCCCGCCACGAGCACGTCTCCGCTTCCCTTCGTAGCCTCATCGTTGACAAGCGAAAAGGCTGCAATGCAGCAGCAGACATAGACGCAGAGTATGAAGATACGCTTCATAGAGAAAAATTTTTTGCGCAAAAGTAACCAAAATTCTTTTTTCTTCGCCTTTGATGGCGTATTTTTGCAGTAATAAATCTCTCTTCGATGAAGGAATACCATGTTTTCTATGCTCCGGAACTTCCCGAAAACCTACAGTTGCCAGAAGAGGAAGCCATCCATGCAATACGTGTCTTGCGTATGAAGGAAGGGGATGCCATCCTTGCCACTGATGGACGTGGACACACCTACGAAGGCGTTCTCGCCGAGGTTTCAAAGAAATGGTGCAGGATGGAAATACGCCGTCAGGAAGCCATTGCCTCTGGTTGGCACGGGCGCATTGAACTGGCCGTTGCTCCGACAAAGAATATGGACCGCATGGAATGGTTTGCCGAAAAGGCCACGGAAGTTGGCGTGGACGAAATCGTTTTTCTCGATTGCCGCAACTCTGAGCGAAGGGTAGTAAAGACCGAGCGCATAGAAAAGATTGTTGTCAGTGCCATGAAGCAGAGCCACAAGGCTGCGAAACCCATTGTCACAAGCATGACGCCGTTTCAGGATTTCATACGACGTCCCTTTGAAGGACAACGCTTCATCTGTCACTGTTATGATGATTCGGATGTAGGTACCACCGCCCCCATGTTGTTTGATGTGCTTAATGTAGCAGGGGCTGCACAAGTGCTTATCGGTCCTGAGGGCGATTTCAGCATAGAAGAGGTGCGAGCCGCTATCAGCGAGGGCTTTCGCCCCGTCAGTCTCGGTGCATCCCGCTTGCGTACGGAAACCGCCGCACTCTGTGCTGTTCACATGATGTTTCTCAAGAAGATGAAGCGGTAAAGAGACACCAACAGTCGCGAAAGGAACGCGATAGAACAAGATAACCTAACGTGAAGCGTACAAAAATGGCCATGACACATAAAAAATATGTACTTCTGAAAGCTTCTTTGCCTTTTGTCCTTTTGGCGGCAATTGTCGTAGGGCTCTACTTTTTGCTGTTTGCTCCTAAGGATTATGCCGATCTTGTGCCCGCTGACGCACGTGCCGTCCTTACTGTGGAGCCCTCCGCGTTGTTAGCTAACGACATGCGCCTGGGCAACATGCTCAGTTCGCAACTCGGCTTCCGCCCTGAGGGTCTTGATGAAACGCAAGATGTATATATTTTCATCACCCCCAGCGAATACTTCGCAGTTTGTGCGCCGCTACACGATGGCAGACGTCTCTCCGAGCAGTTTCGGCGCCTCTCAAAAAGTGGACAGGCCGAGTTGCTTCCCCGCAGCGACCAGCTGGCATGGGCATGGCTGAAGACGGGATGGCTCGTGGCATGGAACAGCAATGCATGCCTTGCTCTCGGCCCAGGCCTCGTGCAGGAACGTGATGTCATGCGTCAGGCAATGGATCAGCTGTTTAGCTCGTCCAGCCGAAGCAGTTTCCGTCATTCCGGCCATCAGGCTTTGCTTGATGACGTGAAGGGCAACTTACGTCTCTATTCACACCTTACGGCCTTGCCTTCTCCTTTCTCAATGCTTTTCCGTGTTGACGTTCCGCAGGGATGCAAGGATGGTAAAGTAGTGCTTGTGGCAGGTGCTGAAATTGCTTTTTCAGGAAAGGAGGCAGATGGCGTCACGATGGAAGGTCGCCTGACCAGCGAGGACGATGAAACTCGCAGCCTCCTTGAAGCTTCCGACACCTCGTGGCCTCCCCTCGAGGCCCCCCTTCGACCCTATGCCCCCGACAACTGCGTGCTCTATTTGGCTGCGCACAGCGAGGGCGACCAACTGCTAAGCCTCCTACGTAGCGACCAGAACGTACGTACGATGCTCCTCACCTTGGATAAGTCCATCGACACCGAGAGGCTTAAGAGTCGTGGGGGGGATTTCTTCCTTACGCTTGATGCTTTGCCTAAGGATGCTGATGTGCGTTTCCGCCTTTGCATTCAGCAGGCCGACAGTATCCAGTACGATGAGCACACAATGCCCCAGCCTCCCGCCATTGCGCCAAGTGCGCTTACTGACAAGGCCACAGGAAAGCGAGCATTCTTTACCCTGAACGTAGCAAGCTTGCTGCAGCAGACTGGACTGGAAGGAGGGGTGGCGCAGACATTAAGCCGTTTGCTTGGCCAGACAAAGCGAATCAGCTATGTAGCTTCCGAACGGCACCGCTTCCAGCTGACCATTGAGTGATCGCACCCATCTACTCGAACACACACGGAAATGGAAACAATATCTTTGAGCCAGACCTTGCCCAATGTGTTTGCCTCGCGTGCAAACATGACGAGTGACGTATGGTCTCGTGACCTTTGCTTTGAGCGTGGTCACACCTACCTTATAGAAGCCCAAAGCGGAACAGGGAAATCTTCCCTTTGCAGTTTTATTAATGGTCATCGTGATGACTATCAAGGTTCATTCCGATTTGACGGTCGGGATATCCGCGAACTCCGAGTGACCGATTGGGTAGCGCTCCGTCAGCGCCATCTGAGCCATCTGTTTCAGGAGCTGCGGCTATTCCCCGAACTTACGGCTTGGGAGAATGTGCAGGTAAAAAACAACCTCACTCATTGGAAAGAGGACAAGGAACTGCATGCGTGGTTTGGGCTCTTGGGCATAGCCGACAAGGAGGATGCCAAGGTGGGGCGCATGAGCTTTGGACAGCAGCAGCGCGTAGCAATGATACGTGCCCTTGCCCAACCTTTTGACTTCCTTTTGGCGGATGAACCTGTCAGTCACCTTGACGACGAGAACTCGTGCATCATGGCCGAACTGATGATGCAAGAGGCGAAGGCACAAGGTGCTGGCGTCATCGTGACAAGCATCGGAAAACGTATGGATCTGCCCTACGACGAAATTCTTAACTTGTAGTCCCCTATGAAACCTCCTCCTCTACTGAGGATGCTTGCAGTGAGGACGAATAAAAGTGATGAGTGACAAGGGATTGAACCTCC
>JAFSQD010000034.1 GCA_017446765.1 Alloprevotella sp.
AAATAACGGAAATCTTGTTACCCTCACTCTGCGCAGCTCTTTCTGCTATTTCTGCCATATCTGCGGGACTATTAGTATCTCATGCGGATAGTTTTTATTGTCCCACGGAAATAAAGGAAATAAAGGAAATTCTCTTACCCGCCCGATGCGAAGCCATTTCTGCTATTTCTGCTCTTTCTGTGGGACGATTATTATCTCGTGCGGAAAGTTTTTTGTCCCGCAGTCATCGGCTTTGCCGCTTCGCTCGTCGAAGAAATAAAGGAACCTTAGCGATATGTTAAAAAGCCGGTGATTGCTTTGCCATTCGCGCGAATCATATTACTTTTGCGCGCATTTTACGCCGTTTTGAACACAAAAGAAATGAAGTCATTCCTCCCCATATTGCTTGCTGCCATGCTTGCCCTGGCCAGTTGCCAGGGTTATAATGCGTTGCAAAAAACCACCGACTACTCCTACAAGTACGAAGTCGCAAAGCAATACTTTGCCGAAGGGCAGTACAACCGTTCCGCCCTTCTGCTACAAGAGGTGGTCAAGCCCCTCAAGGGTACCGACCGCGGCGAGGAATCGCTCTACCTCATGGGCCTTGCCAACCTGCGCGCCCGCAACTACGAGGCTGCGTCGAACACGTTCAAGACCTACTACAAGAGCTACCCTAAAGGCCACTATGCAGAAGAGTCGCGCTACAACAGCGGCATGGCCCTCTACCTCTCCGTGCCTGAGCCCAAGCTGGACCAAAGCGCCACGTACGAGGCCGTCACCGAATTCCAGAACTTCATCGACACCTATCCCAACTCCAGACTGCGCGCCGACGCACAGGAACGCATCTTTGAACTTCAGGAAATACTCGTAGAAAAGGAATACCTCACCGCCAAGTACTACTACGACCTTGGCACCTACTTCCTCAACGGCGGCAACGGAAACTACAACGCCTGCATCGTGACGGCCGAGAACGCCATCAAGGACTATCCCTTCACCCTCCGCAGAGAGGACTTCGCATTTCTCGTGCTGAAAGCACGCTTCGACTATGCCAAGAACAGCATTGAGGCCAAGCAGGAGGAACGCTACAACGCCGCCATCGACGAGTACTACGGATTCATGAGCGAATACCCCGAGTCGAAGCACCTCAAGGAGGCCAACGCCTACCTGGCCAGCGTGCCCAAGAAGTTCCGCCGGCAGACGGACAGCAATGACTGAAACCCAGCCCGCATCAGAAACAACAAAGAAAAAAAAGACCATAACAAACCAATCTCCACACAATGGATTACAGAAAAAGCAAAGCTCCCACACAGACACAGACCTACAACCTGATGGATTTCGCACGCGGTACGGGAAACATCTACGAAAGTGTGGCCATCATGTCGAAGCGCGCAAACCAGATTTCCGCACAGATGAAGGAAGACCTCAGCCGCAAGCTGAAGGAGTTCGCCTCCGGCAACGACAACCTGGAGGAAACGTTTGAAAACCGCGAACAGATCGAAATCTCCCGCTACTACGAGAAGCTGCCCAAGCCCACGCTCATGGCACAGGACGAATATCTCCACGACCGCATCTACCATCGCAACCCCGCCAAGGACAAGGAAAACCTGGACAACCAGTAAGCACTCACAAATCAACAATTCAAGTTCCGGCTGTTCCTGCCCCTACAAGAAATGGGGTCGCTTCGCTCAAAATTATAAGAAAATTAAATATAAGATTTCTTGCTCGTTCCCATGCACAAATTCCCTTTCATGAACTTCGCGCAAGCATTTTAATCTATTTTCTTATAATTTTGAGACCTCCGGCCGACCGAAAGCAACATCCGGAACCTCAATAAATAGTATCAATGATACAACGCATCCAAAGCGTATATCTGCTTCTGGCCGGAATCCTCCCGGCCTTTACCATCACTACGCCCCTGGCACGGTTCTACACCGACGAGACAGCCTACCTGACCCTCAGCGCCCTGGGACTGCGTGCCACCGGCACCATGCAGCCCACGGCCACAATGCCCTACCACTTCGCGCTGGCCGTCATCAGCCTCTTGCTCGTGGCACTGCCCCTGGCAAACATCTTCCTATACAGGAACCGCCGCCGCCAGATGCGCCTTTGCAACTGGGTCGTGGTACTTGGCATGGCGTGGTATGCAGCCTACATAGGCCTCAGCGTCATGCTGTTGCAGCAGACGCAAGCCACATTCTCCCCTGCCCTCTGTGCCGCACTACCCTTCCTATCCATCGTCCTGACCCTCCTGGCTCACCGTGCCGTCAAAAAGGACGAAGAACTGGTGCGCGCAGCTGACAGAATCAGATAGACAGACACCCACTCCCCCAAAAACGAAAACCATGTCCCTGAACAAAGTCATGCTCATCGGGAATGTCGGGAAGGAACCCGTCATCCGATACATCGAGGGCGGCGTGTGCACAGCAAGCCTGACACTTGCCACGAGCACGCCCGGCTACAGACTGCCCAATGGGACGGAAGTACCCGAACGGACAGAATGGCACAACGTGCTGCTGTGGCGTCGACTGGCCGAAGTCGTGGAGCGATACGTCCACAAAGGCGACAAACTCTACATCGAAGGCGAACTGCGCACGCGCAACTGGACAGACAAGAAGGGCCAGACACATTACATCACGGAAGTGTGGGCCAAAGAGATGGAAATGCTCACGCCACGCTCCGCACGAGAGACAACGACAGCTCCACAACCGCCGCAAGAAACCAAGCAAGAAGGCAATGCCGTTGATAGTAGACAAGAGGAACTTCCTTTCTGAATACACGTCATTGAAAATCTGGCATACGACGGAGAGCGAAGCGACGCTCTCCGCCATGTTTCCTATGGCCGCCGTGGACTCCAGCCAACGCCTCGCCGACATCACCTCCCCGCAGCGTAGACTGGAGATACTCGTATCCTACATCCTCTTCCAGCTCACGTTTCCACCAGAGGCAGAACTGCTGCACAGAAACTCGGGGGGACCCTTGGCATGGGGGACACCCATGTGCATGAGCATCTCCCACACAAAAGGCTACGTGGCACTCATCAGCAGTCCGTATCCGGTCGGCATCGACATTGAGATGTGGAGTCCCCGCGCCCTGAGGATTGCCCACAAATTCCTCAAACCACAAGAGATGAGGCTAATGGACACGGACGAGGAGCGAGAAAGAGACGCCGTACGGCTATGGACAGCCAAGGAAGCCGTCTATAAATGCTGGTCGGAAAACATCACCCTACACGAGGACATACTCCTTGCGCCCGGCACGAAAAGTCCCCTGGAAGCCACCTGCCCGGCCATCCCATGGATTCCCGCGACCAGCATCTATCTTCCCTGCGTCAGCGACGAGATATCGGAAAAAATGTCCTTAGCCGTGGCACTCTTAGACCAGGAAGAGCTGGAAGAACCCGAAAAATACGCACGCTACAGCTAAGCACCTCCCACTTCGCAAGAAAACATACCAACAGCTATATATGATAACAGTCACAAACCTTGCCATTCAATTCGGCAAACGCGTCCTCTACAAGGACGTGAACATGAAGTTTACCAACGGAAACATCTACGGCATCATAGGCGCCAACGGAGCCGGCAAGTCCACGCTCCTCAAGGCCATCTCGGGCGAACTTGAACCCACAAAGGGTACCGTCGAAATGGGCTACGGCGAACGCCTCAGCGTACTCTCGCAGGACCACTTCAAGTTTGATGACCACACCGTGCTCGAGACGGTCATGATGGGTCACACCGTACTGTGGGAAATCGCCAAGGAGCGCGAAGCCCTCTACAGCAAGGAGGACTTCAGCGACGAAGACGGCATCCGCGTGGCCGAGTTGGAGGAAAAGTTCGCCAACGCCGGAGGCTACACGGCCGAGAACGACGCAGCCGAACTCCTGGAAGGCCTCGGCGTGAAGACCCCCCTGCACCAAAAGCTCATGCGCGACCTCTCGGGTAAGGAGAAGGTGCGCGTCATGCTGGCGCAGGCCCTCTTCGGCGAACCCGACAACCTCCTGCTCGACGAGCCCACCAACGACCTTGACCTTGAAACCGTGGAATGGTTGGAGGACTACCTCGGCAACTTCGAGCACACCGTGCTCGTCGTAAGCCACGACCGTCACTTCCTTGACCAGGTATGCACCCACACCGTCGACATCGACTTCGGCAAGGTGACACTCTTCGCCGGAAACTACAGCTTCTGGTACGAATCCTCACAACTCGCCCTGCGACAGGCACAAAACCAGAAGCAGAAAGCCGAGGAAAAGCGCAAGGAACTGGAGGAATTCATACGCCGCTTCTCGGCAAACGTCTCCAAGAGCCGACAGACGACAAGCCGCAAAAAGATGCTCGAAAAGCTCAACGTGGAAGAGATCAAACCCTCCACACGCCGCTATCCCGGCATCATCTTCCAGATGGAACGCGAACCGGGCAACCAGGTGCTCGAGGTCAACGACCTCAGGGCCACCGACGACGAAGGAAACGTGCTCTTTGACAAGCTCACCTTCAACGTGGAAAAGAACGACAAGATCGTTTTCATCAGCCACGACCCGCGCGCCATGACTGCCCTCTTCGAAATCATCAACGGCAACCAGCAGCCGGCATTCGGTAACTACAAGTGGGGGGTCACCATCACGACGGCCTACCTGCCCCTGGACAACACCGCGTTCTTCAACACCGACATGCAGATGCTCGACTGGCTTTCGCAGTACGGCACTGGCAACGAGATATTCTTCAAGGCCTACCTGGGACGCATGCTGTTCAAGGACGAGGAAATCATGAAGTCCGTCAACGTGTTGTCGGGCGGCGAGAAGATGCGATGCATGATTGCACGCATGCAACTGAAAAACGCCAACTGCCTCATCCTCGACACGCCCACCAACCACCTTGACATGGAAAGCATACAGGCCTTCAACAATAATCTGAAGCTGTTCCGTGGAAACATCCTCTTCGCATCCCACGACCACGAATTCATCAACACCGTGGCCAACCGCATCATCGAGCTGACGCCCAACGGCACCATCGACAAGCTTATGACCTACGAGGACTACATCCACGACGATCACATCCGCGAACTTCGCGAGAAGATGTATGCTGGCACGCCTTTTGCTTAATGCATGAGGTACAATCATAAAAATCATCCTATGAAGAAACATCATAACGACCACAAAGAGGAAGAGCTCAAGGTGAAGAGCCTTGACGAAACGCTGAAAGAAGCCGCAGAAGAGGTTGCCCGCGAAGATGCCCAAGAGGACCATGCGACAACTGACGAGGACAAGGGTCAGGAGCCTGAAGCCGAGACCGAGGCCGAGCCTACCATCGAGGAGCAACTGGAAGCGGCCGAACAAGAGATAGCCCGCCTGAAAGACCTCTACCTGCGCAGCGTGGCCGAGTTTGACAACTTCCGCCGCCGCACCCTGAAGGAAAAGAGCGAACTCATACTCAACGGCGGCGCACGTGTCATTGAAAACCTCCTGCCCGTACTTGACGACATGGAACGCGCCGAAGCCAACATGACGGCCGATGCCGACGTCGAAACCCTCCGGCAAGGCGTAGAACTCATTGCAAAGAAGCTCACCGACACCCTCGCCCAGCAAGGCTTGAAACGCATGGAGGCCGTAGGTGCCGCTTTTGACACTGACTACCACGAAGCCATAGCCCTCGTACCTACGGACGACGAGGAGAAGAAAGGCAAGGTCATCGACTGTGTAGCCACGGGCTACATGCTCAACGACCGCGTACTGCGCCACGCAAAGGTGGCCGTGGGACAATAACAAAAATGTCATGAAAGAAGATTACTACGAAATACTTGGTGTGGAGCGCACAGCTACCGCCGACGAAATCAAGAAGGCGTTCCGCCAGATGGCTCTGAAATACCACCCCGACCGCAATCCCGGCGACAAGGATGCGGAGGAAAAATTCAAAAAGGTGGCAGAGGCCTACGATGTCCTGCGCGACCCTGAGAAACGCCAGCGCTACGACCAGTTCGGCCATGCCGGCGTAGGCGGAGGAGCCGGAGGCTTCAACGCCAGCGAGATGGACATCAACGACATCTTCTCCCACTTCGGCGACATCTTTGAAGGCATGGGATTCGGTAGCTTTGGCGGCTTCGGTCGCGGAGGACACAGCCAACGTCGATACAAAGGCGGCGACCTACGCCTGAAAGTGCGCCTGACGCTGCAAGAGATGGCCTCAGGCACAAAAAAGAAGTTCAAGGTGAAAAAGGATGTCACCTGTCCCGAATGTCACGGCACGGGATGTGAAAGCGGCCATCAGCCCGAGACCTGCCCCACGTGCCACGGCTCGGGCTACGTGGTACAGGCACGCCAAAGCTTCTTCGGCATGGTACAGTCGCAAAGTCCCTGTCCCCATTGCCACGGCGAAGGCACAATCATCACACATCCATGCTCGCACTGCCACGGCGAAGGCACCGTGAAAGGTGAGGAGGTCGTGGAGGTGTCCATCCCCGCAGGAGTGGACGGCAACATGGTACTCAACGTGCAGGGCAAAGGAAATGCCGCCAAGCACGGCGGCGTGCCCGGCAACATAGAAGTACACATCGAAGCCATTAAGAGCGAGGACTTCATACGTGACGGTCAGGACCTCATCTACAACCTCCTGCTGACGGTGCCGCAGGCCACATTGGGCTGCGACGTAGAGATACCGACCATTGACGGCCGCGCCCGCATCAAGATCAAGCCTGGCACACAGCCTGGCACGACGCTACGCCTGCGCGGCAAAGGCATGCCTGCCGTCAACGGATACGGATACGGCACGGGCGACATCGTGGTGAATGTCAGCGTATACATCCCCGAATCGCCCAGCAGCCAGGTGCGAAACGCCCTTTCCGACGTAGCCGCCGACAAGACCATAGAACCTACACCGAACGCTAAGGAGCGCATCTTCAAATCCTACAGAAACTATTTCGGCTCATAGCAAGAGCCATAGGGCATCTTCCCCATGACATACCACGAAACTGTAGACTATCTCTACCACTCCGCCCCCCTCTTTCAACAGAAGGGGGCGGTGGCCTATAAACCCGGCCTCCAGACCACAGAAGCCCTTGATGCCTACTTCGGACATCCCCACCGCAACTACCCTACCCTACACGTAGCCGGCACGAACGGCAAGGGCAGCACGTGCCACACGTTGGCAGCCATCCTGCAAGCCGCAGGTCTCCGCGTGGGACTCTACACAAGTCCCCATCTCGTGGATTTACGTGAACGTATTCGCGTGAACGGCGAAATGATACCCCAGGAATACGTCGTGCGCTTCGTCCAGAAACACCGCGCCTTCTTCGAACCCCTCCACCCGTCGTTCTTTGAACTGACAACGGCCATGGCACTGCGCTATTTTGCCGACGTGAAGGTGGACGTAGCCGTCATTGAGGTGGGACTTGGCGGGCGCCTTGACTGCACGAACATCATCACTCCCCTGCTGAGCATCGTGACAAACATCAGCCTGGACCACACCGCCCTGCTCGGTGCTACCCTTGAAGCCATTGCAAGCGAGAAAGCCGGCATCATCAAGTCTGGTATACCCGCCCTGGTGGGTGAGACAACGCCCCAGACACGTCCCGTCTTTGAGCACGCGGCACAGAAGGCTGGCACGACGCTCACCTTTGCCGAGGACGACAAAGAAATCCTCAACGCCACCCTCGATGCCGAGGGTGCTTACCTCCGCTACGAAACACGCTCCTTCGGCACCTTGGAAGGACAGCTGACCGGACTCTGCCAGCCTCTGAATGCCAACACCGTACTCCATGCCGTGCACCTATTGCGGAAGACGAGTCTGGGCAAGACAATTAGCGACGAAAATGTGCGCGAGGGCTTCCGCAACGTGTGCGATGCAACGGGACTCTGCGGCCGTTGGCAGACACTGGCCAAGCATCCCCTGATCGTGGCTGACACGGGACACAACACTGGAGGCTGGGCCTACCTGCAACAGCAGCTCCACACCCTGTCCGACAAGCCTGAAACGCGACTATTCTGTGTGCTCGGATTTGCAGCCGACAAGGACGTGGAGCGCATCCTGCCCTTCCTGCCGGAAAATGCCTCCTACTTCTGGGCACAGGCCTCCGTGGACCGTGCCATGACCTGCGAGCAACTGGCCGAAAAAGCCCACAGCCACGGCCTGCGGGGAGACGCCTACAACAGCGTGGCATCCGCTCTCGACGAGGCACGGCGCAAGGCCACGCCCTTCGACACCATTTTCGTAGGGGGCAGCACCTTCGTCGTGGCCGATGCCATGGCGCACCTCGAGGAAGCATAAGCCCCCGAAAGCAAGGTGCTTCGTACGCGCGGGAGGCGAAGAGACTCGGGATTCGCATTTTTTCACACGTAAAACTTGTTTGTTCCGCGCGCATGCGCTATTTTTGTGCCTGCTTTGTCCCTTTCGCAAGGGCGGCCACGACACAAGAAACAACAAACTAACAATACAAACATAGAAAACACAATGAGATTCGTAATTTCAAGTTCCGTCCTTTCCGCGCGCATGCAGACCATCGGCCGCGTGATTGTGGCAAAGAACAACCTTCCCATCCTGGACTGTTTCCTTTTTGAGGTGAAGGGCAATACGCTGACGCTGACGGCCTCCGACAATGAGACCACACTGCGCACCGTCATGGAACTGTCCGAAGCCGACGCCGACATTCGCTTTGCGGCCAATGCGAAGACCGTACAGGATGCCATCAAGGAAATTCCAGACCAGCCCCTGGAGTTCTACGTCAACGAGAAGAACATGGAGGTGACGGTGGAATACCGAAATGGCAAGTACAACCTCATGGCCCAAAATGCCGACGAGTACCCCGTGCCCGCCACGCCCGGCGAAGGCAGTGCCGAACTGCGCATCGAAGCTCCGCGCCTGCTTGAGAACGTAGGCCGCGCCCTCTTTGCCACTGCCGATGACGCCCTTCGTCCCGTCATGAACGGCATCTACTTTGACATCCAGACAGACTCGCTGACCGTCGTAGCCAGCGACGGCCAAAAGCTGGCATGCAGCACAAGCTACGGCGTGACATCGCCCGAAGCAGGTTCGTTCATCATCCACAAGAAGCCCGCCACGCTGCTCAAGAACATCCTGGCCAAGGCTGACGACACCGTCACCTTCACCTTTGACGGCCGCAACGCAGAGATCCGCACGGAAAACTACCAGATGGCCTGCCGCCTCATTGAGGGAAAATACCCCAACTACCGCAGCGTCATCCCGAAGGAAAATCCCAACGTGGCCACGGTAAACCGCGAAGCCCTCATCGCAGCTTTGCGCCGCACGCTGATTTTCTCCAGCGTCGTGAGCTCGCTCATCAAGGTGCGCATTGACGGCGGCCGCCTGACCGTTTCATCCAACGACAGCGAGTTTGCCCGCAGTGCCGAGGAGTCCTTGCTCTGCGACTATGCAGGCGCCCCGATGACGATAGGCTTCAAAGGCCCCTTCCTCCTTGAGCTTCTCAACAACCTCTCGGGCGAAGAAGTCGTCATCCGCCTGGCCGACGGTACACGCGCAGGCGTCATCGTTCCAGCTGAACAAAAAGAGAACGAGGAAGTCCTCATGCTCTTGATGCCCCTGATGATCAACGACTAATAACGAGGTACGCCAAATACAGCGACTTTCCACGTCAAGATTCCTGCGGCACCGCTCAAGGACTTTTAGCTGATGGCACGAGAGCCATCAGCTATCGTCCACAAGCGAATGGCTAAGGGGTTAGGGACAAAGAAGGAACACATCCTGTACGCAGAGGCCATCGCTTACCATACTGAAACCGCATCAACTGGGCAGAAAGAAGAGGGTAAAATGGTTTCCATAAAGAGAATCATTTCCAAGGCACAATCACCCATCAGCAACAACCAAGGATTCTACTTGGCGCTTATTTTGTTGTTTTGCCTCTCCATCATACCCATTCAGTACAAGGGATGCAGCAGGCTACGAGCCGGATTTGAAATGTTTGGCGATGTCTATATCCTATGCGCGGTCATTTCCATGTTTCCGACACATGTGCGTCGTTCCTCCAAGTACGTGATTTATGGCTTTCTCTACGTCATAGGACTTGCCGACATGATTACTTATCAAGTGATGGGGGTTCCTCTTATTCCCAACGTTGTCCAAACCTGGTTGCAGACGAATTGGAATGAGGCAACGGAGGCACTTCGGACACAGCTGTCGGCAGGGTTATTGCTGACGCCCGTCGCCCTGTTCCTGGTACTGCCCCTTGTCGTTTACCTAACAAAAAGAAAATTATTCATACACCGCAAGCTCATCTATTCTCTTCTTCTCTTATCATTTGCATCCATTGCATACGGCATTCCCAACAAGCTATATCTCTACGAAGTCTACACACGAGTTTCCGATGACGACATGCAGGATAGGATTACCGCGGAATCTTTGACTCATGAATACCTTCCTATTTATCGTCTTGGACTGTCCGTAAAGGAAACATGCCGTTTTTCAACCATGAGAGAGCACTTGTTCAAAAACGTCAAGTCCACACAAGTTGACTCATGCTCGTTTGAGTCGCCCATAATCGTACTAATAATTGGAGAGAGCTATAACCGTCACCATTCATCACTTTATGATTATACACTTCCCACGACGCCACGGCAGCAACGCCGCCACCAGGAGGGTAGTCTGTATCGGTTTGATGACGTTATTACTTCATACAATCTTACCTTTAAGTCATTCCAGAACATGCTGACGCTTTACAATTATGACTCAAAAGGACCTTGGTACGATTACCCCGTCATTCCTGCGATATTCAAAAAGGCCGGTTACGAAGTCATGTTCTTCAGCAATCAGCATACGCTTGATAAAACATCCGCTATCAGCGACTTCACCGAGGATATGTTTATGAACAATCCCGGCATCAACAGCTACATGTTTGACTTGCGAAATGCAAAAAGTCACACATACGACATGGACTTGGTGAACGACTACCTCACAATGGCTGACACTACAGCAAGAAAGCCCCAGCTGGTTGTTTTCCACTTTTTAGGGATACACCTTGATTTCAAACAGCGATACCCGGAAGACGAAAAGGTTTTTAAGCCCTCCGACTATGCTCAACGCAACGATCTAAATCAAGAAGAAAAGATGATTGTCGCAGACTACGACAACGCCATTCTCTATAACGATACAGTAGTAGATTCCATAATCAACGTCTTCTCCCCAAAAGATGCCATCGTTATCTATGTGCCGGACCATGGAGAGCTGGTTTACGATGGGGTGCATGAATTGGGCCGGAACCTAAACCGCCAACGCGAATATATTCTACCGCAATTCGACATTCCCTTCTGGGTGTTTTGCTCAGATTCATACAAAAAGCATCATCCCCACATTTGCAAACAAATTGAAGCATCCACGAATCGTCCTTTTATGACAGACGATTTGCCGCATCTTCTTTTGTACTTGGGAGGTATCAGAGTTAAAGCGTACCAACGAGAGCGAAATTTAATCGACGAAGAATTCAACAGCAATAGAAGCAGGCGAATTTGGGGAGAAATCAATTACGACAGTATAAAAGCCGCATAGCATCATGTTCCAGGCTACCAAACAAGAAAATTACGCTAACAAGCTGAACCTCAAGCGTCCCTTGATATTCTTCGACATTGAGGCTACCGGTCTCAATGTTGCTAAGGACCGCATTATCGAAATATCCTATATCAAGGTATTTCCTGACGGCACGGAGCAGAGCGATACACTTCGTTTCAACCCCGGCTGTCACATTCCCGCTGAAGCCACCGCCGTCAACGGTATCCACGATGCCGACGTGGCGGAATGTCCGCGCTTCGAGTCTTGTGCCGCCGAGCTGGCAGCACGCTTCCGCGAGTGCGACCTTGCAGGCTTCAACTCCAATTCCTACGACGTTCCCTTGCTCGTAGAGGAGTTTGCACGCGCCGGCGCAGACTTCGACGTACGCAAGTGCCGCCTGATAGATGTGCAGACCATCTTCCACAAGATGGAGCAGCGCACACTCTCCGCCGCCCTGCAGTTCTACTGCCACCGCGACCTCAACAACGCCCACACGGCGCAAGCTGATACGCGTGCGACCTACGACGTATTGCGCGCACAGCTGGAACGCTACGGCAACGCCCTCCACAACGACGTAGCATGGTTGTCGGAATTCTCACGACGCAACCGTAACGTCGACCTCGCCGGACGCTTCGTCTACGACGAGCAGGGACGCGAAATCGTAAACTTCGGGAAGCACAAAGGACGCGAACTTCGCCACGTCCTCCGCACCGACCCTGGCTACTACGCATGGATGATGCAGGGCGACTTCACACAAGACACGAAGCAAAACCTCACGCGCATCAAACTGAGCATGGGATTCTGACTATGGCCGTACAGACTATGAAAGGCAAGCATATCGTCCTTGGCATCACGGGCAGCATCGCCGCCTACAAAGCATGTCAACTCATCCGCCTCCTCGTCAAAGCTGGAGCGGAGGTGCAGGCCGTCATGACACCTGCAGCCAAGGAGTTCATCACGCCGCTCTCTGTGGCTACACTCACGCAGAAACCCGTCGTCAGCGAGTTCTTCGACCGCCGCGACGGCTCGTGGCATAGCCACGTGAACCTCGGGCAATGGGCGGACCTCATGCTCATAGCTCCCGCCACGGCCTCCACGCTGGCCAAGATGGCTACGGGCGTGGCGGACAACATGCTCGTCACGACATTCCTCTCCATGAAAGCCCCCGTGATGGTAGCTCCAGCAATGGACCTGGACATGTACGCCCACCCCGCCACGCAGAAAAACCTGCAGACGCTGCGCAGCCGCGGCGTCACCATCATCGAGGCTGCCGATGGCGAACTGGCCAGCGGCCTGAGCGGAAAGGGACGCATGGAGGAGCCAGAGCTTATCGTGCAGGCTGTCAGCGATTTCTTTGCACGCCGCGGAGAACTTACGGGAAAGCGCGTCCTCATCACGGCAGGCCCCACCTATGAGTGCCTTGACCCCGTACGCTTCATCGGCAATTTCTCCACGGGAAAGATGGGATTTGCCCTTGCCGAGGCCTGCGCTGCACGCGGTGCGGATGTGGAACTCATTGCCGGTCCTGTGGCACTCACTACGCACAATCCCCGCATCCACCGCACCGACGTGGTGAGTGCCGAGGAAATGCTACGCGCCGCTGAAATGGCATTCCCCACAGCCGACGCCGCC